>JBAWEQ010000131.1:0-7066 GCA_049591295.1 Acidobacteriota bacterium
AGATGTCGAAAGAGACCGGTAGGCCGTGCAGTTGTCCCTTCCTATCCCCCCGTCCCCTGTCCCTTGTCCCCTGTCCCTTGTCCCTATGAAACGCCCACGGCAACAACGCCGGGTCGTGATGAGGTGATGAGGAGATGAGGAGATGTCGAAAGAGACCGGTAGGCCGTGCAGTTGTCCCTTCCTGTCCCACTGTCCCCCTGTCCCTTGTCCCCTATCCCCCTTACTCCATCCCTTCAGGCGCCGGCACTTGCAAGAATCTGCGGGATTTGGTATAAAGGCTCCTTCGCGAAGGAGCACCACCATGGCAAGAGTGTGCGAGATCTGCGGGAAGAAGCCGAGCGTGGGAAACAACGTCAGCCACGCCCACAACCTCACCAAGCGCCGGTGGCTTCCCAACCTACAGACCGTCCGGGCCAGCGTCAACGGGCAGACCAAGACCGTCCGCGTGTGCACCAAGTGCCTCAAGGCCGGCAAGATCCAGAAGGCTGGCTGAGCCTCCCTTCCCTTTAACCCCGCATCTCAACGGGTCCGGCCGGATCACGCTCCGCCGGACCCTCGTCTGTCTGCCGCTCACCCGGCGGCCCGGCCACCCCGGCGCTCCGGCGCTTCCAGGAAGGCCAGGATCTCACTGGCCGCTCTCTGGTAGCCGTACCCCTCTCCAAGCCGCGCTCTGATTTCCCGAGACATCACCTCGGCCCGCGTCCGGCTCACCTCGGGCTCGTCCAGAAACCCGCCGAGCACGTCCGCCACGCGCTCACCCGTGAAGTCGGACTGGATCAATTCGGGGATGGCGCGTTCTCCGAGGACGATGTTGGGAAGCCCCACGTTTTCCAGCTTCACCAGGCGCGACCCGATGGCATAGCTGGCCCCCTTCAGGCGGTAGACGATAACCTCCGGCACGCCCAGGAGCGCCCCCTCCAACGTGGCCGTGCCCGAGGCCACGGCTGCCGCGTGGGCGTGTCCGAGCACGTCCCTGTACTCTCCCTCCACCCAGCGGACGTCCAGGTCGCGGTAAGGCCTCCGGAGCGCATCGGGCAACCCCTTCGCCCATGGGACGAGCACGCAGACGTCCGGCCGGGCCGCCAGGAGCCGGCGGGCGGCGTCCATCAGGGGGGGGAGGTTCCTCTGGACCTCCGAGGCCCTGCTGCCGGGAAGGAGGGCGACGCGTCTCCGCTCGGGCCCGAGCCCCTGGCGGTCGAGAAAGGCCTGCAGGGAGGTGTCGGTCGCTACCGTGCCGACAAAGGGGTGGCCCACGAATCGGGCGCGGACCCCGCGGGCCGCCAGAAAGGGCTCCTCGAAGGGGAAGATGACCAGGCAGAGGTCCACGTTCCGTCTCAGGAACTCAGTGCGTCCCTGTCGCCACGCCCAAACCTGGGGAGTGATGTAGTACAGCACCGGCACCCCGAGCTGGTGGGCGAACCGGGCCAGGCGAAAGTTGAAATCCGGGAAATCCACGAGCACCAGGGCATCCGGCCGACGCTGCCTGAGCATTCGCTTGAGCGTTCCCATGGAGCGCCACAGGCTGGGCAGGTGGGTCACAACTTCGGCGATGCCCACCACGGCGAGCCTCTCCATGGGCACCGCGATCTCCACGCCGGCGGAGGCCATGGCGGGGCCGCCCGCGCCAAACCACCGGCTCCCCGGCGCCAGGCGGTCGAAGGCCTCCACCAGTTTCCCCGCGTGACCGTCCCCCGAGGGTTCGCCGGCCACTACCGCCACGCTGAAGGGCCTGCCCATGGTGCCTCCCGGCGCATTGTATCTGAAACGTCCCGGCGCAGAAAGAATGCGGGGCCGGGGAACCGCGGACCGGGGGCCCGTCCGTCGGCCCTGTGCTGTCGGTCCTTTGCACCTTGTCGGAGCGGCTAAAATCCTGTATCATGAAGTTCTTTGCGAGTGGAGGAAGCGCCTCATGAACGTCTTGAAACGCATGCGCAACATGGGATTCCTGAAGATCCTGCTCTGGATCATCGTCATCTCCTTCATCATGGCGATCTTCACCGTCTGGGGCGGGGGTCTCGAAAGCGAAAAAAAGGGCAGCTCCCTCTTCGGGGGCGATTACGCCGTGAAGGTGGATGGCGAGAGCCTTCCTCCCGCCGTGTTCCGCCTCAAGTACCGCTTTTACGTGGACCGGATCAAGTCCATGCTGGGAGACAACTTCCGGGACAGCTTCCTCCAGGGCGCGCCGCAGAACATCGCCAACCAGATGGTCGACGAGCTCATCCTCACCAAGATGGCCAAGTCCTACGGGCTTTCGGTGAGCGATGAGGATCTGGCCGCCACGATCCAGCGGCTCTACAATTTCAGCGATCCCAAGTCCCAGTACCCTCAGCTCCTCGGCAGCCTGGGCGTCTCCGCCCATGACTACCAGACCTTCCTGCGGACCGAGCTGCTGATGGAGAAGCTGCACGACCTCCTGACGAGCTCGGTTTATCTCTCGGACGCCGACCTCAGGCGCCTCTACGCCGAACAGAACGACAAGTTCAAGGCGACCCTCGTCCAGATTCCATCCAGCCGGTTCGACCAGCAGGTGGGGGCCATCACGGACGCGGACATCAAGGCCCGGTACGACCAGGAGAAGGACAGCCTCAAGATCCCCGAGAAGCGCGCCATCCAGTACGTCATGCTCTCCAAGAACTACTTCGAGAGCCGGGTCAAGCTCTCGGACGCCCAGCTCCAGGCGTACTACAACGCCCATCAGGCCGATTTCTCCATCCCGGCCACCGACCGCAGGGCCAGCCACATCCTCATCCGGGTGGCGCAGGACGCCAAGCCCGCTGAAGTCGAGGCCGCCAGGAAGAAGGCCCAGGAGATCTACGACAAGATCAAGGCCGGCGCGGATTTCGCAACCATGGCCAAGGCCTACTCGCAGGACAGCACGGCGCAGCGGGGCGGGGACCTGGGGTGGTTCTCGCGGACCGCCATGGTGAAGCCCTTTGCGGATGCGGTATTCGATCAGTGCAAGGCGGTGGGCGACGTGGTGGGGCCCATCAGGACGCAGTTCGGCTTCCACATCATCAAGCTCACGGGCATCGGCCCCCAGACCAAGCCGTTCAGCGAGGTCCAGTACCAGGTCAAGCAGGCCATGCTGCTCAAGGACCCCACCATTCAAAGCGAGGTCCAGAAACAGTACGACGAGGCGCAGAAGGACCTCTCCTCCCTGAAGGATGACTCGGGCTTGCAGGCCCTGGACAAAAAGTTCGGTATCAAGCCGGCCGGCGTGGCGGCCCCCTTCGGGGAGAACCAGGCCATCGGCCCGCTGGGCTTCGATCCGGAGCTGTCTAAGGCGATATTCGCCACCGCCCAGGGGGCGTGGTCGAAGGTCCTTCCCTACCGCGAGAGCGGCGTGATCCGCTTCAAGGTGACCACCATCCAACCCGCCCACACGGCCAGCTTCGACGAGGCCAAGAACCAGCTCCGGCAGGAGATCCAGAACGACCGGGCCGCCGCCTTTGCCAAGACGGCCGCCTCCGTTCTGCTGGCTGGGGCGAAGGATGCCGCCTCCCTCGAAGCCGACGCCAAGAAGGACAGCTACACGCCGCAGCAGGTGGGTCCGCTCACCGCCACTGACGCCATCCCGAACGTGGGCAAGGATCCGGAGGTCAGCAAGGCCTTCCTCGCCGCCAAGGCCGGCGACAAGGTGGGGCCGGTCTCCACCAAGACCGGCTGGGTCGTGGGCATCGTGACCGATCGCACCAACGCCGACATGAAGAAATTCGAAGAGGACAAGGACCAGCTCGCCCAGACCCAGGCCGGCAAGGTTGCGGAACAGTGGATGAACGATTATGTGGAGCGCCAGCGGCAGGCTCTCGACGCGAAGAAGGCCATCCGGTTCAACGAGTCCCTCATCAAGGAGATGCAGCCCGCTTCCTCCAAACAGGCCGGCTAGGACTCACTTCTGGAGTCTCCATGATCAGGGTCGGCAGGATCGCAAGCTTCTTGGCCGCAGGACTCATGCTGACGGGGCTCACCTCTTACGGGGGTGAGCCCGTTCAGGTTCAGGCCATCCCACTGGACATAGCGGCGGACTTCGCCCCCCTTCTCTGCGGCGGCCGCCTCTACGTGTTCAGCTCCGGCGGCCGCAATCAGATCATGAGTCCGGGCGAAACGGCTCCCGACTGCGATCCCGTCCAGATCATGCCCCTCATGCAGCCCCGCTGCGGGCCGACGGGCCCGGTGCTGGCGGACCGCGACGGGAACCTCTGGCAGATGGGCAAGGGCATGCCCGTGGAGGTGGGGCGCCTCGCCGGTCCGGCCTCCCAGCTCGTGGCGCTTCTACCGAGCCAGAACGGAGCCGTGGAGGTCTACGCGGACCGAATCGTCCTTCCCGAAACCCGGGCCGCGCCCCTTCCGCTCAAGGCCACGTCGGCCCAGCGCCTGGCCGACGGCGGATTCTGGGTCTGGAACGCCCGATCGGCGGCCCGCCTGAATCCGCAGGGGCGACTCCTCTGGACCTGGACGCCGAAGGGGGAGGGACCGGGCCCGGCGGTGCTGGCCGACGATCTTCTCCTGGCAGGCACCAGCAACGGCTCCCTCGTGGCCCTTTCGGACGCCGAAGGAAAGCAGCGCTACCGCTACCGCGGCGGCGGGCAGG
Organism: Acidobacteriota bacterium; assembly: GCA_049591295.1. GTDB lineage: Bacteria > Acidobacteriota > UBA4820 > UBA4820 > DSQY01 > DTPS01. The sequence goes on from JBAWEQ010000131.1 coordinate 4,592, forward strand.
TGGTGAACCCGCCGTGGGTGACCGGCAAGCTGGTCGTATACGCCTCCCTTGACCACCTGGTGAGGGCGCTGAGGATCCGCTCCGGCCAGCTCGCCTGGCAGTTCCGCACCGACGGCAGGCCCTCCTTCGGCCCTTACCCCGTGCAGGCCGGCCTGCTCTTCGCCGAGGACCCGGGCCAGCGGCTGTTCATCCTCAATCCGACGTCCGGCAGGGAGATCTGGAACTGGCGTGTGCCGAAGGGCGCCATTCTGAAGGCGCCGGCCGTCGCCGGAGACCAGGCGGCGGTGCTGGCCTGGGGCGACACGCCCGAGCCCACCCTCTACCGCGTCACCCTTCCCCCGAAGCCTTCGCCCCCCAAGGCTAAGGCCCCGCATCCATCGAAGCCTTCGCCTCCCAAGACGAAGACGCCGCACCCATGACCCCGAATCCCATCTGGATCACCCTCGACGATTTCGCGCCGGATGCCCGCATGGCGGAGTTCCTGGCGCGCTCCATGCCATACGGGGTGATCCTGTTCGCCCGCCACCTCAAGAGCGGGCAGCAGGTGGCCGAGCTCTGTCAGGCCATCCACGGCTCCACCGCAGGGTTCTCCCCCCTGATCGCCCTGGACCAGGAGGGGGGAAGGGTCAGCCGGCTCGCCGCCCTCGGATACGACCTGCCGGGCGCGGAATCCTGCGCGGCGGACCCCGCCAGGGCAAAGGCGGCCGGGGCGGAGGCCGGGGAGATCCTGCGCAGCCTGGGGTTCGACGTGAATTTCGCCCCCGTGGCCGACCTCGGTCCGGCCCATCCGGGCACGGGGCTCGAGGGGAGGCTCTTCGGCGACGATCCCCGCACGGTCAGCTCGTGCTGCGAGGCCTTCCTCGCAGGACTGCATGAGGCTGGCATCGAAGGCTGCCTGAAACATTTCCCGGGGCTGGGAGGTACTCGTCTGGACAGCCATCGCGCCCTGCCCTTCGTGGGGGGCGGCCTCGTGGACCGCCAGGACCACCTCGCCCCCTACCGGGAGCTGGCCAGCCTCGTGCCGTATGTCATGGTGGGGCACGCCGCCTACGCCTTCCTGGACGGGAGGACCCCGGCCACCCTGCATCCCGGGACCTATGAACTGCTGTCCTCCCTGGGCTTCAATGGGCTCAGCGTGACGGACGACCTCTCCATGGGCGCCGTGACCGCCCTGGATGATCTTCCGGGCCTTGCCCTCAGGAGTCTCGCGGCCGGTGCCTCCCTGGCCTTGTGGGTCTCCTCCCAGGAGGCGACCTTGCGTACGCTGGATTCCGTCGCATCGGAGGCCACTTGGCTTGCAAGACGGGCCGCCCTGGCGCATTGTAGGATGGGGAGCGGGACACCTTGAGCCAGAATGGGAAGTCGAGAATCCTCATCGTCGAAGATTCCCGGTCCGTCAGGGAGGAGATCCGCCAGGTCCTCCAGGAGGCGGGCGTCGAGGCGGCCTTCTACGAGGCGGAGAACGGCCTGGACGGCTTCAAGATCATGATGGACCATCCCTTGGACCTCGTGTTCTGCGACCTCGTGATGCCGCAGATGGACGGGCTCAAATTCCTGCAACTGCGCTTATCCCGGGAGGAGATGCAGGAGGTCCCCGTAGTCATGCTCACCGCGGTGGGCGACGTGGATCAGAAGATCAAAGTGCTCTCGGCCGGAGCCAACGACTACATCACCAAGCCGTTCCACCCCGGCGAGCTGGTGGCGCGGGCCAAGGTCCACCTGAAGGTCAAGCAGCTCCAGGACGAACTCCGCCAGAAGAACGCGCTGCTCATGGAGCTCTCCACCACCGACAGCCTGACCAAGATTTACAACCGGCGGCACTTCCTGGATCTCGCCCGGAGGGAGATGGAGCGCAGCGAACGCCTCGGCCTTCAGGCCGCGCTCATGATCTTCGACGTGGACCACTTCAAGGGGATCAACGACCGCTTCGGACACCAGCTCGGAGACCTCGTCCTGGTGGAGATCTGCAACACCGTGGGCGGCTGCCTCAGGGACTACGACATCTTCGGCCGCTACGGGGGCGACGAGTTCACCCTTCTCTTTCCCCAGACCTCCATCACCAGGGCCTTGAAAACGGGCGAGCGCATCGAGGAGGCCGTGCAGGAACTCGTTCTCAAGGAACTGCCCGGAGAGCGCTTCACGATCAGCGGGGGAATGGTGTCCAACTCGACCCCCAGCGAAGACCTGGAAAGCCTCCTCCGCCGGGCCGACCAGGCGCTCTACCTGGCCAAGAGCGAGGGCAGGGCCCGGGTCGTCTGCCTCGAGCACTGACAGGGACTGAGCGCTGAGGACCCTGCATCCTTAAGGGGGACGGGGGGCAGGGAGCAGGAAAAGAGCAGGGAGCAGCAGGCGACCCCTCCCCGGCCTTTTTCCAAGACCCAAATCTCAGATTTCAAATCATGCCTGTCCAAAATAGATCGCCCTGCCGGCTCCGAACCACGGCTGGGTCTGGGCCGCGCCTTTGGCGCGGCGCTG
>JBAWEQ010000132.1:0-1683 GCA_049591295.1 Acidobacteriota bacterium
CCCATCAACTAGGCGGGGACCGCGTGCTGCCCCCAAACTAACAGGGCCGACCCAGTGGTCGGCCCCTCAGATTCCCTCCCCCCAAAAAACCGCCTCTACCCTTCCCCCATGGTGAGGTTATAGGCCAGGTTGTCCAGTTTCACGGTGAAGTCGACGTTTTCCACCGCCATGCCTTCCGGCACCTGCAACTGGATGGGGGCGAAATTGAGGATGGCCTTGACGCCCGCGGTAATGAGTTTTAAGGCCGCCACCTGGGCCTTGGCCGCCGGGGTGGCGATCACCCCGATCTCCACGCCCTTTTCCTGGACCACCTTCTCCAACTCGTCGATGTGGTGGATGATCTGGCCGCTGGGCACCCGGCGCCCCACCTTGGCCGGGTCCACGTCGAAGACCGCCACGAACTCGTAACCCTGGCGGATGAAGTTCTGGTGGGCCAAAAGGGCCGAGCCCAGGTTGCCGATGCCCACCAGGCCCATCTTCCAGGTCTTGTTCAGACCCAGGATGCGCTTGATTTCGAAGAGCAATTCCTTGACGAAATAGCCCACCCCGCGAATGCCGAACTCCCCGAAGTAGGCCAGGTCCTTGCGAATCTGCGCCGGATTAATGCCGCACTTTTGCGCCAGCTTGTCCGAGGCGATGATCTTCACCCCTTCCTGAGACAAAGACTCAAGATACCTGGAGTAAATAGATAACCGGGTAATGGTCGCAGTGGGAATCTTGGAGAATTTCATCGCCGAACGCATTTTTTTGGTTTTTTAGGTCCTACATTACTTGTGTATAAATGCACAAATCCGGTGCTGTTAAGGGGGACCCGACAGGGTCCCCCTTAAGTAAAGAACCGAGTTAGATTTTCATTCCCAGGGCGGCGGCGAGAGGCTTGGCCATGGGGTAGGCGTACAGGATGATCAGGGCCACAACCAGGGCGTAAATACAAAGAGATTCGATCATGGCGAGACCGATCAGCATGGTCACGGTGATTTTCCCGGAAGCCTCGGGGTTACGGGCAATGCCTTCCACCGAGCTCTTCACGGCCAGGCCCTGGCCGATGCCGGTGCCGAAGGCGGCGATGCCGATGCCGACGCCGGCGGCGAGCACTGCATAGCTGAAAAAGGAGCCCAGACCGGCGGCGGAACCCGCAGCGCCCTCAGCCGCCATGGCCAGAGAGGCCCACAGTAAGCAAACCAGCACACTTAAGCCAACTACCAGGGATTTTCTCATTACTTAAAACCTCCTAAAAAAATTGGATATATTTGAAGATTGGCCTTCTTCCAAAGTTGGTAGCGCAGGCGTCTCGCCTGTGGCAGCGCACGCTTCCCGGCCTGTGCTTTTAAATGAAAACTGCCCTTAATGGGCGTGCTCCATGGCCCCGGCAAAGTACATCATGGACAGCAGGGTGAAGACAAAGGCCTGCACCACACTGGTGAAAACCGCCAGGAACATCATGGGCAACGGCGCCAGGAACATGCCGGCGAGGAACAGCAGGATGGCCAGCACCAGGTCTTCCCCCATGATGTTGCCGAAGAGACGCAAAGTCAGGGACAAAACCCGGGCGCAGTGGCCGATGACCTCGATGATGAAGAACAGCGGCGCCAGGGCCGGGATGGGCCCCATGAAGTGCTTGATATATTTCACCCCGTGGTACTTGACCCCCAGGTAGTGGGTAAAGACGAAGGTGCAGAGGGC
>JBAWEQ010000133.1:0-1771 GCA_049591295.1 Acidobacteriota bacterium
GTTAATACTGTTCACTTAACGAGATTTGTGGCATTCTGTATGAGGCAAGGACAGGAGGCCACAGGTGGCGCGTACGGTTGCGGAACTCCCTCCGGGTGCCCGGATCACGGACTACATCAGCCTTGGCGTAATAACCAAAACGTTTCCTCTCTCCAGCATCGGGCCGGTGCTTTCAAACACAGGAAAGTCCAGCATTCGTCAGCGCGATCTGCCGGCGCAGGTGGTTGTCTACTACGTCATCGCTCTGGCGCTGTACATGCAATCGTCCTATCGCGAGGTATTGCGTTGTCTTCTGGAAGCAGTCCAGTGGCTGCGCGATCCGTCGGCGGGTGTGCGGGTGGCTGGGAAATCGGGCATCTCTCAGGCCCGAACGCGGCTGGGCTGGGAGCCACTGCGGCAGTTGCATGATGAGTTGGTCAAGCCCGTGGCTGTGCGCAGCACGCGGGGCGCATGGTATCGGACGTGGCGCCTGGTGAGCCTGGATGGCAGCACATTGGATGTTGCCGACGAGAAGGCCAACCAAGATGCTTTCTCTCGTCCTGGAGCCAGCCGCGGTTCAAGTGCTTATCCGCAAATCCGTTTTGTGTCCCTGGTGGAGAACGGCACACACGTGCTGTTTGGAAGTCACATGGACGGTTACCGGATCGGAGAAATCACGTTGGCAAAATCGGTTCTTCCGGCATTGCGTAAAGGCATGCTCTGTTTGGCTGACCGGAATTTCTTCGGCTTCGAACTTTGGAATCAGGCATCTGGCACGGGCGCGGACTTGCTCTGGCGAATGAAGAAGAACATGCGCATGGCCTGCGAAAAGCGCCTGCCCGATGGCTCCTATTTGAGCTGTGTGTACCCTTCCGAGCGCGACTGGCGACACAAAACCAACGGACAAGTCCTTCGGGTGATCGATTACCGTCTGGACGGAATCGAGGGCTCCGAGCCGATCTATCGTTTGGCAACCACCATCCTGGATACTGGCAAAGCTCCAGCCGATGAACTCGCCGCCCTTTATCACGAGCGCTGGGAGATAGAAACGGCATTCGATGAGCTCAAGACCCACCTGCGCGGCGCCAAGATCGTGCTGCGCAGCAAAACACCGGATCTGGTCCGCCAGGAGTTTTACGGACTCTTGATGGCTCACTTTGCCATCCGCGGCCTGATGCACGAAGCCGCCCTCAAGGCCGATGAAGACCCCGACCGGCTCTCGTTCCTTCACGCCGTGCGCGTGATCCGCCGCAAAATGGGTGCCTATGGCGCTATTCCCCCCTGCGAAGAGGAGAGCCTTTCATAAGGCGGTGCTTGGCGAAATACTCGAGGAACGCGTCGTTTCCAGTCGCAACCGCCGCAATTTCCGCGGGGTCAAGCGCAAGATGAGCAACTTCCCACTCCGTCCGCGCCACGGCGAGCCCCTGCCCGCGATCAACATCCGAGGGGCCATCAGGATAGTTAAGTGAACAGTATTACAGCTAGCCCACGCGCCGCAGGTGCCGGTGCTGGCGTTGTAGGTGCAACCCGTATATTCGAGCTTACCGAAACTGTCAATGTCTGGGAACGTAGCCGCGTTCGCAAAAACAAACAGCTTGTCTCCTACCACTAGCGGTCTAGACAATGCATAGGTTTTTAACGCTGGAAAAGTAGAGTCGGGGTCGGACATCTTGTTTAGAGTTGTGTCGTACGTTCGAAGCTCGATCTTGGCGTCATCGTTAGTGGAGAAGATCAAGAACTTACCTTTGAACACAATCCCCGTCGTACCGAAGGTAACGTTTCTGTCCCTATA
>JBAWEQ010000134.1:0-1586 GCA_049591295.1 Acidobacteriota bacterium
ATGTTCTCTCTCTGACCAGGGGGCTGTGTTTCCAAGAAAATTCATCAGGTACGCACAACTGGGAATGGAGGATCGTCTCGCCGCCAGCAAAGAGATGTGGCTTTGCTATTATTGCGCAGACTGCTCGGCCACCTGCCCGAGGCAGGCCGAGCCCGGCGAGTTCGTGGCGGCCGCTCGAAGGTACATCATATCTCAGTATGATCCCACAACGCTGGCTCGGCGTCTCTACACTTCCAAGACTTTTGCCGCGTGCTTCCTTCTGACTATCGGCGGGATACTTGCTCTCGTCATGCTGGCGGGGTATGGTTCCATGCCCACGAAGGCATTGAAGCTGGGAAGCTTCATCAATGTCCGTTATATCCACTATACCGGACAAACAGTGATGATAATCGCGGGGATCATTGCCTTGCTGAGCCTGGTCACCATGGTCAGTCGTCTTAACAAGGCTCTTGGCGGATCGGCAAATGATGCTGTTCCCCTCCAAGATGACGATGGGAACAGATCGAGTTTCTGGACAGCGCTCAAGTCCGCGGTTTACGAAGGTTTTGCCCAGACTCGGTTCGGTCGGTGCGACATTGAGCCTGAACCATGGTACCTGCGACGCCGCTTTGTGCATCTGTCCATTATGTGGGGCTTCCTCGGACTGCTGGCAACGACCGGGCTTGATCTGCTTTTCAAGGAGCCCTTCTCACAGGTCCCAATATATTATCCGATGCGATTGTTGGGCACTGTAGCTGGTCTTCTCGTTCTATACGGGACCAGTGTAGCCCTGATAAACAGGATAATACAGCCCAATAAATACGCCTCCCACTCCATGCTTTCAGACTGGTTGTTTCTCGTATTGTTATGGGGAGTGACCCTGACGGGATTCTTTGTGGAAATTTCCCTATATCTGCCCTTGGGGTCGGTGGGGGAGTATGTTGTGTTTCTCGTTCACGTGGTAGGAGCAATGATGCTCGTGCTTTTACTGCCATTTACGAAATTCGCTCACGCAATTCTTCGGCCTGTGGCCCTGTTCATGCATGAGTTAAGTGCTCACCGCCAGGTGTAGCCGTAGCCAAAGCATCTAGTGAGCGATTTCAAGAGTAGTTTCTCGCAGGATTATGTAGCAGCAATTTCCAGTACAAAGGCCATGAATCACGTAGTTGAAGCCAAAGGAGTAACCATGAGTCTTGACATATCTGAGTTTAACGATCTGAAGAAGAAAGTTGACGATTTGGGACCACCCAGGGAGGATAAGCTGTCCATGATCGTATTCTCCGGTGATCTCGACAAGGTGCTAGCGGCGATGATCATTGCCGTAGGCGCGGCTGTCATGGACATGAAGGTCGTGCTCTTCTTCACCTTTTGGGGCACCGCCGCACTGCGCAAGCCACAAGCCCAAGTTGGAGGAAAGAACCTGATGTCGCGGATGTTCGGCTGGATGTTGCCCACGGGATACAACAAGTTGAAGCTGTCCAAGATGAACATGGGCGGCATGGGAACGGCCATGATGAAGGGTCTGATGAAGAAAAAGGGGGCCCCGGACCTGGAGCAGCTCTTCGCCCAAGCGGCCGACCTTGGCGTCAAGATATATGTCTTAGAGA
>JBAWEQ010000135.1:0-7239 GCA_049591295.1 Acidobacteriota bacterium
CGGACCAGGCCCCCAGCGCCGCGCCATCGGCGCGGCCAAGGCCCGGCCGGAGATAGGAGGGGACAAGGCGGCCCTTTTTTGGACAGGCATCATCGGGGGTGATCTCGGGGTGTGATCCCACCCCCACGGGCCACCTCACGGCTGGGAGCGCCTCGGAGCGGCGTTCCGTCCGGGCGGGAGGCCCAGGCACGAGCGAGGCACGGGCCGCATGGCCTCAGGCCACGTCGATTCTGGCGGGTTTGCCGAAGTGGAATCCCTGGCCGTAGCGGAAGCCTATCTGGGAGCAGGTCTCCCCCTCTTCTTCACACTCGATCCCCTCGGCCAGCGACGTCACGCCCATGTCCGCGGCCATTCGCACCAGCGTCCTCACCAGGTGGAGGCGGCGGCGGGTCGCCTCATGGATGTTGCGAATCAGCGAGATATCGAACTTGAGGACGGTGGGCGGCACCTCGATGAGCTCCAGGAAGCGTGCCTGCCCGGCCCCGAAGTCGTCGTAGGCCACCCCCACGTTCAGCTCGGACAGGCGGTTCCGCAGCCTCTTCATCAGAACCAGATCGGTGACCGCCTTTTCGCTGATTTCGACCGTGATCGGTGTCTCGGGATGGGCCTCGCGCACGGCGCCAAGGGCATCCGCGAGGTCGGGCCGGAAGGTCTCGGCGGGATGGAGGTTGACGTAGAGCGTGGGATGGCCTGGAAGGGCCGAGCCCTGCCGGATCCCCTCTTCCCAGAAAACCCGACTCAGCTTGGCTCCCAAGCCGAGCCCCTCGGCGATCCGGAAGAGGGTGTTCGGATTCGAAGGGAGGCCGGACCGCGCGACCCGTCCGAAGATTTCGTACCCCACCCGCTCCCGGTCCTGCAGCCTGAGGATGGGCTGGAAGAGGCACTGGACCGAGCGGCTCTCGATCAGCTCCTTCATCTGCGGCTCGTAAGCCGGGAAGATGTCCTGAAAGACCTCCGCGAGCTGAAGGGAGGTGCTGGTCTCCTCCTCCTGCCCTCCGGCCGTCCTGAGAGAAACCCTGAAGGCCAGGTCCCCCACGTGCAGCAGGTCTCCGCCGCGGAGAGGGGCGGTCCGGACCACGCGCTTCCGATTCACGAAGGTGCCGTTGGTGCTCTTCAGGTCCCTCACCTTGAGGAGCCCGCCTTCGCTGAAGATCTCGGCGTGGAAACGGGAGATCTTGTTCGAGGAGAGGCAGAGATGGCAGTCCGCGTGCCGGCCGATGCAAAAGGGCACCGGCACCAGGGGGATGATCCACGATTTGCCGTCGGGGAGGAGCCCTTCCAGGTACCACTCCCCTTCGATGGGGTCGCTTTCCGCCTTCACGCTCCGCCTCTCCCCCGGACTGCCTCGCGGCAGAGGGCAAGAATGTCCCTGCCCCCGTCCCGTCGGCCGCGCGCCAGCCCGACGAGCAGCCGACACCTAAATATAGGCCCCTTTTAAGCCGCGAGACGCAAGCGGCCTCTCCCCAGTGGAAATGGCCCCTGAGTGGGCGGCTACCCGTGCTCCTCCGGCTGGTGCCGCCCTCTCATGCCTCCACCAGCCCCTGCAGGGTGCGGCAGAGGGCGGGCGTGGCCCCGGCCACGATGGTCCGGCCGAAGAGGTAGTCTCGCCCGCCCGCAAAATCGCAGCACTCCCCTCCCGCGGCCCTGAGGATGGCGGCTCCAGCGGCCACATCCCAGGGCCACAGGCCCCGCTCCCAGAACCCGTCGAACCGCCCGCAGGCCGTCCAGGCGAGATCCAGGGCGGCGGCACCGCAGCGCCGGATGCCGGCGGTGGCCAGGACCATCCGGCGAAATCCCTGCGTATAACCGTCCAGGTGGTCCAGCTCCTTGAAGGGAAAACCCGTGGCCACGAAGGCCCCCCCCGGATCGGTCCGGCCTGAAGTGGCGAAGGGCCGCCCATTCAGCGTCGGGGCCTCTCCCTCCCCGCCGCAGAACAGCTCGTCGTGGACGGGATCGTAGATCACGCCCAGCTTTGGACGCCCTCCCTCGATCAGCCCCACCGATACGCAGTAGACGGGCACCCGGTGCACGAAGTTGTTGGTGCCGTCCAGCGGGTCCACGCAGAAGAACAGGCCTTCTTCCCCCGAGGCGCTTCCCGACCCCTCCTCGGCTAGGAGGGGAACGCCCGGGAAGGCCTTGGCGAGAGTAGCCTGGATGGCCTCCTCGCAGGCCTTGTCCGCCGAGGTCACGTAGTCGTTCCGGCCCTTCTCCTCGATCCAGGCCGGGCCTTGGGCCCTCGCCTTTTTCAGGATCCGGCCTGCGGCCTGGGCAGCCGCCACCATGGCGTCCAGATAAGCGTTCATGCGTCGGGCTCCTGGGCCTCCTCCGGCGCCTTCCTCCGGGCGCGAGGGTGGGCCTTGTCGTAGACGGCCTTGAGCTGGGCCGTGGCCACGTGGGTGTACTTCTGAGTGGTGGAGAGGCTGGCGTGGCCCAGCAGCTCCTGGATGGTTCTGAGGTCGGCCCCCCGGGCCAGCAGGTGGGTGGCGAAGGAGTGCCGGAGCGTGTGCGGCGAGGCGTCGCCTCCCTCCGGAAGGGCAGGCAGGTAGCGCTCCACGATGCGCTGGAGGCTCCTGGAGGTGAGCCGGCCGCCGCGCAGGTTGCAGAAGACGGGTCCGCCGGGGCGCAGCTTGCCGGCCTCGGCGCGCGCCGACAGGTAGCCCTCCAGGGCCCGCGCCGCCGGCTCGCCGAAGGGCACGATCCGCTCCTTCCGCCCCTTGCCCACCACACGCACCAGGCGCTCGCCGAGCAGGAGCCTCTCCATGTCCAGGCCCACGACCTCGGAGGCCCGCAGGCCGGTGGCGTACAGGAGCTCCAGCAGGGCCCGGTCCCTCAGACCCGCGAGCGTCTTGGTGTCCGGTTGGGGCGGCGCCTCCACGAGCGCGGCGGCCGCCTCCTCCGTGAGCACGCGCGGCACCTTCCGCACCTGGCGGGGCGTATGCAGCGCCCGCGCCGGGTTGAAGGCGATCCGCCCCTCGCGGTAGAGAAACCGGAAGAAGCTCCGGATGGTGGCCAGCTTGCGCATGACCGTGGACTTTCCCAGTCCCCGCTGGTGGAGAAATCCCAGATAGGCCCTCAGCGTCAGGGTGTCCACCGACTTCAGGTCGATGCCTGCCGGGAACAGCGTCTTCAGGAAGGATCGGAACTGGGCGAGGTCGGAGAGGTAGTTGCGCAGCGTGTGGTCGGAGACGCGCCTCTCGTCCCGGAGGTGGGCTTCGAAGTCCTTGATCGCCCTATCCATTCTCTTCGCGCGCCTCGCCCGGCGCGCGCTCTTTCAGGACCGATTCCAGATAAGATCGCAGGGCCCGGATCGCCTCGCCCCGGTGACTCAGGCGGTCCTTCTCCTCCTGGGACGCGCGGCCGAAGGTCCTGCCCAGGCTGGGGTGATAGAAGAGGGGGTCGTAGCCGAAGCCGCGCTCGCCCTCCGGAACCTTGGCGATGAAACCATGGACCCGCCCGCGAAAGAGGCGCTCCGCGCCACCGGGTTCCAGCAGGACCACGATGGCCTCGTAGTAGGCCGCCCGCGCCTCCCCGTCGAGGCTGGCCATGCGCTCCAGCAGGAGTTCGTTCCGCGAGAGGTCGTCGGGGCGCCCGCCGAAGCGCGCGGAATAGACCCCCGGTTCTCCGTCCAGCGCGGGGACCACGATGCCCGAGTCCTCCGCGGCCACGTAGCCGCCGGGAAGCAGAACCGCATAGCCCCTCGCCTTGAGACGGGCGTTCTCCTCGAAGGTGGCCCCCGTCTCCTCCACCTCGGGAACCGCGGCAAGGTCGTTCAGGAAGAGGAGCCTCAGCGGCAGACCCGAGAGGAGCCCTCGGATCTCGCGTTGCTTGCCGGGGTTGGTCGTGGCGAAGAGGAGGTCAGTCATGGGCACCTCGGGCAAGTGAGAAGTGAGAAGCGAAAAGTGGGAAGTGAGGAGTGAAAGAGTTGAAATTCTTGGTCATGTTTGCCTTCCCGAACTCCGCATTGCTTGGTGGCTTGGTGCCGTGGTGGTTCTCTTCCTTCTTTCGGAATTCCGAGTGCCGTCTTGCCTTACTCCCCGGCCGCGCGCCGCACCGACGCTCCGAGGGCGGAGAGACGTTCCTCCAGCCGCTCGTAGCCGCGGTCGAGATGGTAGATTCGGCGGACCTCCGTACTTCCTTCCGCGCAGAGGCCGGCCAGCACGAGCCCCGCCGATGCCCGGAGGTCGCTCGCCATGACCGGCGCTCCGGTGAGTCCGGTGGCTCCCCTCACGATCGCGACGTTGCCTTCGACGGTCACGTCGGCGCCCATCCTCATGAGTTCGGGCACGTGCATGAAGCGGTTCTCGAAGATCGTCTCCTTCACGGTGGAGGCCCCTCGCGCCTGTGTGGCCAAGGCCATGAACTGGGCCTGGAGGTCGGTGGGGAAACCGGGAAAGGCGGCCGTGACCACGTCGGCGGAGGCGAGGCCGTCCGGACTGGCGGCCCTGATCCAGCCATCGCCGGTCGCCACCTCGGCGCCCATCTCCCTCAGCTTGGCGAGGAGCGCCTCCAGGTGTGCCGGAACGGCGGGCGCGCAGGTCACATCGCCGCCCGTGATGCAGCCTGCCATGAGCAGGGTGCCGGCCTCGATCCGGTCCGGGATGCAGGCGTGGCGGGCACCGTGCAGGCCCTCCACCCCTGTTACCTGGATCGTGTCCGTGCCCGCCCCCTCGATGAGCGCTCCCATGGCCGCGAGGAGCTCGGCGAGGTCGCTGATCTCCGGCTCCCTGGCGGCGTTCCGCAGGGTCGTCGTGCCGCCGGCCAGGGTGGCCGCCATGAGGAGGTTCTCCGTCCCCGTCACGGTGGCCCGGTCAAACAACACGTCGCCGCCCGTCAGCTTCGACGCCTGAACCTCCACGTAGCCGTGTTCCACGCGAACTTCTGCCCCCAGGGCGGCAAGCCCCTTCAGGTGCTGGTCGATGGGGCGGGCGCCGATGGCGCAGCCTCCCGGCAGCGAGACCCGAGCCCGGCCGTAGCGCGCCACCATGGGCCCCAGCACGAGCACGCTCGCCCGCATCTTGCGTACGAGGTCGTAGGGCGCTTCCAGGTCCCCTCCGCCGTTCGCCACCCACACGCGGAGCGGGCCGCCCGGCCGCCCCTCCACCTGCGCACCCAGGTGTTCGAGCATGGTGAGCATGGAGACGATGTCCCCGAGGGCCGCCGAATCGTCGAATTCTATGGTTTCTCTCGTGAGCAGGGCCGCCGCCAGGCACGGCAGAAGCGCGTTCTTCGCCGGGCGGACCGCGGCGCGGCCCCTGAGGGGTGTCCCGCCTTCGATGACGAACCGGTCCATGGTGCCTCCTCCGGAGGCCATAGTATACGCCGCGAGGCGGGCCTCTGATCGCCTCCCGGCGCACTCGGCTCCACACTGCGTTGTCACTAGGCGGTGACACTCGTGACTCTCATCAGGGACAACGCCGCCTCCCCCCGCGTGGAGAGAACCGCCCAGAGGGGCTCCCCTGAATCCGCCAGTTGGCACATGGGTTGCTTGCCTGTACACCGGTTAGGGCGTTCTCTGCGAGTCATGATTGGAGGACAGATGAATTTTGATGAGATCAGGAGGTTCGCCCCCGCTGTGGCGAGCCGGTTAGGGGCGTGGGGGCTGGCAGCCCTGGTCTGCGTGGTTTTCGGATGGGCCGCTGGGGCCTCGGTGCCCGCTTCAGTCTCGGGAGCACTGCGGCTGAACCCCGCAACTTCGGACGCCGCTCCCCGATGGAGCGACGAGCTGTATCCCTCACAAGCAGGAGGCAGCCAGATCCTCTCGGTGGCATGCCCCGCCTCGATGGCCGGCCTGCCCCTGCCGCCCCTGCAGATCGAACTGAAGGACGCCCCCGCCGACGCCCGTCTCGAGGTGAGCGCCGGGCCCGGCCTCCCCTTCGTGCCGGTCTACCTCAAGAACGGCTCCGGCCGACTTCCGGTGGGAGTGGCTGACACCAGGGCTCTGGCCAATCTCCGGGTCCGGATCACCCAGGCCGGCGCGAGCAGCTACGTGGTTCTCACCCCTGCCCGCTCCCTGACGGCCTCCCTCCGGCGCGGATCGGGGCAGTTCCTCGACGTCATCACGAATTGGGGACCCTCGGGCGACCTCTTCATCCAGGCCGTGGACGCGGCGGGACGGACCGTGACCTTGACCAACGCCCACGGCACCGCCCTCGAGCCCGACGGCACGGGCTGGGCCTGGGTGGGCGGCGTGGCGAGCGCGACCCAGGCCGTCGTGGAAACCGGCTTCACCGAATCCACCGTCTTTCCGGTCACCCTCAAGATCCGCAACAACAGCGGTGAGAACCTCTCGCAGGCGCTCTATGCCCCCGAGGCCGGACCGGTGCTCTGCGGGAACCCCGGCAAGGACGGCGCGGGCGGCACCCTCACCGGCGTCATCAATACCTATTATCCCTTGACCGCCTCCGTCTCCGCCGGCGCCACCTCCATACCCGTGGGCTCCTCCGCCGGCGCCTCGACCCCAATTTCGGCCGGCGATCTCTTGCTGGTCATGCAGATGCAGGCGGCCCAGATCGATGCGGACGACTCCTCCAATTACGGCGATGGCAGCACGGGATCGGGCTACACCTCGCTGAACGGGGCGGGGAGCTACGAGTACGTCGTGGCACAGGGCCCCGTCTCCAGCGGCAGTGTGCCCATCCTGGGCGCGGGCCCCGGCGGAGGCACCCTGAACGGCTATTTGGTGGGTCCTTCGACAGCCACGCAGGGCCAGGAGACGGCTCAGGTGATCCGGGTGCCGCAGTACAGCACCGCCACCCTCAGCTCGACCCTCACGTGCTTGCCCTGGAACGGCTCCGTGGGGGGCGTTCTGGCCATGGACGTGGCGGGCACCCTGACCCTCGGCGGCACCGTCAGCGTCGACGGATTAGGCTTCCGCGGCGGCGCCCAGCAGAACCTGAATGGGGAGAGCGGGATCACGAACACCGAGTACCGCATCCTCGCCCCGGCCACATCCACCACGACCGCCGGCACCGGCGGCATGAAGGGCGAGGGTATCGCCGGCACCCCGCGGCTCCTGCCGAGTTCGAACTTCGGCACGGGCCTGGACGGTTACCCCAACGGGGATTTCTACCGCGGCGCCCCGGGCAACGCGGGCGGGGGCGGCAACGACGCCGATCCGACCGCCAACGACCAGAACTCCGGAGGCGGAGGCGGTGCCAACGGCGGCGCGGGCGGGAACGGCGGGAATACCTGGAAGTCCAACCTGGCCATCGGAGGTCTTCCGGGCTCGGTGGTGGCCGA
>JBAWEQ010000136.1:0-2031 GCA_049591295.1 Acidobacteriota bacterium
GGGGATCGCCGCACTTGTGAAGCGCGACATCCAAGCGCTGCTGAGCGCAGACCTCAAACCCACTCGAGGAGACATCCGTTGTGTTATCAACGGCCATCTGATAAGGCTCGCGATCTGGCGCCTCCGCGGCCAGTGGGAAGCGGCGCTGCCGGTTGCTACGAAGCTTGAGCTGGTGACCAAGGAGCTTGCGGCGCTTGGTGGGCCTTCGAAAGTGGAGGAGGCGCTTGGCGCCGATTACAGCAAGGCACCGTTTGCGCACGATGCTCTTGTCTTCGAGGATGCTGCTCCGTACGGGGTGGAGGACGATGAAGTTTCCTTTTGAAGCGACCGCGGTGGAGATCAAGGCGAATCCGGATTCCTTCGTCGATGCGGTGTTCTCGTGTCTGGAGTCCGAGTTCCTGGTCATGCCCAAGGGCGAGGGCTTCGTGGAGTACCCCGTATTCGAGCAGGGGTATGAAGCGCTGAAACGCGTCACAAAGGGCTTCAGTGGCCTCTCGCCTGAACCGGTGCTGGGCCTGGCCACGAAGCAACCCATTGTTCTTATCGTTCTCCGGGCGATGCTCGGTTTCACACCGCCGGAGTGGGCATACATTGCCACACAGCGCGGCGGCCTCGAGGTCAGTCAAGGCGCAGCGCGCGCGATTGACCGCAAGATCCGGCTGGCGCCGCTCCATCCGCTGAGGGCCAGGGGCGTGACGCTTGACAGGATCACGGCGTTGGTGACCGTGGCGTGCGCTTTGCTCAACGAGGGCGCCCCCGAGACCCCAACTGACAGGGTTCATAGGCTGGCCAAAGCCGACAGCCGCGCTGGCCTTGACAGCCTCCGCTCAGCCGCTGAACTCGGTGCCCCCTACGCCATGCTCCTCTACGAGCGCTTCCTGGGCCGGCCTTTCGCTGGCCACCGCGATTCGGTGAGTGACCTCGTCGGGGGTAATCTCGAGGTGGCCATCGAAGAGGTCCTCAGTAGGGCCGGAATCAGCTTCCGAAAGACCAAACGGGCGCAGAAGCTGCCCACCCTTGACCAGACTCCCGATTTCGTCATCCCGGATGAACACGCGCCACAGGTGGTGATCGAGGCAAAGGTCAGCGAGGATGATGGGACCGCCCGGGACAAGGTCACAAGGATTCTGCGATTGGTGACGCTCTCCAAGACGATCCAGCCAGGGAGGGCACATGGATTCGAGGTTATCGCCTGCCTTGCAGGTCGGGGATTCGGACAACGAAGGGCAGACATGCGGCGGCTGATTCTCGAGACACATGGCAAGGTCTTCACACCGCAGAACCTTCACCAACTCATCGCGTGTACCACGCTTCGGGCTTTTGTGAGCACGCCCTAGGAAGAGATTGGTAGAGGTTTGAGATCCCAACATCAGTTGCCAATGAGATGGTGAGATGGCGATACCTGGTACCAATCCTCGCGTTCGAGGGCGAGTCCAAGGTCACGTTCTTCGACGGCAACTTCTCCGAGTACGAGGACTGGCGCAAGCAGCAACTCGGCGACGCAGCGACAAGGCCGCACAGGATTACGTATCGGAAACTGACGAGGTGAGAAAGGTGAGATGGTGATACCGGTACAGATCCGGAGCAAGAATGGCAGCAGATATGCTCATGATAAACTTTTAAAGGAGGTCACCATGCGACATTTCCACGCGTTCTTGACAGTTGTCGTCCTCAACGTGCTGTTCGCCGGGGTCTCATTTGGTCAAGCGCCAGCCCCAAAGGCAACGACGTCGGCAACCGACCTTGAGGCGCGCGTCGCGGCGCTCGAGAAACGCCTTGCTATCGTTGAAGCGCAGCTAGCGACGGTCGCCAGAAGCATGCCGCTAGCATCATCGGCCCCGTCCTCCCGCGAAGGAGATAACTTCATCGGTAAATGGCAACCATACGACGTTGAAATATCAAGGCAAGGTGACTACTTCCTTTGGAAAGACACCGGCAGGCTCCACTCGGAGCAATTCAGATTCAAAGATGGCGAATTGGTAGGCAGCATGGGTATTACTGTGACCTTTAACAGGGAGAATGGGCATATCT
>JBAWEQ010000137.1:0-2505 GCA_049591295.1 Acidobacteriota bacterium
TCGCCCACGTGCAGCGGACAGCGGGCGCCCAGCGCCTCGGCCAACACGAGCAGCCCGTCGGGCCTGGGCTTGCGGAAGCGCGGCTCGGAATCGCACACCAGCCGCTCCGGCGGCAGGGCGAGCCCCAGGCGATCGAGCCCCAGCCGCGCCTCCTCGCGGGTGCGGCCCGTGAAGATCCCGAAGGGAAGGCCCGTCTCCAGAAGCTCGGCTGGGGTGGCCATGGGGGCCTCCTCCTCGTGGAGGCCGCGCCTCTCCGAGGGCTCCAGGCCATAGAGCTCGAAGGCCCTCGGGCCGGCGTAGAGGCGCTGGAAGACGGGCTCCACCTCCCGCCTGGCCCGCTCCCAGCCCTCATCTCCCGCCAGCGCACGCACCGTGTCGGGGCCGCCGCCCCGCTGCGAGAGCTCTTCGCAGAGGGCGTCCCACGCGGAGCCCGGCCGGCTGCGGGGCCCCAGCAGGCACAGCGCGGCGGCGGCGTCCCAGTCGTTGTTGAAGCCGCCCGCCAGCCTCAGCCGCTCCACCTCGGCCGTGGTCCACTCCTCGCCCAGGCGGGGCCGCTCCGCGCAGGCGCGGGCCGAGAGAAGCGTGGCTAAGGTGAAGCTGTGCCGGGTGTCCAGGAGGACGCCGTCCATGTCCAGGATCAGGGCGTCGAAACCTCTTGCCGGGGTCATGACAGCACCTCCGACAGGGCCTTCACCACCGCCTCGTTCTCCTCGGGCGTCCCCACGCTCAGGCGCAGACAGCCCTCCAGCATGGGATAGCGGGAGACGTCGCGGACCAGGACACCTCGCGCCTTCAGCTCGGCATGAACCTGGCCGGCCTCGCGTCCCGCCAGACGCACCAGGAAGAAATTGGCCTTCGAGGGATACACGGAGAGCCCCGGAAGGCGCCCCAGGGCTGCGCGCAGGCGCTCCCGTTCCGCCACGATGCGGCGCACCCCCTCCTCGAACCATCCGGCGTGCCCGAGCGCGAGGGCGCCCAGGCCCGCCGTAAGGGGGCTCACGTTGTAGGGCAGGAGGGCCTTGCGGAGCTGGACCGCCGCGGACGGGGCCGCCATGGCGTAGCCCAGCCTCAGGCCGGCTCCGGCCCATGCCTTGGAGAAGGTCCGCAGAACCACCAGGTTCTCCCGACGCGGCAGGAGTCTGCGGGCGCTCTCCTCCCCCGAAAACTCGGCGTAGGCCTCGTCCGCCACCACGAGGCCGGGGGCCTCGTCGAGCAGGGCATCCAAGGCCCCGGCGGGGAAACAGGTGCCCGTGGGGTTGTTGGGCGAGCAGAGGAGGAGCACCTCCGGCCTCTCCCGCCGGACGGCCGCGCGCCAGGCGGGCGGATCGTAGGCCAGGTCGGGGGCCATGGGCACGTCCACGGCCCTCGCCCCGCACAGGAGCGCGAGCTGGCCGTAGAGGGCGAAGCCGGGCGACGGCAGGCACACCGTCCGCCGGGGCCCCAGGGCGGCCAGGAAGAGGGCCTGGAGGAGCTCGTTGGAGCCGTTGCCCACCAGCACCGACGCCGGTTCGAGCCCCCACCGGTCCGCGAGGGCGGCGGTCAGGGCCGCCTCGTCGAAGGGAGGGTAGCGGTGGAAAGCCGTGGCCTCCACCAGGCGGACCGCTTCCTCCTTGAACTTGGCGGGCCAGTCCCAGGGTGCCTCGTTCTGGTTGACCTTGACGGGGAACGAGCCCTCGCGCATGGTGTAGGCCGCCATGGCCTCCACCTCCGGTTTGAAGCGGCTCACGAGACGCCTCCTCGGACGCGAAGGGAGGCGGCGTGGCCGCAGAGCCCCTCCGCCTCGGCGATGAGCTCCATCCATCCGGACATCGCTTCGAAGGCCCGCCGGTCCAGGGAGAGGTAGGACTGGCACCGCACGAAGTCCCAGACCCCCACGGGAGAGGAAAACCGGGCCGTGCCTCCCGTGGGGAGGCTGTGGTTGGGCCCCGCGCCGTAATCGCCCGCCGCCTCCGGTGCCCACGGGCCGAGGAAGACTGCGGCGGCCGAGGGCACCGCCTCGGCCCAGGCCTCCGGCTCCCCCGCCTGCACGCTGAGGTGTTCGGGGGCCAGAAATTCGGCGGCCGCGCAGGCCGCGGCCCGGCTGCCGCACGCGATGAGCGCCCCCCGAGCCTTCAGGCTCTCCCGCTGGATGGCCTCGCGGGGAGAGGATTCCAGGCGGCGTTCGAGTTCGCCGAGGACCCGCTCGGGCTCCTCCGGATCGGTGGTCAGGAGGACGGCCGAGGCCGCGGCGTCGTGCTCCGCCTGGGCCAGGAGATCGGCGGCCACCCAGGCGGCGGGCGAGGAGCCGTCGGAGAGGATGACGAGCTCGGTGGGGCCCGCGATGGCGTCGATGCCCACCCAGCCGAAGAGCTGGCGCTTGGCCTCGGCCACGTAGGCGTTGCCGGGGCCGAGGATCTTGTCCACGGACGGGATGGACGGGGTGCCGAAGGCCAGGGCCGCGACGGCCGCCGCACCGCCCACGGCGTAGACCTCCTCCAGCCCGAGGAGGGCGGCGGCGGCCAGCAC
>JBAWEQ010000138.1:0-6764 GCA_049591295.1 Acidobacteriota bacterium
GAGCCGGCGGCGGCGAGGCGAGCCCGGCCAGGCCCCCGCGCAGCCACCGCGCCCTGAGCCAGGCTCCGGGCGGATCGGACCAGAGGTCCAGCGGCCGGTGCTCCTGTTGTTCCGGCGGCTCGTCCGCCAGCAGCGGGCAGGGCAGAAAGGGGCGCTCGTCGCCGGCCTGCGCGGCTCTGCTGAAATGGCACGCCTCGCTGCACGCCGCGAGCGCCTCCAGCATCCTTCGTCCCGCCGCCCATTGGCCCTGCGGGCTGGCCTCCTCCAGCAAGCCCCGCTCCGCCGGAGTCAGGAGCGGGTGGTCCGGCACCGGGGGAGGCAGCGCCCGTCCGTGGCAGCCCACGATCCACAGGCCATCGAAGGCCAGGCCGCGGGCCTGCGAGACGGGCAGGACCTGGATGCCCGCCGTCTCCGGCGTCTTCTCGATGACCTCGATGCCCGAGGAGGAAGCGGCGATCCAGGCTGCGGCCTCCGATGCCGTCACCTCCAGATCGCCCGCGTCCCGCCGCAGCGCCTCCACCACGTCGCACAGGTGGCGCCAGGCCAGCTCGTCCGTCTCCCGGTTCTCCCGCCGCGGAGACCGCACCGGAAAATCCAGCTCGCGCCAGAGCCGGGCCAGGCCGGTCAGCCACTCCTCCAGTCTCCTGGCGCCGGGCCGGAGAAGCCCCGCGAGGGCGCGCAGGGGCAGGCCCTGCGCACAGAGCGCCTCCGCCGTGGCGCGAACCCCGCCGGCCTCCGTGGCACGGCAGAGGAGATCGAGGGTCCGCTTGCTCCACCGTTCCAGCGAAGGGCGCGCGTAGGGCGAGGCGAGCAGGGAGGGCAGGAGCTCCCACGCCCGCCCCTCGGAGGCGAGGCCCAGCGGCAGGAGGGCGGCCTGGACCAGCGGATGATCGGTGAGCGGCGTGCCCTGGGTGAGGTTGTAGCGCAGCGACCCTTCCCGCAGGGGTTCTCCCGCCGCCAGCTCGTCGAGGCACCGGGCCAGCAGGTCGCCGTACTCGCGGCCGAAGAAGGCGATACCGAGGTGCCTCTGCCCCCGGTTCCACGCATCGAGGGCCTCCGCCGCCACCGCCTGGCATTCCTGGAGGGGCACCGGAAAGACCCGCACCCGCGTCCCCTCCGCGGGAGGCGCGCCCGCGCGCCAGCGGACCAGCTCCGTCCGGGAGGCGATGGCTTCGGCGATCTCCTCCGCCACGGGTGCGGGATCGTCGAAGCCCGCCAGGACCACCCGCGCAGGCAGAGCAACGCGTCCCGCCGCGAGGGCTCCGCACACGGCCTCCATCCTGTCCTGCGAGGCCGCCCACCCCTCGGAGGCGGCCAGCTTGCGGAACTGCCGGGTGACCCGCGCCCGCCACGCGGGAAGCTCATCGCCTCGCGATTCCGGTTGGATGGAGCCGCGCCGGCCTTGGAGGAGCTCGTAGCTCTCCTGGAGCTGGAGGTACAGAGAGGGAGCCAGCGAGAGTCCGCCGGGCGCCGGCTCCCGGGCCGCAGCCGCGTGCCAGAGGCGCAGGGCGGCGGCCCCACCCATGGGCCGGCGCTCGTCCCACAGGCCTTCGTGCACGGAGCGGATCCAGTGCTCCAGGCCGAAGACCTGAGGGGAGACCCATCCGGAGGCGGTGCCGATACCGGCCAGGCGGCAGCGGTGGAGGATGCGCCGGGCGAGGCGCCCGCGGGCGGCCAGTACGAGGTCTCCGCCCATGGCCGCTTCCGCGCACCGGGCCTCCAGGTCCTCGGCCCGGGCGAAGATCACGCTCTCGCCTCCCTCCACGCGCGCCTCCTCCCGATCTTTTACCACGGATCGGGGAGGGAGGGCTGGGGAGACTTTTAGATTGCAGATTGCAGGTTGCAGATTCCAGGTTGCAGGTTGCGGATTTTGATGCGGCAACCACCTCCTGTCCCCTGTCCCTTGTCCCCTGTCCCCTGTCCCTGATGCCAGATTGCAGGTTGGGGATCTTGATGCGGCAACCACCTCCTGTCCCTTGTCCCCTGTCCCTTGTCCCCTGTCCCTTGTCCCTTGTCCCCTGTCCCTCCCACGCCCACCGTCCTCTCAAGCTCCAGCATCAACGAAATACTCAAGCCCCTCCCCCGCGTTAGGGCAAGAGGAGACGGTCCAGCCGAGAGACGCGAGAGGAAAGAGGTCATGAAGCCCGTAGCCGTGCCCGAGGTCATTCCGATTTTTCCCCTGGTCCACACCGTTCTCCTGCCGGGGGAACTCATGCCCCTGCACATCTTCGAGCGCCGGTACCGGGACATGGTGCACGATGCCCTCGCCACCCACCGCATCATCGGCATGGTCCAGATCGAAGGGGAGGAGGGCGAACCGGAGAGCCTCGAATCCATGAAGCGGCCCCCCATCCGCGCTGTGGGCTGCGCCGGAATCATCGCCAGGCACCACGAACTGACTGGCGGACGCTACCTCATCTGGCTGCTGGGCGTGCAGGAGTTCCGCGTGGCCGAGGAGCTGCAGACGCTGACCCGCTACCGCCAGGTGCGGATCGATCCCCTTTCCACCGAGCCCCGCGGCGGAGAGGCCTCCGAAGAGTCGCTGCGCTTCGACCTCCTGGCAGCCCTCCCGCTCTTCCTGGAGGGCCCGGCGGAGAAGGTCGTCACCGTCATCCGGGAGCTGGCCAAGGGCGAGGATGACCAGCTCATCGTGGTGGCCGCCATGGCCCTGGGCCTCGGGCCCGAGCCCAAGCAGGCGCTCCTGGAGGCGCGCTCCATCCCCGAGCGCTTCCGCCTGCTCAAACGCTCCATCGAAGAGCGCCTCCAGCGCCGCCCCGCCTCCCTTCGCCTCGACCCCGCCCTCCTCAACTGAGCCGGACCGGGGCTCGGCCATTCTTTTCTTGCGGGTCGCTGGGGTTGCCGGCCAGCGCGTCCGTGCGCTTGGCCGCGGGGGCGTGCGGCAGGATCTCCACCCCGTAAGGCTCGTAGTCGTGGAGTGTGGCTAGGTTCCCCGCCGCCGTCCAGCCGCCCCCGAAGGCCCAGGAGGTGCTCTGCGGCGCCGAAGCCGCAGGGAGCGGAGCCCCTTAAAGCCGCGGCCCGAGGACACAGCCCCAGCCTTCCCTCCCCCATGCCGTGAACTTGGCGCCGCAATGCAAAGGACAAGACCTGCCCCTTATGTTCCCGCCTTCCAGCCACCTTGTTGTACCATTGGACAGATGTTCCCTTGTAACAAGGGCACTTCGAAGGATGCCCCGGAGGTGCACGATGCTTCAGCTTTCCGACAGCCGGCGCCGCTTCGTCATGCCGAAAGAAGCTCCCATTGGCCCCAACTCTCCGGCAGAGGTCAGCGTTCTTCCTGATGGGCGAGTGCTCATCACCCCGCTACGCACGATTCCAATCAACGAGGAGTGGGCGCTGACACCCGAAAGCCGCGAACAAACGGCACAAGCCCTCAAAGACCATCAGGCGGGCCGCTCCGTGACCGGACTCAAGGCCCTTGATGCCAAGATCCAGGAGCGCCGGAGGCGCAAGTGATTCCGTCCTTTCCGGACGCCTTCACTAGGGAGTTGATCAATCAAGAGGCCAGTGTTATCAACGCGTTCCGTAGGCTCGTGGAGAAAGTGGAGACACGGACAGAACAGCCATTGCGTCAGGCCAAGGGCATTCACCTGGAACCCATCGCATCGGATCCACCTTTCCATTCCATCCGCTTGGATAGAGGGCCAAGAGCCAAGGTCCTCATCGAGGGAGACACCATGGTATTCCTCGATATTGACTCCCAGCACGACCGGTTCTACGGGAAGAAATGACGCGCACCTTTGCCGGGGGGCCACCCCGGCCTCCAGACGGCATTGCGTGCCCACCGAAGGCCTTCCAATCCCGGCCAATTTTGCCTGCGATCTCATCATACGTTAAGGCGAAGCCCGCAGACGGGGAGCTATCGGGCCACGTCCGATAAGGCGCCCTATCGGACCGAGACGCACAACGAGTGACGGAAGGGAGGCCCGGAGGAACCCCCGACACGCGCTGGGCTCCAGGCCCTTGCGGGGCCCGGTCCCTTCGCAGCCCTGCCGGGAATCGAACGGGCGACAACGACACACACCCAAGGACGCTTGGGGCAGCGGCGTCCCTGGCTTGCGCCGGTCCGGACCGGCTCAAGCCACTGCAAGAGCAAGAGAGAGAACCGGTACACCCATAAAGCGCAGGCCCCACTGCCCGGAGCCCGCCGGGGGCGCAACCTCAGCCTTCCCCCCTTCATGCCGTGAAGCCAACTCCTCAATGCACAAGACAAGACCTGACCCTCGCTTCATGATCGTGAAGGTCCCCGAGATCGTGTAGGTGTTCCCCGGCGGCGTCCCCGTGAAGTTGGCCGTCGCGTAGGTCCCATTCACCGATACCGACTGCGAGGCCGGGCTGAAGGTGTACCCCGACAGGCTCGGCGTCACCGTGTAGCTCCCCGTCGGCACACCGCCGATGGAGTAGGTCCCCAGCGAGGAGGTGGTTTCCGTAAATAGGTGGCTGTCCTTATTTATTATCCCGCCGAGGTTCCTCCATCCCCGAAACTCCACGAATAGCTGTACGGGGCCATGCCGCCGGTGGCCGACCCGCTGAAGCTGACCGCCATGTAAAGAGGTGGCTGTAAATAGGTGACTACCCCTGTTTTCTCCATTCCTTACTGCATCTCGCGGAAGACGGTGAGCTTGAGAAGCTAGCCCCCAGCGGTTCCACCATACCGCTTCAGCATCTCCTCCAGGGCTGCTATGTGCTGCCGCGTTAGCTCGGCCTTGAGCAGATTGACCTCCATGGGGAACATTGAACCGTATTCAGCTTGTTTGTCCTTTGCGGGGTACATCGCATCTAGGTATGCCTCTCGATAGACTATCCAAGCATGTTCTGAAGCCCTAATTTTTGTAAGTGCGGATGGATCGGCTTTCGCTTTCAGCAGAAGGTCATTATAGATGCGATTCAGTTCCGCGTCCACGCGTTGCGCTTCCTCATTCGCGCAAGCATCCATCTCGGCTTGAGTCTTGGCCTTCTGAGTACAAGCCCGATATTGTTTCGAGGTCTGGCCAAAGCAGGCCCAGGAACCTAACCCTATAAGGAAAAGGAGCCAAAGGTATTTCATGGGATCAAACTTCCTCCTCATGCTCGCAGATGCGCTCAGGAGACAAAGCCGAGAATCCGCATGAATCGCCATCACGGTCCCCCTCCGTAGTCACCTTTCGAAAAGAGGTTGTATTCATCCTCTCTCCTGCTTAGCAACCCTTGTACTGGGCTGCCCCCCGCTTTGTCCCACTGGGTGAAGTCACCTTCCGACACAGCGCGGCTAGCGTTAACGTCCTTGAGAAGCGACGAACCTCGAAAGGCATGGCCGCCGATGTTGTAGGCGAGATCTACCATTGCATCAAAACGACTTTGTGAAACCGAGGTGCTCAGTCCCCCGTTTACTGCGTCGACGGCCGTATGAACGTCGCCTTTCAGAAGAGCAAGCGCCTGCTTCTTTGTTACGCCCTTCGAGAAGTCCTCGCCGGCCTTGATCAGGTGACCGTAGCCAATTGTTGGGTTACCAGCGGAATCTTTGTAGGTTTTCCCCCCAAAGCCTTCGTGACCAGCGATAAACTTAAGTCCCTTTTGGCTGAGGGACATGTTCTGCTTTGTGGCCTTCGTCCCCTCCTGCCCTGCGGTGGGGCTGGACGTCTGCTTATCCTGGGCGGCAGGCTGGCTGGCCGATTGGGTGCTCTGGTTGCCGGTAGTACTGTCCATCAAGGCGTCCAGGAGGGATTCGGGTTCGAGGCTTCCCCCGCTTGGCGGGAAGTTCAGGCCTCCAAAGGGATCACCGTAGTAATACTGCTGTCCCGGCGGCAACCCTCCCGCCCAATGCCCGGTGGGATCGTTGTAGTTCACCGGGTTTCCGTGGACGTAGGCGTAGAGGTTGAAGCTCTGGGGGTTGAGGGGGTTGCCGGGGAGGCTGTCGGGACTGAGGAAGCGGCCCATGGTGGAAGCGTAGGAGCGAAAGTGGAAGTTGTCCAGCCCCGTGTCCGCGTCCCGCTCCTGGCCCGTGTAGAGGTGCGTCCCCGGCAAGGCGTTCGTGGGCATGGACGTGGGGTTGTTCGGGAGGATCTCCACCCCGTACGGCTCGTAGTCGTGCTCCACCACCACCGCCCCCGTCCCGTCCATCACCAGCCGGACGCTCCCCACCTGGTCCCACACGTAGAAATAAGTGGCCGTGTTCGTGACGGCCGCCGCCTCCGCGCGGGTGGCCGCCGCGGGCGCCGCTTCGGCCTCCATTCCGTCGGCTTCGCTCGCATCCATCCCCGAGCACGCCTCGCTCCGCCCGAAGGGGCTCGGCCCCGGGCCTCCGTGGGGCCTCACGCCGTAGGAGGAGGCCGCCTGCCCGGCGGGATCCTGAGCGAGGCGCCCGCTGGGGCCTGCCTCAGGATGACGCGTTGGGGGGTTGCCCGCTTGGGGGCTGCCCGCTGGCGGGCTCCCCGCTCCCGGCTTCCCGCTCCCGCCCGTCAGGTTGCTCCCCTCCTTCACCGCCCCCTGCCCGTGCGGCACCGCCGTGAAGTCCTGGTGCGTCGTGTGGCGCGAATCGCACGCCCGGCGTCCCGGCGTGAAGGCGTAGCCCGTCAGCGACGGCACGATCGTGCCCTCCACGCCCTGCTGACTCCCCTGGCCGTTCCCCGGCGGCTGGAGAATGTACAGCCCCGTCTCGTCCGTCGTCGCGCTCGCGTTCGACGCGCTCACGCTCACCCCCGCCACCGGCGTCCCGTCCGTCAGCGCCACCGTCCCCGACGTGCACTTCGTGCAGACGGAACCGGAGA
>JBAWEQ010000139.1:0-10080 GCA_049591295.1 Acidobacteriota bacterium
TGACGCCCTTGCGCTTCGCTAGCCCTTCACCTCCATCAGGTTGGGCAGGGGACTTTCACCCCCAAGCTTCCGAACATGCCCGGCACACCAAAAAAGAGGCGGGCCTGAAGCCCGCCCCTCTACTGTCCTGCTTGTTTCCCAGTTATGCCGGCGTCTTCACATAGAGGAACGTGTTGGACACGCCTCCGTCGTCCTGGTTGATCACCACGATCTGGACGGGAACGCCCTTGGGGACTAGAGACTGGACCCCCTTCAGGACGATCTTCGAGCCGCTCTTGACCGACACCGCCACCGGCGTCCCGTTGATGGTCGCCTCGGCGTCCGCGTGGAAGTTAGTGCCGTAGACCACGATTCTGAAGGGATTCGGGAGCTTCTTGGCAGCCGCGATCTGCGGCGGAACGGGCAGCACGTGAATGATGATGCTGGCCGTCGCCGACTTGGAGGAGCCATCCGTCGCGGTCACGCTGACGGTGTAATCACCGATGGCCGCAAAGGTATGATTGGCGGTCTCTCCCATGGCCGTCGTCTGGTCACCGAAATTCCAAACGAAGCTGTAGTTGCCGTCGCCGCCGAGGGCGGCCGCCGACAGGTTCACGGTCAGCGGCACCGTTCCTGATGTCGGCCCGCCGGTGATGCTGACCATCATGTCCTTGTAGGCGGTGACGACCACCGGGGTGCTCGTCATCGTGTGGTTGTGCCCATCGGTGACGGTCACCGTCACGCTGTAGGTACCAGGCAGATTGTAGATGTGGCTGGGCGTGGCACCCGTGGAGTTGGAGCCGTCGCCGAAGTTCCACAGGTAGGTGTAGGCCCCGTCTCCTCCCGACGCCGTTGCCGTGAAGGAGTCGCTGAAGGGAAGGATGCCGGCATTCTGCAGGGCCGAGGCGCTGACCGACAGAGGAGCCCATACGGTGATGGGCACCGTCGGGCTGTCAGCCACGTTGCCCACGCTGTCCACCACGTGGACGTAAGCGTTGAAGGTTCCCGGCGTGAGGTAGGTGAAATGACCGAGGCCGTCGGTATTGGTGCCGTCGTAGTGGTAGGTGTAGGTGTACGGTCCCACGCCGCCCTGCGCCGTCGCCGTGAAGCTCACGGTCAGGGGGTCGGTGCCCACCATGGGCGAGGCCGAGAGAGCCGCGCTGATGACGCCCTGCGCGACGATCTGCAGGGGCGTGCTGGTGGCCGTGTTGCCAGAGCCGTCGGTCACCGTGACGGTCACGGTGTAGGTGCCGGGGATGTTGTAGGTGAAGGTCGGCGTGGCGCCCGTGGCCGTGTTCCCGTTGCCGAAGTCCCACTTGTAGCTGTAAGCGGATGCGTCGCCGCCCGAAGCGGCGGCCGAGAAGCTCACCGCCAGGGGCACGGCGCCGGTCGTCGCCGGGCTGGCGCTCGCCGTCACCGTCAGCGGTGCCCAGACCGTCACGACCGACGGGGTGCTGGTCTGCGTGTTGCCGGCCGAATCCTTCACCGTCACGGTCGCCTGGAAGGTGCCCGTGGTGGAGTAGGTGTAAGTGAAATTGCCCGTGGAATTGGTGATGGTGCCCGAACCGTCACCCGGATTCAGCGCGAAGCTGTAACCGCCCGAACCGCCCTGCGCCGACGCCTTGAAGCTGACGTCGAGGTTGGCGAAGCCGTGAATCGGGAAAGCCGTCAGCCCGACGCCCAGGGTGCTCTGGGCGGCCACGGGAATGGTGTTGCTGGTCAGTTTGTGGCCCGAGGCATCCGTCACGGTCACGGTCACGTTGTAGGTGCCGGGCGTGTTGTAGGTGTGGCTGGCCGTTGCCGGCGAGGCGCCCGTCGAGGTGCTCGTCGTCCCGTCTCCCCACGACCAGGTCCAGGTGTAGGGCGACGATTGGTCGCCGCCCGAGGCCGTGGCCGAGAAGTTCACCTTCAGGGGCGACAGCCCGGAGGTGGCGGAGGTGGCGCCTAGGGAGACGCTGAGCCCGTTCCATACGGTGATGTCCACGTTGGCCATGGCCTTGTTGCCCGAGCCGTCGCTGGCCGTCATGACCACGTGATACGTTCCGCCGGCGCCGTACGTGTGCACCAGGCTGGTACCCGTGTTGCCGTCTCCGTAATCGAAGCTGTAGGTGTAGTTCCCGTCGCCGCCCGTGGCCGCCGGCGTGAAGGAGACGCCGAGCGGCGCGAAGCCGAGGATCGGCGTGGCCGTGAGCGTGGCGTTCATGACGCCCTGCGCCACGATCGTGAGCGGAGCGCTGGTGGCCGTGTTGCCGGAGCCATCCGTGACGGTGCACGTCACCGAGTAGGTCCCCGGAAGGTTGTAGATGAACGAGGGGGCGGCGCCCGTGGCCGTGTTCCCGTTGCCGAAGCTCCACGCGTAGCTGTAGGCGGAGCTGTCGCCGCCGGTGGCGGAGCCGGTGAAGTTCACCGTGAGCGGCACGGGGCCTGTCGTGACGTTCGCCGTCGCCTTCACCGAAAGCGGCGACCAGACGGTGATCGGCACGCTGCTGCTGGTGGCCGTGTTGCCAGCCGAGTCCGTCACCGCCACCGAGGCGCTGAAGCTTCCCGCGCTGGCGTAGGTGACCGTGAAGAGGCCCGTGGAATTCGTGATCGTGCCGGACCCGTTGCCGGGAGAGAGCACGTAGGTGTACGGTCCGACGCCGCCCTGGGCGGCCGCCGTGAAGCCCACCTGCATGCCCGCGAAGCCCCTCGTGGGGAAAGCGCTCAACCCGACGCTCAGGGTGCCCTGCGCCGTAACCGGGATGGTGTTGCTGGTCACCTTGTGGCCGGACGCGTCGGCGACGGTCACGGTCACATTGTAGGAGCCCGGCGTATGGAACGTGTGGCTCACCGCGCTCGGGGAGGCGCCCATCGAGCTGCTGGCCGTCCCGTCGCCCCAGGACCAGGTCCAGGCGTAGGGGGAGGAGGTGTCACCGCCGCTCGCCCTGCCGGTGAAGTTTACCGCCAGCGGAACGGGGCCCGTCGTGACGTTCGCCGTCGCGGAGACCGAAAGCGGCGCCCAGACGGTGATCGGCACGTTGCTGCTGGTGGCTTGGTGCGAGGCCGAGTCCGTCACGGACACGGAGGCGTTGTAGCTCCCCGCGGTGGAGTAGGTGAAGGTGAAGAGTCCGGTGGAGTTGGCGATCGTCCCGGACCCGTCGCCCGGCGTGAGCACGTAGGTGTAAGGACCGACGCCGCCCTGGGCGACCGCGGTGAAGGCCACCTGCATGCCCTGGAATCCCCGGGTGGGGAAGGCGGCCAAGCCAACTCCCAGGGTGGTTTGCGCCGTCACGGGAATGGTGTTGCTGGTCAGTTTGTGGCCGGAGGCGTCCGCGACGGTCACCGTTACGTTGTAGGTGCCGGGCGTGTTGTAGGTGTGGCCGGCCGTTGCCGGCGAGGAGCCGGACGTGGTGCTCGTCGTCCCGTCGCCCCACGACCAGGTCCAGGTGTAGGGCGAGGATAGATCGCCGCCCGTGGCCGTCGCCGAGAAAATCACGGAGAGAGGCGTCAGCCCCGAGGTCCCCGAGGAGGCGCTCAGCACGATGCTGAGCGGATCCCAGACCGTGACGTACACGTTGGCCACCGCGCTGTGGCCGGAGCCGTCGCTGGCCGTCATCGTGACCGTGTATTTCCCGCCGGCGGCGTACGTGTGGTTGAAGGCGCTGCCCGTCTGCGAGTCTCCGTAGGCGAAGCTGTAGGTGTAATTGCCGTCGCCTCCCGTGACGCTGGGCGTGAAGGTCACCCCTAGCGGGGCGAACCCCAGCGTCGGGGTGGCGGAGAGGTTCGCCGACATGACGCCCTGCACCGTGATCTGGATGGGCGCGGAGCCGGCCGAATGGCCGGAGCCGTCGCTGACCGTGACGGCGGCCGTATAGGTGCCGGGGAGACTGTAGGTGTGGGCCGGGGCGCTGGGCGTGGTCGAGTTGACCGCCTGAGACCCGTCGCCGAAGGTCCAGGTGTAGGTGTAGTTGCCGTCGCCGCCCGCGGCGGAGCCGTTGAAGGTGACGGTCAGGGGTGTCGCGCCCGTGAGCGGAGTGCCGGAGGCGCTCACCGTCAGGGGATTCCAGACAGTGATCGGCACGGTGCTGCTGGTGGCCGAGTGCGAGGCCGAGTCCGTCACGGTGACGGACGCGTTCCAGCTGCCCGCCGTCAGGTAGGTGAAGGTGAAGAGGCCGGTCGAGTTGGTGATCGTCCCGGAGCCGTCGCCTGGAGTGAGCGCGTAGGTGTAGGGGCCGGCCCCGCCCTGAGCCACGGCCGTGAAGGCCACCTGCATCCCCTTGAATCCCCGCGTGGGAATCGCGGAGAGGCCCACGCCCAAGGTGTTCTGCGCCGTCACCGGGATGACGTTGCTCGTGGCGGTGTTGCCCGAGGCGTCCGTGACGGTCACGCTC
The DNA here is from genome assembly GCA_049591295.1 of Acidobacteriota bacterium. GTDB lineage: Bacteria > Acidobacteriota > UBA4820 > UBA4820 > DSQY01 > DTPS01. The sequence goes on from JBAWEQ010000139.1 coordinate 4,350, forward strand.
ACGTTGTAGGTGCCGGCGGTGTTCCAGGTGTGTCCGTCGGTCATGGGGGAGGACGATCCGGAGCTGAGGTCCGGAGCGCCGTCGCTGAAGTTCCAGGAGAGGTTGTACTGCGAGGCGTTTCCGCCGCTGATGGCGGCCGAGAAGCCCACCGTGAGGGGCGCGATGCCGGAGGTTGCCGAGGTGTTGGTCAGGATCACCTGAAGCGGTGCCCATACCTTGATCGTGATCCCCGCGCTGGCGGAGTTCCCCGAACCGTCGGAAACCGTCAACAGCGCATTGTAGGTCCCCGCGGTGGCATAGGTGTGGGTGTAGCCGGGCGAAAGAGACGTCGTAGGACCGGTTCCGTCGGCGGGATGGAAGGTGTAGGTGTAGTTCCCGTCTCCGCCGGAGACGCTGGCCAGAAAGCTCACGCCGAGGCTCGCGAACCCCTGGATCGGCGTGGCCGATAAGCTAGCCGTCATAGCACCGAGGGCGGTGACCTTGATGGCCGCGCTCGTCGCCGCGTGGCCCGAGCCGTCGGTCGCGACCGCGTAAGCGTAATAGGTACCGGCCGCCGCATAGGTATGGCTGGGGACGCTCGGGCTGATGTTGTCCACGAAAGACGCGCCGTCGCCGAAATACCACGTGTAGCTGTAGGTCTGATCGCCGCCGGCCGCCTGCGCGGTGAAGCCGACGGTCAGCGCCGCGTTGCCCGTCGTGGCCGAGGTGGCCGAGGCCGACACCGTCAGCGGAGCCCAGATGGTGACCGTCACGGCCTGGGTGGTGGTGGTGCTTCCCGCCGAGTCGGTCACGGTCAGCGTGGCCTCGTAGGTGCCGGCGGCGCCGTAGAGGTAGGTCGGGGAGGATCCCGTGTTGGTGTCGCCATAGTGGAAGGAGAGGGTGTACGGGACCACGCCGCCCGTGATGCTGGGCAGGAATGTGATGGTGGACCCGAGGGTGGCCTTGAGGGGGGTCGCCGCCAGACTCGCCTGCAGGGGGGCCGCGACGGTGATGGGTCCGACCGCCGTGCTGGCGGTATTGCCGGCGCTGTCCGTCACGGTCAGGTTGGCCATGAACGTGCCGGCGGTGAGGTAGGTGTGCGAGGGGCTCTGGACGTTGCCCGTGGTGCCGTCGCCGAAGGTCCAGGCGTAATTGTAGGTGTCGGTACCGCCCGCAACGGTGGTCGTAAAGGCAACGGCCAGCGGGGCGTTGCCCGTGAGCGGCGCGGCAGGCACGGTGATGACGCCGATGGTCAGCGGGTTCCACGCGTTGATCGTCACCGGGCCGCTGATGGCCGTATTGCCCGCCGAGTCCGTGACGCTCACGCTCGCCGTGAAGGTGCCCGCCGTCGCGTAGGAGTGGCTGGGCGTGCTGCTCGCCGGGCTGGCGTCTCCGTAGGTGTAGCTCACGGTCGGGTACGATCCGCTCCCGCCCGAGATGACCGGGGTGAAGTTGACTGCCAGGGGCACGAAACCGTGCGTCGGCGTGGCGCTGAGCGAGACGGTCAGGGACGCCTGGGCGGTGATCGAGAGGGTCGCGCTGCCAGTCCGGCCCGCGCCGTCCGTGGCCACGACTTTGGCCGTGTAGGCGCCCGCCGTCGTGTATAGGTGCAATGCGCTCGCGCCGGTGCCCGTCCCTCCGTCGCCGAAGGTCCACGCATAGGTGTAGCTGCCGCTGCCGCCGGAGGCCAGGGCGGTGAAGTTCACGGTGAAGGGGACGGCGCTCGTGACCGCCGCCGCTGGGGCGGTGATGGAGACCGTGACCGCGCTCGCGACGCCTACGTTGACCACGCTGCTGTTGGCCGTGCTGCCCGTGCCGTCCTTCACCTGGACGTAGGTCCCGAAAGTTCCCGGGGCGGCGAAGCTATGGGTGAAGGTGGGCGTGGCGGAGGTCACGGCGCCCGATCCGTCGGCCGGGTAGAAGGTGTAGGTGTAGTTCCCGTCGCCGCCCGTGGCGGCGGCCGTGAAGTTGACCGGCACCCCGACGGTCGCCGTCGTCGTCGAAGCCGACCAGGTCACGGCCAGCGGCGCCAGCACCGTGATCGAGTTCGACGCCGAGTTGTTCGCCGTGTTCGGATCGCACTGGTCGGCGGCCACGCTCGCGGACGTGGTGAAGCTTCCCGTGGAAGGGTAGTTCACGCTGTACTGGAAGAGGTAGGACGTGGAGGCCGGGATGCTGGGCCACGTCACGACCACGGGGTTGGTCCCCGACACCGTCGGGCTGCCCGTGGTTCCGCCCAAGGCGTAGCCGGCGGCACCGGAGGGCAGGGTAACCGAGAGGGCCGCGTTCGTCGCGGTGGTGGTGCCGCTCGCGTTCTGGACGTTCACGACGTAGGTAACCGTCTGGCCGGTCTTCGGGGATGCCGGAGTGGGCGTCGAGAAGGTGACGCCGAGGTCGGGCCCGGCTCCAACGACGATACAGTTGGAGAGCATGGAGGTGTTGTCGTTCGGGTCGGTGGCCGTGGCGTCCACGTTCAGCGGGGCCGCGACGGCCAGGGAGGCCGAGATCGCCGCGTTCCCGGAGGCATCCGTGGTCACCGTGGTTCGGCCCAGGAAGGTCCTCGCCTGACCCGGGCACTGCGTGTTCGAGAAGAACTCGATGGTGAAGGCGGTGTTGGGGGTGCTCGCCAGCGTGCCGAGGACCTGCAGGGTGCCGCCGCAGGCGTAGGCGCCGGTGAGCACGGGGGCCGCCTGGTTGTTGTTCGCGCCCGCCGCGAGCTGGATCGCACCCGATCCATTGGAGAAGATGGCATTGCCGAGGATGCCGTTGCCGATTCCAGAAGCGACGTTCACGCCGTAGCCGCTATTATGGGCGATCACGTTCCCGGCGCCCGGAGCCGTACCGCCCACTACGAGATTGCTCGGCGTCGTCGAGTTCTGGGCGATGGTGACGCCGTCCCCCCCGTTCCCCGCGGTGGTGGTTCCGTCGGTCGACACACCGATGTAGTTGCCGCTGATGACGGCTCCGGTGGATTGCTGCTCGATGTCGATCCCGTTATTACCGTTGTTGCCGATCACGTTGCGCGCCGCCGGGGAGGCCCCGCCGATGGTGGCGTTGACTTCCGCGAACAGGCCGATACCTTGGTTGGTGTTGCCGCCGGCGCTCCCGCCGTACTGTACCCCGATCAAGTTGCCCAGGACGCTGTTTCCCGACCCCATCCAAAGGACGATGCCCACGTTGTTCCCGGTCAGTTGATTGAAAGTGAACCCTCCGGTGCCGCCGATGGTGTTGGACGCGCCTGCGTACAGATAGAGGCCGTAGGTTGTATTGCCGCTGACGAAATTGCCCTCGATGGTGTTGTTGGTTCCTCCAACCAGGGTGACACCGTAGGCATTGGACTCGAAGAAATTGGTAGAGGCCACGACCGTGCCGCCGATGGTGTTGCCGGAAACGGAGTTGCCCTGGGTGCCGCTTTTAGCATTGTGAATGATGAGGCAGCCCTCTACGACATCCCCCCCCGTGACTCCCAGCGTTACGCCGTTTCCGGGCGCATATTCGATGTCCAGGGCGCGAAGGGTGGACCCTCCCGCGTTGATCGTGAGGACATCTCCGCTTCCCTGACTCACGCCCGTGATCGTGACGAGGGGACTGCCGCTGAACCCCGGCTCGGTCGAGCCGTCGAGGATGACCGGCACGGTAACGGCGGGCAGGGCAGTCAAGGGAGTGATCGTGGTGCTTCCGCTCGGGAGGTTGAACTGGATCAAGTTGAGGCCCGGCGCGGCGTTCGACAGGTTGATGCAGCTTCGCAGGGTGCCCGCCCCCGAATCGGCGTTGCTGGTTACGGTGAAGGTCGCGGTGGGCGTGGCGAGCTGCACGACGGGCGCGCTCATGCCCGCCTGCGCGACCACCAGGCCCTTCATGGCGCTCACCCCCAGCCGCATGGGAAGGACCGCCACGGGGGCGCTCGTTGTGGACACCGCGGCGTCTTCGGCAAGCCCGGTCGGGTAGGCCAGCGCCATGGAGGATCCCTGCGCGCCGTCGCCGCCGATCAGCATGTGCACGGACTTTCCGGCCGGATCTTCCACCAGGAGGTCCTGGCCGGGCGCGCCCGATACCTTACTCGCCACGAGCCGCGTCGCGCCCTCGATGGGCGCCCGCGTGATGGTTCGGCTGGCCCAGCCGGCCAAGGGCTGCCGCACCTGGTCCGTGGAGCCGTTGGAGAGGATGGAGACGTCGCCGGTCGAAGAGAGCAGGGCAACCTGGTAGAGGCCCGACCCGGTGAAGCTGCCCACCGCCACGGAGCTGATGCTGAAGGGCATGGCGCGCTGGCTCGAAGCGAGCGCGCCTCCCTCTTCGCTGACCAGCACCAGGCTGCTGCCGGCGGCGACGGCCATATCCAGCATGCCCTTGGGACGGGCCACGCCGAAGGCGATGTCCGAGGCGTCGGCCGGGAGGCCGAGGGTCTGGGGCCGATCATTCACGTTGCCGTAGACGAGGAGCTGAGAACCCGCGGAGGTGTGGATGCCCACCACCGCGTCGCTCTGGCCAGCCCGGCCGAAGGAGCCGACGGCCATGTCCGTCACGGTTCCGGGCAGGCTGATGACCTGCGGAGCGGAGAAGCCTCCCTGGCCGTCGCCGGCCAGCAGGACGAGCCGCTGCCCGCCCTTCGCCGCGACGAGGAGGTCCTCATGCCCGTCCAGATTGAAATCGCCGGCCGCCAGGAAGTCGGGCCGGCAGGGAAGATCCACGCTGATGCCGGTGGGAAGAAAGGGAAAGTCGGAGAAGGTCCCGTTGGCGCGGTGCGCCTTCGCCGCCTTGCTGTAGGGGTAGAGGGCGTCGGCGTTTCCCTTGTAAAGGCTCACACTTCCGCCGGTGCCCGCGGCGTAGCCGACCGCGAGGTCGGGCATGCCGTCCCCGTCGAAGTCGCCCTTCGCGAGGCTCAGGGGCTGGGCCGAGACCGCCGGCGCCTTCTCCACCGCGGCGATCGCGGGCAGGGCCACGGGGTCGGTGAGCGCGATGCGGTAGCGGCCCGTTCCCGCCACGTTCACGGTCACCGGGCCGTTCATCGTCTCCAGTGTCGTCCTGTTCCACGCGTCCGCTGCGCATAGAACGGTGGATGCCACAAGGAGCAGTGCGGTCGCCGCGGCGGCGACGAGCGCGCCCCGCATGGACTTTCTACCGGTTCTTGTCATCCTTTGCCTCCATTTTCTTAGCCACCCTCTTGGAGATGCATGCGAATCATCGGACTGAAGGGACACTTCGAGCATCATGTCACCGGCACACTTGCCTCCGGCTCACACCATCGCCCCTGGAAAACGGGGACTTGCTCAGGTTGTGGACCCTAACTTGTGGATGGGGCAGTGAACCCTCGCCCTCAAGAGCGAGGCTGCTCCATCTCGAATGATTGATCTATTCTATAACACACCTGTCCAAAATGGCAATTGAAAGGAAGTGCCTCCTCTGTTGTAGGCTTGAAGTGTTTAGAGGCTTCGAGCTTCTCAACAAGAAGGAGGCAGAGCGATGGTACGGTGCGGGAGCTTGCTGAGTCAAATCCTGGAGTTGGTTCCCCGGGTGGAGTTTGCTGAGATCGTGCGGCGGCGCGGGGCTGAGAAGGCCTGCAAGGGCTTCTCGTCGTGGGACCAGTTCGTGGCGATGCTCTTCTGCCAGCTCGGCCAGGCGCACTCGCTGCGGGAGATCGTGGGCGGGCTCGGAGCGGCGTTGGGGAAGAAGGTGCACCTGGGCATGAAGGGGACGCCGAAGCGGTCCACGCTCTCCTACGCCAACACGCACCGGCCGTGGCAGGTCTATCAGG
>JBAWEQ010000140.1:0-6657 GCA_049591295.1 Acidobacteriota bacterium
CACCCGTGGAGTGTGGGGGGACCGCACACATCAGATGAGGCTCGGGCTGGCGCCCGAAGGGCGGCTGAGGGACTGTGGACGGAACGCGGCCACGCTGGCGTGGACGCGCCCGGACCAGGCCCCCAGCACCGCGCCAAAGGCGCGGCCAAGGCCCAGCCGTGGTCCGGAGCCGGCAGGGCAGTCTATTTTGGACAGGCATGATCCATCCTCTTTCATCCATCATCGCGCGGTGAGGCCGGCGGCTTGCAGGACGCGCCGGAGGCCCTCGGCGTCGGCTTCCGTGAAGGCGGCCTTCGCGCGGCTGTCGAGATCGAGCACGCCGTAGCAGGTGCCGTCCGGCTCGAAGAGTGGGACCACCACCTCGGAGAGATTGGCGGGATCGCAGACGATGTGGGCCTCGCCCAGCGAGGTCACGTCCGGCACCACCTGGGGCCTCCCCTCCTTCCAGGCCCGCCCGCAGACGCCGTGCAGTGGGATGGGTGAGCAGGCCGGTCTGGGCCGGCACTCGTGGAGCAACAGCGCATCGCGGCTCTCGTTGATGAGGTAGACGCCCAGCCAGTCCACGCCGCGGCTCCGCAGGTGCTCCCACAGAAGTTCCACGCAGGCCCGCAGGCGTTCTTCCCGGACGAGATGGGCCGGAAGGTTTGCCGCCAGACGCCTCTCGTAGACTTGGTACTCTCGAACGAAAGGCTCCATGGCTCCTCCAGGAGGGGACCATACCACGACCCCCCTCCACCGCCAAGCGCATGGATGGCTGTCGAGTCAGCGCACCGCAATAGATGCCTGCCAGAGGCGGTTCTAAGGTGCGGAGAGCTCCATGAGCTTGACGGAGAATGCGGGTTTTGCGTCTCTTCCCGAGGAACTCCGGGCCCTGGCGGAGCGGGTCCGCAACCTCTGCCGGGAAACCGCCGTGCGGGCCTACGAGGAGGCGGCCACGGCGGGCCTGTGCCACGAGGGGGCCTGGGAGGCCGCCATGGACGCCATCCGGACCTTGGACCTGGAAGGGCTCCTCTCCTCCCGACGGCCGCCGGCGAACGGCGAAGGCGCGCAATCCCGAGAAGACTAAACCACCCCGGTGCGCACCCTGTCCATGCAACCTGAAGGAGGAACACCCATGAAGAATTGGACCAAGATCGCACTGGCCGCCGGGGTGATCGCCGCAGGGACCGCCCTGTTTGCCCAGATGCCCGGCATGCTCGGAAGAATGGCGCAACAACTCAACCTCACCCAGCAGCAGCAGGACCAGCTCCGCCAGCTCCGCTTCGAGCAGGCGCGAAAGATGATCGATCTGCGAAGGAACGTGGAGCTTCAGCAGCTGTCACTGCGCGAAGAGATGACCAAGGACAACCCGGATCCGGCCAAAGTGGACAAGGCCATCGATGACTTGGCCCTGGCCAAGGCCCGGGTGGCGAAGCTCCGCTTCAGCCACATGCAGCAGGTCCGCAAGATCCTCACCCCGGAGCAGTGGCAGCAGGCCCGCCAGCTCTTCCGCGAGCGCATGGCCGAGAGGCGCGGCCACCGGATGGGGCAGGGCCGCGGGGCCTGGCGCCAGGGTAGCGGACAGGGGATGGGACGGCCCTCGGCCCCTCCGCCCGACGGCTACGGCCCGGGTCCGGACGCCCCGCCCCCGCAGGGCCAGCCCGCTCCCTGAAGAGCCTTCTCAGCACCAGCTTCCTTTCCTTCCCCCTTGCCCGGGCGGGCGCCACTTCCGCCCGGGCGCTCTCGTGCTCCTCGGTCTGCCTCGCCGTTCAAAACCACTCCCCGAACGCCCCCGCGTCCGACAGGCGGGCCTTTGCCCCCTCCATGTAGGCAGAAAAGGCCGTGGTGTCGCCAGCCTCAACCGCTCTCTTGAAGTCTCCAAGGGCCTCCTGCAACCGCTCCAAGGGCCCCGACGTGGAACCGCTCAGGCGCTGAATCTCGAAATAGAGATCGGGGTTCTCCGAAACCACCTCCAGCGTGGTCCGGAGCTGCTTTCCGAAGGTCACGCCGGCCGCCTCCCTGAGCGCCTCCGGGGACAATCCGCAAAGGGCCAGGGCCCTGGCGAAACCGAGGTTGACCAGGTGTGCCAGTCCCAGCACCACGGCCATCCTCCGGTCGTGCTCCTCCAGAGAGAGATCGTGGATGGTCACGCTGGTGGCCGCAAAGAGGCCCCTCACGAGCTCCTCCTCCCGCTCGTTGCCCGAGCGCACCAGAAGGAGCCGCTTCCCGCTCAGGAGCTTCGCCTCCGGGCCCCACATGGGGTGGAAGGAGACCACGCGCAGCCCGGCTGATCGGGCCTCCTCCAGGGCCGCCCGCAGGTGGAGCTTGAGGCTGCACAGTTCCGCCACCGCCGGCCTGGCATCGAACCCCGCGAGCTCCCTCAAGAGACGGGCGCACGCGCTCATGGGGACGGCCAGAACGACGAGATCGGCCCCTTCCGATCCCCCATCGAGGGTCGGGACGCGAGGGAAAGGCGACTCTCCCGCGGCCGTGTCGAAGAGGGTCACCTGGTGGCCCTGTCCCGACAGGAAGCGGGCCATCCAGCCCCCCATGCCACCCATCCCGCCCACCACCAGGACCCGCAGGAGCGAGCCCTCGTAGCTGCTCTCCAAGATGGGAGACTGGGCCACGAGCGAATGTCCGATGAGCAGCAAGGCCAGCTCCCGTCCCAGAGCAGGATCGATCCCCCGGTCCAGGCACTGACGCTCCATGCGTGAACGGACCTGCTCCTCGACTTCGAAATTGCGCAGCGGGATGCGCCTGGCGCTCTTGAACCGGGCGATCTTCTCGGCCGTCTCCATCCGCTGTGCCGCGAGATCGAGGATGCGCGCGTCCAAGTCCTCGATGGTGCGCCTGTGCTGGTCCAGGTCTCCCGTCGGCGCCGCGTCCGCCATCGGCGTCTTCGCCTTCGGTTTGGGCCGTTTCGGCATGGTGTCCTCCATCGTCGGGTGCGGATGTTCCTCGGGGCATGCAAAAAGGCCCGCCGTCTCCGGCGGGCCTGATCTCTATCCATTGAGGATTCTCAGGGCGCCGGGGGAGGCAGGGCGGGCGCGTAGTAATAGCGATACTCGGAGTCTTGAACCCTGATTCCGTCCAGTCTGTCCAACCCGTCGGCCACCTGGAGCCTCCCGCGAGAAAGGTTCAGCATACCCGCCGTCAATGCGCCGGGTCAAGAGCGTATGGACCGCCCCAGGTGGATGGACAGCAGCACCCTGACCCTGTCTTCCGAACGGCGCGTCAGCCCGAAAGCCACGCCGACCTTAAGCGCGACCCGCGCGGTTAAGGGAACGGCCACGAGGGGCTCGATGTAATGCTCCTGCCGCGAAGGCTTCAGACCGAAATTCCCCTCCTCGCCCAGTCCACCGAAGAGCTCGAATCCAAAGAGGTAGTGGGAGTCCCCATCGCGGTCCAGATCGTAGGCGCCGGCCCCAGGCCTCCCAGAGGATGGCCCCAGAAAGTAGACCCCGCCCGTATATCCGAAGGCGGCCCGGCCGCCGTCGAGGCTCCGCTCACCCACGAGGTTCAGGGCCGCGTTCCCCCACCCGAAGTCCTGCGAGAAAATGAGGCGGAATTCAGCGGAGTGCTCAGTCCTGAACGGGCCCCCGCCCCCCTCATCCCTGTTGCCGACCGCCGCATCTTGGTAGGTCTCCTCGTGGCTGAACTGCTCGTACTCGACATAGAGCGTGGGGACAAAGAAGCTGTTGTCTGTCCATGGGCGAACCCGGCTCTCCAACTTGAAGCCATCCAGGCGCCAGCCTGTCCCGGGAACCTCCGCCCCAAGTAGGTAGACAGATCCGCAGAAATGCGCGTTGAATCCGTGTTCTAGTTCCAGGGACTGGCCGTACGCCCAGGGCCCATCGGTGGAGCGCACCGCGTCCACGCCGGCCTCCAATTCCCACTCCCCGACCTCCATGTGATGGGTATAGGTATCAAAGTAGGGACCATCGGCGAAAGCGGCGGCGCCGATCCCCAACAGAAGAATGACCAGGGCCAATCGAGCCTTCATTCCGAACCTCCTTAAGAAGAGCAAGAGCTCGAAGTAACCGGATCCGGACCGAACCACGGAATATCTGAGTATATATTCAGATACACAAATATAGGCAGAACCCCTGCCCCTGTCAATCCCCCAGTGAGACCGCCGTTCACGAATAGGGATGAACACCGGTTAGGCTACCTAACTTGATTAGAAGCAATGCCCTAGCTGACTTTTTCCGCATTGAGAGGATACATGGTTCACGATTCCGCTGGGCTCAACCTGGGCAGGGCCCAACCCTGAAACCCCACCACGATCAGGCTTCGATGATAGCGGGCTGACGTTGGTACGATCGTTGCTGATTGAGGGTCCTCTCAAGGAGGAGCGGGATGAGAAGAAGAGCTCGTACCGTCCTGTTGGTAGCAGTTCTACTGCTGTGCGCCCTGAACCTCTGGGCCAAAACGGGCGTGGCCCTGGTTCACGGCAAGGGGGGAGCCGATCTCCAGAATGTCTCCACTGCGCTCGCCTACTGGACTTCGCCCATGATCGCGGCGGTCACCAAGAACTACAGCGTGCCGTACACCGTTTGCCACTACGACGGCACCCAGTACATGTGGGTGGCCGGCGACCAGGTGGCCTCCCAGATCGCCTCCTTCGTCAATACGCAGGGAATTACGGACCTCGTCATCGATACCCACTCCTTCGGCGGAGTGGTCGTGCGGTGGATCTTCTCGAACCCGAACCGGAACGCGGACTACCAGACGGTGGTGAACGCCACGCGGTGGGTGAACACCATCGCCGCTCCGCAGGACGGCTCCGAGGCGGCCGACCTCGCAGGCACGCTGTCGGGCTCCTGGCTCACGGGCTGGCTGGTAGACCTAGTGGGCGAGAACACGAACTCCACCTACAATTGCCGCACCGACTGGATGGCCTATTACAATCAATACTGGCTCTTCGGCACGGCGGGCAGACCCGCCCTCCCCAAGAGCTTCTACTGCATCGCCGGGGTGGACACTGGGCTGGGCATCTTCAACGACTGGGCCCACGCGGAGGACTACGGCCTGGCGGCGCTCGCCGCGGTGAGCGGATTCCCGGGCGCCAACGACGGCATGGTGGCCCAGTATTCGGCGGAGGCGGTGGGCACCCTCTGGTTCGAGACCGATGCCAACCACCACCACAACCGCCGCAACGATTTTCGGCCGATCGGTACCTATCTATCGTACGACTTTTAGGGGGGAACCCATGAGACTGCACGAGACCCATCGCATACCCGTCCTTCTCGCGGCGCTCCTCCCGGTGATCTCCCTGTTCGCCGCGGGCTCCGTTACTCAGATGAGCCAGGGTTTCGCTCCCCATACCCCCTACGTCGCCCCGAGGCCCTTCGCCAGCACCTCCTCGCTCGACGCCTTCATCGTGGATGCCACCCACCGGAGCAGCGCCTCCGTGGTGCTCCGCGGCCCGGACGCCAGGGTGGTGGTCTGGCCCGTGGGCGTCCCGACGGCCGAGACCAGCCTGCGCCTGCTGGATCCGAAGGGGAATCCCTTCGCGCCCGACGGCCGGACGGAGGCCGCTTTTGCCGCGGGCTCTTCGGCCGAGCTGGCCGGGCTGGTGGATCTTCCGCCCACGGCCACTCTTCTGAAGGTATCTCCCGCCGCACCGGGGCGTTATACGCTCGACTGCAGCCATGCCCAGAGCGGCGCGAAGGCGTTCATGGTGGCCGTGCAGGACGGCTCGGGCTATCGGATGCGGGTGAGCCTTTCGGAGATGGTCTCTTCTCCTGCCGGGCATCCAGCCCTCTACGCCAAGCTGTTCAACCAGAACGACGGAGCTCCCCTGCTCGGATTTCACGTGACGGCCATGGCCCGAGGCGCCTCGGGAGGTTCGCCTGCCCGGGTGGTCCTGCAGGATGACGGCGTCGCACCCGACGCCACCGCCGGGGACGGCGTCTACTCCTGCTTCCTGCCGGTGGAGCCGGGAGGCGGCATGGAGGACGTCAAGGTGGACGCTTCGGGAACGGCCGACGGCCTTCCGCTCCACCGCGTGGGCCACGCCGCATTGGCCCTCTCGGAGCGCGGCTTCCGCATCCTCGGACTCCGGCCTTGCCAGGTTCTCCGCGACCAGTCGGGCGTCTCGGCCGTGGAGGTGCCCGTCCGGGTCAAGCTACCCAAGGCGGGAACGTACCGGCTCCAGGCCACCCTGACGGGCTCGGGCCCCTCCGGTGCCGAGCTGGAGGTGGCCTACGCCTCTGCGGAGGCATCTCTTGCGGCCGGAGAACAGACGATGACCCTGCGCTTCGCCGGGCAGGACCTCTCCCGTGCGGACGTGGATCCGCCCTACACGGTCCGCGATGCTTCTCTTCTCGACCTAGGCGCCGTCCGGGTGGCCGCCCAGGCTTCCCGGCTGGGACGCGTGGCGGGCTTCACGCTCCCTGAGCTGCCCCCTCCAGCGCCCGCTCCCTCGCTGCCTGCCAAGCGTCCCGTGTCTTCTCCCTAGTCTGCTCTCGCCTCAGCGGCTCCCCAGGAGCGCCTCCGCCGGAGGCGCCCCGTTTTTTCCCGCAGAAGGGGTGCGCGGGCGTCCTCAATCGACATAGGTAGGCCCTCGCGGGCTTTCCCTGTCACACCACCGTGCGTACGGGTCCGTACACGGCGGTTCGGTGGGTTATGCGGTTGGACCCCAAGAGCGTCCCCGCCGGACTTTGGGTTGCG
>JBAWEQ010000141.1:0-10151 GCA_049591295.1 Acidobacteriota bacterium
TGGACATGTCCCATGCGCTGATCCAGGGAGCCCGGGAGCACTTGCCCAACGCCCAGATCACCTTCGACAAGTTCCACGCCGTGAAACTGGTCAACGACGCGTTGGAAGAGGTCCGCCGAGAAGAGCAAAAGAGCCACCACGAGCTGAAGAGCAGCCGGTACCTGTGGCTGAGAAACCCCACGAACCTCAAGCGGGACCAACACGAGCGGCTCGCCGTTCTGCTGGGCCAGTCCCACCTGAAAACCGGCCGGGCCTACCGGATCAAGCTGGCGTTCCAGGATCTCTACACCCAGCCCGTTCACACCGCCCAGGCCTACCTGGGCCGATGGTATTTCTGGGCCACCCACAGCCGGATGGCGCCCATCATCAAAGTGGCCCACACCGTCAAAGCCCACTGGGACGGCATCCTGCGGTGGTTTCACTCGGGCCTCACCAACGCGGTCTTGGAAGCCATCAACAGCCTCATCCAGGCCGCCAAGGCCAAGGCCAGGGGATACCGCTCCCCCCAGTACCTCCTCACCATCGCCTACCTCATCGCAGGACAGCTGACATTCAACCTACCCACATGAAACAGCGAGGAGGCAGAAATTCTCTCTCGCCTTCTGCCTTGCTTCTTGGGACATCTTCGTCCATAGGGAACGATCATTCAGGAGCAGAGAGATACGATCGGAAAAGCCATCTGTGTCGTCGGGCTCTAGAAGGAAGCCGTTTTGCCCATCATCAACGATGCCATCCGTTATGCCAGGAAGGCGCGACACCACCGGAACAGCACCGGCCATCATGGCTTCCGCCAGCACCAATCCGAACCCCTCCACCCGCGTCGGAAGTAAAAAGACCTTTGTACCGCCCATAAGCCGGGCCACGTCTTGCCGATCTTGTCGTCCCAAGAAATTCGCCCGCAACCCCCGTGTCTCAAAGTCTCTAACCAAGCACTCTCTGAGAACCCCTTCCCCGATCAAGGTGATCCTGGGGCTCACAATCTCATTGAAGGTCACCTTGCCGACTATGGTCGGCAATAGGTGCGCCCCTTTGTGTTCATACAGCGCGCCAACGAAGAGCAGGTCGGCGCCTCTTTCCTCAAGAGGTAACGCGACGTCCCTAAAAGGCTCGTCGTTCACGCCATGGGGAATCATGCAGACTCTCGATTGGTGAGCGGCCGATAGGCGCTGGCTCATTCCCTGGGCCACCCTTGGCGACGGACACACCCATGCGGACACCCTTTCGGGAAATCTTGTCGCCCTGCGGTAGAAGTTCTCGTTGTCCGAATGAAGCACCGCAATGGGGGAGACTTCGGGGCCAAGAAAGGGCAGCACATAGTGGGCGATCCGGGCCGAGCAAATGAGATGCGTCGGCCGGAACTGCGCGATCGCCCTGGCAAGCTCCGAGATCTTGCGGAGACCAGCGGGGCGCGCTGAAAGGTCTCTGCATAGGGAAAAGGTGCCTGCAAGGTTTTCATAGCGATCGCCTCGATTCTCGACGGCCACACAGCCACACTCAATGCCTTTCTTGGAGAGCCCCGCCGTAAGGTCCTCCAGGTAGCTGCCCTCCCCACCTGTAGAGATGTCATTGGGGATGAACAAGACGCGGGTGAGCGCCTCTGGTTCTGATATCCGGCTCATCCTAGCTTGCCTCCGTGCAATGGTCGTACGCGGTCATCAGACGGGCCACATATTCGGTGAGAGTCTGCACTCGCGGCAAATGCTCCGCCATGGAACCGGCCTGCTGCGGCTTAGCGGCCAGCCCATCCATGGCTCTCGCCAGCGCTCCTGCGTCGCCATGGGGCACCACCAGCCCATCCACGCCGTCCCTCACCAGCTCGGGAAGGCCGCCCGCGTCGGAGACGATGACGGGCCGGCCGGCGGTAAAGGCCTCGAGGACGACTAGGCCGAAGACTTCAAGGCAGATTGAGGGAACCACGAGTACGTCGAAGGCGGCGTAGGCTTCGGCGATGCGTTCGTGGGGCAGGGGGTCGTGGAGCACCAGCTTTGGCCTGCCAGCATAACGGCCGACGGTCTGGGTTCGGTAGGCGCACTCCCAGGGCGAGCCTGCCTTCCCAAACACGTGGATCTCGCACTTCTCGCCGTGGATCATTTTGGACGCGGCCTCAGTTAGAACGTGCAGGCCCTTTACGAAGCTATAGCCCCCCAGGTAGCCGAACCGGATCGTGCCATCGCCCATCTCCACCGGCGGCACGCCGGTCACGGGCTCCATGCCGTGGGGGGTGTGGAACACCCGTTCCTCGGGCACGCCCTGGCGCAGCAAGAATTCCCGCATGACTCGGGAGGGGGCGATCCAGAGAGGCGCCTTCTCCCAAACCAGCGCCTTGCTCATGAGCGATCCGCGGACGGCGCCTGGATACGCCGTGGCCCGCACCACCTTGCCCAATGGGCCCCTCATTGCGCTGGCCCTCCCCGCGAGGCGTGAAAGGCCTGAAGGCAGGGCGGCGAGGGCGGCCCCGGCAACCCTGCTGCCCGACCGCCGGATGGCGCAGCACCGCACGCACACCTCCGGGCGCGCCACCACCGTGCAAATCTCACCCTTCTCGTTGAGCCTCAACCCCGCGGGGCAGATCACGCCTGGGTGGTGGGCGGTGACGACGAAGGGGATGCCCCGCTCGGTGCAGAGTTGAGTAAGCACGGGCTTGAAACCGTTGAGATGGACGAGATCGGGCTTTGCCTCATCCAGCGCGGCACTGAGCCCTTCCCGAAGAACGGGACTGGTTTCGGCGATGGCCTCTTCCCAACGAACCGCCGACGGATTGATCTGAAGGGCCAGGACGGGAAGGTCGTCGTAGGCGGTGCGGGAAAGGCGAAAAGGGGCCTGGGCCTCCGGGGGCATGGGCGCCTCGCCTGTGCCGCGGACGACAGGCGGGGGCGCCTGTCGCTCCCAGGCCTGCCCCGTCAGCACGCACACGTCGTGCCCCCGGCGCTGTAGCTCCTTGGCTACTTGGAGCACGTACGTCTGCCCCCCGCCGCCACGCGCCGGGAAGAACCAAGGAATGGAAAGGAGGATTTTCATTCCCGCGGTTTGCCCTAATCACTCGGAGAGAAGCAGTGCCTCGATTTTGTCCGGACCACTCTTGAGCAATAGGCAGAGCAGCGGCAGCAGGATCTCGTGCGGGCCGGTGATGGCGTAACCCTTACCCACACCGGCTACGGGGCGCCGGACAACGTTGGTGAGCGGCCGGTAGTGCTGAATGAAGTCGAAGTTGGCCGTGGTGAAGTCCTTCAGGGGGTAGCCCAGATTGCGGACGACCGTGACGGCCTTCAGGAACACCTCCGGCATAACCACGGCTGAGCCGATGTTCAGGTAAACGCCTCCGTCGTTGAGCCCCGCCACCAAGTCGCAGAAGGTCCGGAAGTCAGTCATGCTGGCGGCGCCGATGGCGGCGCCGTCCGCCGTTGGGTGCAAGTGCCACACGTCGCAACCAATGGAGACGTGGCAGGTAAAGGGCACCCCAAGCTTGCGGGCCTGCGCCAACACCGAGTATTCCGCATACGGCAAGTTCATGTCCAAGATCATCTGGCCCAGCGTGGCCCCGAGCCCTTCGCCGGTCTTGTAGGCCCGCTGCGCTGCCTCGTTGAGGTATCTTCCAGTTTCTTCGGTCACCCCGAAGGAACCGTCCGGAAGGGCCGCATCCACGTCCTCCGACGTCTGCCCCGCGTACGCGATCTCGAAGTCGTGCACCAGCACCGACCCATTCCCCGCCAAGCCCGTCAGCAAGCCGTCGCGCATCAGCCCGATCAGCAAAGGTCCGCAGCCCGCCTTGATCACGTGCCCGCCGATACCGGCCAAAATGCCCACTCCCTTGGATTTGCCACCCCGCATGGACTGGGCAACAGAGCGGAGGGCCTTCCCGCCCAGAATATCGGGGATAGTCTCGACAGGCAGGTGGCTAGATTCAGACCCGGATGGGTACTGTGCAAAATTCTTCACGGCGACTTTGCTCACTCTATCTTTCAAACTGCTGCTTCTAAGCTTCGAGAAGTTCACGGCGCCGCCCAGGGGAAAAGGCTACTGTTTAAGATGCTGGCTATCACACCCAAAGACTGCCTTCAATTGCGGGGAGGGCATCCCCGTTCAGATAGGTCAAAGAGACATTCCTTTGCCGAGCCATAGGTCCACGGACGGGAAATGCCCCTTACGAATAGCCCTCTGTGGAATGCCGTAGGCCATCATGCCGAGACTGTCGCATGGTCGCGTCTCGGATGACGTCCAGGAAGTGCAACCCGAAGCGCAAATCTGGCTCAAGGTAATTCCCCTCCGCCCACTCGTTCCAAGACTTCACGAACACAATTCTCTGGTGCTCAGGGAGGCCCAAGGCCTTTACAAGAGCTTTCGTGACCTGCGGCCTCAGTGTCTCAGGTTGATACCCCGTTAATACCCACCCTTCTTTTCCCATGCGTGGCGTATTGTCCCAACCGGCGAGTATGGTCGGCAAGTTCGGCAGACTTCCAGCAACGTCATCCAGCATGCTCTCAACCGCTTCAGTATAGTCCACCCGATTTCCAAATCCACCGAAGGTCTTCACTATCTTGCGCTTAACGCGTCCCAGAAGCGGTCGTCTCCCGAACATCCGTGGACCGACCGCATTGGTGGCATCAAACCCGGCTGCCTCCGGGCTAAAGTCGCTATTGTGAGCGAAGCTCTTGTACCAGCCACCGGCCACAAAGTAGAAACTCTCGATGCCCTCTCGCCTTGCGCACTCCGTCCAAGTGCGCGTGAAAGCGTTGGCGTCCGGAAGCTCAGTGGGCTTGTATACGTAGAACAAAGGTCTGTTCTTGATCCGTACGTACCGGCTGTCTCTGAATGCGGGGAGAAGCGAATAGAAATGGGCTTCATAGTCTGCTTTTCCTGGGTAGCGTTGGGCCAGCAGGGCCCTATGGGGCTCACCATTCCACTGGCCGGTCCAGCTTTCGTTAGCCCAGCCAAGGCAGAAGGGGAAATCGGGGCGCCCGGTTCTCAAAACCTCTTCGAAGGGGCGTTCGAGCAGCCGTTTCCCGTTACCAAACCAATAGTGCCAATAGCAGAACGCGTCGATCCCATGGTCGCGGGCCAATTTCGCCTGCTCCTCCCGGACTTCCGGCACTCGGAGGTCGTAGAAACCGAGGTCGGCGGGAAGGCGCGGCTGGTAATGACCCCGAAACAGAGGCTTGGCTTGCATTACATTGGTCCACTCGGTGAAACCTTTTCCCCACCATTCATCGTTCTCTGGGATGGGGTGGAATTGGGGAAGATAAAAGGCTATCAGCTTGATGTCTCTTGAATGATTCATTCGCTGGTAGGCTCCCTCGTGATCTTCTGGCAAGGCTTTGAATTCCCCATCATTGTCTTTCCTGGGCCCTGCGATTCAGTTCCTAGTCACCTGCACGAGATTTTCAACCTCTTCTTCCGATCCAGCCAATGCCATAGCCTCCTTGGTTCCAGTCTTCGACGATTTCCTCCCCGCCCATTGAAGGCTTCATTTGGGCCCAAAAGCTCGGCACGCCGCCTACAAGTTCGTAAGGCGCAGGCACGATGTCGTGAAAGGCGATGATGCCGCCGGGCCGGACGAGAGGACCGTAGAGGCGGTAATCGGTCTCGACGCCTTCGAGCGAATGGTCCCCATCGATGAAGAGAAAGTCGGCTTGCCGGCCCCGAAGAAGCTTCTTCACCTTCTCCCAGGTTCGAGTAGCATGGGAATCGCCCCTTACCAAATGGATGCGCTGCCTCCCCGTGGCAAAGCGCCGGTAAAGCCACCCCTGCGACCGGCGATGGCCACCCCCGAAGGGCCCATGATGGAGGTCCACCGTGATGATCTCCGCGTCCTTCGGCGCGGCCCAGGCCCAGAACAGAAGCGTCCCACCCTGGGCGGTACCAATCTCCAGAATGGTGCGCGGTCTTTCGCCCCTTAGCATTGTGAGCAACTGGTCCAGCTCGGAACGCACTTGCATGATGCCGGCGAGAGACGAAGCCTCAAGAAAGGCCCAGAGCGCATCGAAGGAGCCGTCTGCCTGCGCGGCTCGCAGGGCGCGCAGGTTACGGTGATAGGTGCCGAGGTAGGCGACGAAATCCTTGAGGCGCTTGAGCTGCTTCATTGCGCCAACGGCCCCTCGTGATCCAGTGGGGTAGCGGAGGCGGCGAAAGACAGTTCCTTCTTTGATGCGAAGGCTTTCAACTGATCCACATTTCCATCACAGAGCAAGGGGAGGGCCTCGGCCACAACTTTTTCCGGCCAGTCCCACCAGCGAAGGGCCAAGAGGCTTCGCACTTGATCCTCCGAGAATCGTAGTTTAACAACCCTCGCCGGGTTGCCCGCGACGACAGCATAAGCGGGGACATGCTTCGTGACGACAGCCCTTGCCGCGATCACAGCCCCATCTCCAATCGTTATCCCGCTCAGTATCGTTGCGCCTCTCCCAACCCATACGTCGTTCCCTATTACCACATCGCCCTTGGTGCACGGGTGCCCCTTTATGTTCTTGCCGTCGGGCCACCTCTCTGGGAGTGCGGGAAAGGGATACGTCGAGACCCAGTCTACGCGGTGGTTCCCTCCGAGCATAACGGTCACATCGGGCGCGATAGAGCAAAACTTCCCAATCTTTAGCATTGCACCCTCGCCAAACTCAATTATGGTCGGGAGGCCGTACGTATGGTCGCCGACGTTGGCTCGAACGTCTCCGTGAAGCCCGTCTCTTGTGTAAAAGGGCCTTGGCGGTCTGCTTGAAAGTCGGTCGGCAAGGAACCGCAATAACCTCGCCAGAGCGTTCATACTATTTCACCTTCTGGCAGGAACCCGGCCTGCCATCGCAGGAACGGACGCACAAGCCCAGGCCAGTCGGCGCCGCTGAACTCGCCGCGTGCCCCATCGCCTGACGAGTGATCCATAGCTTGGAAGCTAACCACGTCGCGCTCCAAAGCATGGACGATGTTAGGATTATAGGACCCTAAGGCCGCTAGTACGAAGAAACGGCCTTCAGCAAGAAAGTTCGCCGGGATTACGCACACGGCGCGGACGATACCTCTCTTTCGCACGGTGTTCCACCACTGTTTATCATTCCAGTCATTGGACGCCAAAAGGCAGATCCCTGATTCATTGTAGAGGTGAAGAATCGCCGTCACTTTAGGTTGGGCCTCCAAGAGCGCATATTCCACTTCAATTATGGTTGGCTCCGTCACTTCAACCGCATCTACGACCTGGCTGGCCCCATTCTTTACTGCCACCGAAAGCAGTCTCGCGACCTCGTTACCGGGCGCCCGCTCCACACTCTCCCACCGTCGCGATGCAGGACAGAGGTGCTCCGACCCAAGATAGTGCTGGGTGATCCGCGTGCTCGGCCCGTCCTCGAGGATCCGGCCCTCGCTCAAAAGGATGGTGCGAGGGGTGAGGCGCAAGATACTCCCCATGTTGTGAGAGACGAAGAGGACCGTCCGGCCGCCTTTTCCGACTTCCTCCATCTTCGAGAGACAGCGCTCCTGAAACCGTGCATCGCCGACAGCCAGCACTTCGTCTACAACGAGAATCTCTGTATTCAGGTGCGCGGCCACGGCGAAGGCGAGGCGCACGTACATGCCGGAAGAGTAGCGCTTGACGGGGGTGTCGAGGAACTTCTCGATCTCGGCGAAGGCCACAATCTCGTCGAAGCGCTTGGTGATCTCTCCCTTGCTCATGCCCAGGATGGCGCCGTTGAGGTAAATGTTCTCGCGGCCGGTGAGTTCGGGGTGGAAGCCCGTGCCCACCTCGAGCAGACTCCCGACACGGCCGTTCAGCTCGATTCGGCCCACCGAGGGTTCGGTGATGCGGCTGAGGAGTTTGAGGAGGGTGGACTTGCCCGCGCCGTTGCGGCCGATGATGCCGATGCGCTCGCCGGGCTGGACTTCGAAGGAGACGTCCTTGAGGGCCCAGAATTCCTCTTTGGACGGGGGACGGGAGACGGGGGACCGGCCGAGGTCGATGATGCGCCGGCCCAGGCCTTTGGCCTTGTTCGTCAGTACGTCCCGCAGGGCGGTATACCGCTCCCGCTGCTCGTGGCGGATGAGGTATTTCTTGCCCAGGGTTTCGACTCGGATGGCTGGGGCCGTCATGAGAATCCTATGTTAGCAGGTTCCAGGTTGAAAGTTGAAGATTCATGGATTGGTGGCTTTGGTGGGGCATGCCGGTGGCGACGAGGCGGGCGGGGGCCACAGACCGCCACTGTAAATGAGTAAATTCGGTGCGGCGGGCGGGGGCGCCCGTCCTAGCGTGTCCTTGAAGGCCGAAGCGGACGTTGCCGGCCAACACGGACCCCGCGGCCGCTGCTCAGTCCCCCTGGGGCTGCAGCACGCGCTTCAGCCGCTCCCGGATGTCCCCTGCAATCTGGCGCCACGAAACCGCGCGGGGGGCAGTTTTTTCCGCCCAGGCCCTCGGGTGTGCCAGTGGCATGCCCTGAAAGCTCGGCAATGTGACCATACCTAGGGGTAAAGGTAGGTCCGCTTTCCTGAAGAGCAGGGCGTTTTGCGCGTACCAGAATTCTACTTCGTCGTCGGTCCACAGCATTGGCCTGATGCAATCATGTAACGCAAAGGAACAGTCTGCAAACAGATCAATCCAGTAGCCCGGCCACTGCTCGTTTACGTGATGCGTCCCGCCCTGGCCAGGAATGGCGGCAGAAAAGAGGACGAAAGGCGCGTGGGCGCACAGGCTGGCCACGAATCCACGGGCGGCCTCCGGTGGAAGATGTTCTGCTACCTCAAGAGACACGACCAGATCGAACTTCCTGTCGAGACGGAAAGGTAAGGTCAAATCTTGGGCCAAGAATTGGGCAGCCGGGATTTGCAGTTGGTCTCGCCGCACGTATTCACCGTCTAGCCCCAGGAAATCCTCTATTCCAGTTTCTTTGAATGCTCTGAGCCATGTTCCCACGCCACACCCAACATCCAGGACACTCTTGGGCCGAAGGAGGTCACATAGCCAGGGGACCAGGCGTTGCGCGGATCGGTGCGATCCTGCCTGCTGGTTAGAATAGAAGTCGACACCATATTCGTGCCCTAACTGCACGCTTCTTTCCTCGCTGCCGCACATTGGCCGGCCTTGGTAAACTCGATATACTCTTCTCGGAACAAGATTGAAGGGACGCGGGACGGAGCACTTTCAAGTCTCGCGCCACGGCCCTTGAGCCAGATGATGAGATCGAAGGGGTCGATGCTGTTGCATGCGTCCGAATCGGATTGCCAGTAGGTCTTGTAGTTGGGCTTCAGCCTGCCGTACCGCAGTCTCTGGGGACGGCGGCCTTGAACCAGCCAGAGCCCGAGGTGGATGGCCTGGCGGGCAAGGACCCGCGGGTAGCGAACCGGCTTCGCGTCACGGATGGGGATGCTCGCCTTGATGAGCTTTTCGCGCAGGGAGAGCCCGTCGTAGGGGCGCACGGCGAGGCCCGATGCGAACCAGGGCCGGCTGTGGAAGGCCGGCGCCAGGAGGCAAGGGGCGCCCGGCTTGAGGACGCGCAGGAGTTCTTCCAGGGCGATTTCCAGTTCGGGGATGTGTTCGTGCGTGGCGTAGGAAAAGGCGCCGTCGAAAGCATCGTCCGGAAAGGGCAGGTGCGCGCCCGCGACCGCGTGATAGGGCTTGTGGAAATAGTGCCGCAGCGACTCGGCGATGTCGGCGCCAACATAGCCCGAAGCCACGTCTTGAAAGAGCCCCTTGCCGCATCCGACCTCCAGCACCGATTTGTCCGCCAGCCCATGCCGCGCGATAAAGTTCCGCAAGAGCGGATAGAAAGGATGGGCCTCTGCTCGTGGGTAGCAGGCGTAGTCCGCCTCCCGGTCTACAGTCTCGTAGAAGGCCTTGGGGTCTGGATTGGAGTGGGTCGGGCTTATGGGCATGATTGGGAAAGGGTGAAGAGGAAAGGGTTGAAAGTTGTGGGTTACAAGTTCCAGGTCGTTGAATGGGTGCCTTCGTCGCGGTTGGAAGAAGATTGGAGATTGGAGATTCAAGATTGCAGATTGAGAGATTGAAAGCATACCTTCGTAGCCGTCGCAACTTGTTGCGGACGAAAGAGAGACGGGAGAGACAGGCGCCCTCGCCTGTCGGGTACCGCTGTCGAGTATCACTACCCTGCACAGGCGGGGGCGCCTGTGCCTCCCCTCAAGAGACGGGAGAGACAGGCGCCCTCGCCTGTCGGGTACCGCTGTCG
>JBAWEQ010000142.1:0-14394 GCA_049591295.1 Acidobacteriota bacterium
GCCGGAGGGCGCCGACGCCTTCGTGCTGGGCCCGCAGGCGGTGCCGGCCGTGGGCGACGACCTGGAGGCCCTGGCCTTCCTGCCCGCCACGGCGCTCGGCCTGTTGATCGGGGAGCGCAAGGTCACCTCCACGGCGCTCACCAAGATGTACCTGGCGCGGCTCAAGCGCTACGACCCGATCCTCCACTGCGTCATCACCCTCACGGAGGAGCGGGCGCTGGCCCAGGCCGCCAAGGCCGACGAGGAGATCGCCGCGGGGCGAAGCCGCGGGCCGCTGCACGGCGTGCCGTGGGGGGTGAAGGACCTCTTCGCGGTGAAGGGATACAGGACCACCTGGGGCGCAGGCCCGTACAAGGACCAGGTGATCGACGAGGACGCCGCGGTGGTGCAGCGCCTGGACGCCGCGGGGGCGGTGCTCCTCGCCAAGCTCTCCTGCGGCGCGCTGGCCATGGGGGACGTCTGGTTCGGCGGCAAGACGCGCAACCCGTGGGACCCCGAGGAGGGCTCCAGCGGCTCCTCGGCGGGCTCGGCGGCGGCAACGGCGGCCGGGCTCGTGGGCTTCGCCATCGGCACCGAGACCCTGGGCTCCATCGTCTCGCCCTCGAACCGCTGCGGCTGTACGGGGCTGAGGCCCACCTTCGGCCGCGTGCCGCGCACGGGGGCCATGGCCCTCTCCTGGAGCATGGACAAGGCGGGGCCCATCGCCCGGAGCGTGGAGGACTGCGCCGCCGTCTTCGCGGCCATCCAGGGACCCGACGGGCAGGACGGGACGGTCGTCGCGGCCCCCTTCCGCTGGGAACCCGCCCTGGACGTGCGCACGCTCAAAGTGGGCTACGTCAAAAGCCTCTTCGCGGAGAAGACCGAGGAGGACCCGGACGCCGCGAAGAAGGAGGAGGACAAGGAGTGGCCGGTGTTCGACCGCGCCGCGCTGGAGGTGTTGCGGGGCCAGGGCGTGGAGCTGGTGCCCGTGGAGCTGCCCGACCTGCCCGCCGACTCCATGGCGCTCCTGCTCTCCTGCGAGGCGGCGGCGGCCTTCGACCACCTCACCCGCTCGGGCCGCGACGCCCTGCTGACGGCCCAGGGCGCGGACGACTGGCCCAACCTCTTCCGCCAGGCCCAGCTCATTCCGGCGGTGGAGTACATCCAGGCCAACCGCGCGCGGACCGTGCTGATGGAGGCCATGGCCAAGCTGATGGGAACGGTGGACGCCTACCTCTGCCCCAGCTTCGGCGGAGAGGACCTCACCATCACCAACCTCACGGGCCACCCGTGCGTGGTCGTGCCCGACGGCTTCCGCACGAGCGGCACCCCCACGAGCATCAGCTTCATCGGGAAGCTCTACGGCGAGGGCGAACTGCTGGCCCTGGCCCGCGCCTACCAGGAGGCCACGACGTGGCACCTGAGGAAGCCGACGCTGAGTGAAAGCAAAAAAGTAAAGAGTAAAGAGTGAAGAGTAAAGAGTGAAGAGTAAAGCAAAGAGTGAGGAGAGAAGGAGCGGGTTGACCGCTGGCCCTCTCTCCTCACTGTTGGCCCTGCCGCAGCGCCTGCCGGCTTCGTCGGGCACTGCCGCCCTTTTTCGGCCGGTCCGGCTTCAGTACCCGTCGTCCCGGTAGTTGCAGTCGTGGGTGACGGGGTCGCACTCCGGGATCTCCGTCGAGCGGTCGATCTGGGCGTACGGATCCCCGACCTTGACCTTGTTGCCGTTGCTGTCCACGCCCCAGGCCCAGTACTTCGGCGGCTTCAGGTTGTCGGGCACGGAGACCAGCGGCGAGAAGCCGAAGGCCGGCACGTTGGCCTGGAACTGGGTGATCGCCGCCTGGGTCACCTTGAGCACCATGAGGTCGAAGGAGACGATGAAGTTCTGGCCCCACTGCATCTCCGGCCAGTGATACAGGATGCTGTTCTTGGCGCAGGCCACCGTGTCGTCGGCCGACTGGAAGTGGGTGGCCACCGTGAGCCGGGGCTTGGGGTTGACCCGGCTGATGAGGTAGCCGAAGGCCCCGAAGGGGGAGTGGGAGCTGTTGATGACGGTCGTCATCTCGTTCACGGTGGCATCCCACTGCGGGCCGCTGCCGGGCTGGTCGAGGTGCATGTTCTTCATGGCCCACAGCTCGGGCGGAAGGCCCATCTCGTGGATGAAGACGTCTACCCCGTTGCCTCCGTTGATGGCGTTGTTCAGGCTCATGTATTCGGGCTTGGTGTCGCCCGTGAAGATCATGGACAGGCCCTTGTATTCGAGCTTGTACCCGATGGAGCCCTTGCGGCAGTGGATCACCGGGAAGTGGGTGATCTTCACGCCGGTATCGGGGTTGTCGTAGGCGACGTTGTCCCCCTCCTTCTTGCCGTACTTCTTCCAGTTCAGCTCGATGGGGACCAGGGCGTAGCCGTCGTCGGCGGGATCGTCTCCCACGGGCACGGGATCGCAGGGAAGCCCCCAGCTCTTCCTGCTGGGCTTGGGGTAGCCGTCGTAGGCCGAGGCCTGGAAGGCGAAGCTCTCGGTGCACCAGCGCAGGGCTTCCCGAAGGTGCTGGCACATGGCCTTGGTGCCGTCGTCGTAGGTCTTGGGGGGCGTCTTGGGGTTCTTCACGCCGGAGGCGCTGGGGCCCCAAACGTAGAGGGGAGAATAGCGGCCCCCGCCGGGGCCGAAGCAGTAGATGTGCGTCAGGTCGCTCATGTGGTCGGCGTGCAGGTGCGTCAGGAAGATCTTGTTCATGCGGGAGTACTGGATGTTCATGGCGCCGTAGTTCCCGCAGACGCCCGACCCGCAGTCGAAGACGAAGCCGTCCGCCGCGTGGCCGTAAGTGGGATCGCTCGGATGCTTGGGGTCGTACACCCAGGGCCCCACCTCCACGAAGATGCTCATCTCCGCCTGGGCGCGGCGCACGGGCGGCACCATGGAGCCCAGGAAGGTGATGCGCATCTCCCCGTCCTGGAGCGCGATGTTGGGGTCCGTCGGATCGTTCGGATAATACTTGTTGGGCAGGTTGTTGAAGTAGGAGTACGTCTGCGTGTCATCGATCGTGTCCGGGTAGCACTTGGCGGGCTCCGGGCACGGCGTGCCCGTGCACTGCTCGTCCGCCCGCACCACGCCGCGCCCCACGGCCAGCCCGCCCAGGGCCAGCGCGGAGAGCCTCAAGGCCTCTCGCCTCGAACATCCTTTGGGCATGGTGTCCTTGTTCTCCTTGGGTTCGCTCATGATCTCTCCTCCTCCGTTCTCCCGTGAACACTCACTCCTGAACCACTTTCAGCCTGGGGGCGCAGGTGCGCCCCGCTATCACCTCGCGAATGACTCCAGCCAGAACCTCCGGGGCTTCCCGGTTGGTGACGTATCCTCGTGCTCCGGCCGCCAGAGCCCGGCGGATGGAGGCGTCGTCGTCGTTGACCGAGAGGACGATGCAGGGCGGAAAGTTCGGACGGGACGCCACCTCCCGGAGGAGCGCCAGCCCGCCCTCGCCCCCGCCGGAGAGGCCCACGATCACCACGTCGGCCCCCGCCGGCAACGCCCGGAGGGCCGAGGCCGCATCGTCCGCCCACGGGCCGAAGACCATGCCCTCCTCCGCGAGCAGCATCTCGACGCTCTGCCTCAGGGCGGCGTGCTCGGTGATCATGAAAATCTTGACGGATGCCCCCCCCGACGACGCCACAGGCCACCTCCCCTCCCGGGTAATAGGTAATGCCCCTGGCCGTGCTTGTCTGTAGAGGAAATTGCCTACAGCCGGAGCTGTCCAAAATAGGCCGCCCTGCCTTCTACGAGCCCCGGCTGGGTCTGGGCCGCGCCGTTGGCGCGGCGCCGGGGGCCTCGTCTGGAGCGAATGGTCCCCCCACCCTCCACGGGTGCGCCGGCGGCGACGGGACGCCGCTTTTCGCTTGCAGCGAAAAGCGAAGGAAAGCCGCCAGTTGAAGAGGTAAGGGAAAACGGGGAAGTTACTCGGGCAGCCGGTCCGCCGCGGCGCGGCGGCGGAGGTCTTCCATGCCGCTCGCGTCGAGCTTGTCGAGGATGCGCGCGTAGTAGGAATCCACGGTGCGCCGGCTCACCCCGAGTTCCTCGGCGATGCCGGCCGTGCTGTAGCCCTCCCCCAGGAACTGATAGATCTGGATCTCTCGCGGGCTCAGGGGCTCGGGCTTCTGCTGTCCGGGGGGAACGGCGCCCAGGGCATCCCGGGCGCGCGGGCTCACGTATCGCCGTCCCGCCAGGAGCTCCCGGATGGCCTGGGCGAGCACCGCCGAGATCTCCCGCTTGGTCGCGTAGCCCGATGCCCCGGCGGCGAGGGCCTGCCCGATGTGGAAGGCGTCCTCGTGCATGGAGTAGACCAGGAGGGGCACTTTGTGCACGGATCGGGCCAGCTCGCGCAGGAGGACGAGTCCGCTCTCCCTTCCGAGAGAGAGGTCCACCATCACCAGGTCCGGCGAGGAGGCGGGGATCTCCCGCAGGGCCGCCGCCGAATCTCCCGCCTCGCCGCAGATCGCGATCCCCTCCTGCTCCAGCAGGAGGCGCAGCCCCTCCCGCACGGCGGGGTGGTCGTCCACCATGAAGAGGCGCACGGGGGACCGGGGCTCCTCGCTCATGCCTCCGCCTCGCGATTCGCCGGCTCCGCCGGAAGGGGGATGGTGCAGGTCACGGCGGTGCCGCCGCCGGGGGCGGGACCGATGGTGAGCGTTCCGCCCGCCAAGCCCGCCCGGTGCCGCATAATCCGCAGGCCCATGCCCTCTCCCGCGGCATCAGGCGCCACGCCGGCGCCGTCGTCCCGCACGACCAGCCGGAGCGCCTGGTCGCGCTGGGCGAGCTCTATGGTGATGTGTCGCGCCCTGGCGTGGCGGACGGCGTTGGCCACGGACTCCTGCGCGATCTGCACGAGCTGACTCGTGGTCACCGGGTCGGGCGGAGGGGCCGACCCGTCGTGCAGAAACTCACACGCCACCGAACCCGATGCAGTCACCCGGCGCGCCAGATCGCCCAGCACGGTCGTCAAGGCGGCGGGAGAAAGCTCCGGGGGGCTCAGCCCGCGCGCCAGGTCGTGGATCTCCCCGACGGACGCGTCCAGCAACTGGGCGATGGCCCGGATGTGTCCGGCGCTCTCCTTCGGTCCGCGCGCGGCAAGGGCGTTCTCGGCCACCTTGCACCGGAGGAGGGCCGCGGTGATCTGCTGGCAGGGGCCGTCGTGGAGCTGGTGGCCCACGGCGCGCCGCTCCCGCTCCCCGGTCTCCAGGAGGACGCGTTCGAGGCGGCGACGCTCCAGGGCCTCCGCCTCGAGTTGCGCGGCCGATCGCCGTTCGGCTGCGAGCGCGCCGCCCAGGAAACCGATGAACCGGGTGAGGAGAAACAGGATGGGCACCAGGGCAAGCACGAGCATGGCGCCCTGCATGAACCAGAACGTAGGCCCGGAAAATCTCTGGTCGGGAAACACGGGAGACATGCGGCCCGTGACGTTCAGAAACGCCACCGCGGCGTACAGGATCAGGCTCACGGCCGCTGACGCCCAACCGGAGCGCGGACCCAGGAAGATCATCGCGTAGAGCGGCACTCCCAGGAGCACCTGGCGCCCCCCGCCTTGAAGGCCGCTGGCGTTGAACATCATGAACGAGAAGGCGTACGCCACCAGGAGCAGGGCCCACGTCCTGACCGAATGGTCCAGGCGCCGCGCAAGGGCCAGAAGGAGGATCAGACCGAGGAAGACCGTGATGAACAGGCGGAACCGCAGAGGCGCGAAGTCCGGCGCGATCAAGACGATATAGAGAACCAGCGGCACGCCGATGCCGAAAGCGATCCAGAGGTAGTAGCCGAGCATGCGCTGGCGCCATTCCCGCAGGCCAAGCTCGGGTGCTTCGCTCCCTGCCGCGGGCGCTCCCTCAGCGAGGAGCCGCTCCTCTTCCTCCCACCGCGTCTTCATCCCCTCGATCCCACGCTCGCCCCAAACAGCGGTATGTGAGGCTAATCTGGGGCGATCGTATCAGATGCGGGCGAGAATGTGGAGGGACGCCGGGCCCGAAGGATGTCCACCCTTAGGGAAAGAGACCATGCGGGCGAGGGCGGCGGGCCCGGTGCCCCGGAGAGGCGCACGGTCAGCCGCCGCTGCCCCCTTTTCCCCTCCTCACCCACCCACCGGCGCGGGCACCGTCAGGACGCCTCCGGTGCGGGGGCGGCCTTGCCCACGCGGGCGAGCAAATCCTCCATCTGCTGGTGGAGGTGGAGGAGGGCGAGGTCCTGGGCGGCGAGGTGGTCGAGGATGGCGCGGACCTCCTCCTCGGCCTTCTGATTGATGAGACAGTCGTTGTGGGCCTCGATGCGGTCCTTCGTGGCCTGCCGGTTCTGGCTCATCATGATGACGGGCGCGGTGTAGGCCGCCTGCAGCGAGAGGAAGAGGTTCATGAGGATGAAAGGATAGGGGTCCCAGTGCTGAATCCAGGCCGTCACGTTGAGTGCCGCCCACACGATAAGGATCGCGGACTGGATGATGATGAAGCTCCACGAGCCCACCACCCCCGCGAGCCAGTCCGCGGCTCGCTGGCCGGAGGTCATGCGCTCATCGAAGAGATCGTTCACGTTCTGAACGGGGGGATGCTCGTGCACGTACGGCTTTGGGAAGTGGAACGGGTTCAGCATGGGCTCCTCCTCGCGACAGGCCGGCCTTCACCGCGGGCCGCCGGTGCTCAATTCCTTAAACCGGGCCTGGGGTTGGCTCGTTCCCGGCGCAAGAGCGGCGGCCCAAAACCCTCCCGGGCACGAGGCCAGCGCTCCGAGCCCCCGCCCCGAGCGTCCTCCAGGCCCCCGCAACCCCTTCCTAACTTCCTAACTTTTTAACCTTTCTCACCAGCGCGGCGAACTCCTCTGGTCTATCCGGAATGCTTCCTCTTCACCGTCATTCCGGCTTGTCCGGAATCCGATTCTGGACTCGCTGCGCTCGCCAGAATGACGGGAAAGGGAGGCGGGATTCCGGTTAGTCGCTTCTTCCCCTCGCCCGTCTTGCGTTCCGCATTTTCTTTGCCCCTAGCGTCTAGCGTCTAGCGTCTAGCGTCTAGCGTCTTGCGTCTTGCGTCTTGCGTCTTGCGTCTTGCGTCTCGCCTCTCGCGCCCTTTTCCCGTCATCCTGTGGCATGCCCACAACGGCCGGCTAGCACAGGATCCCGCCGTTTCGGTGCCGCCGGAGGTCTCTCTGCCACGGGATCCTGAGCCAGCGGCCCTTCGAAGGAGTCCTCAGGATGACCCGCGTATGAGGGCCCGCGTCTCGCCTCTCGCCCCTTCCGGGGAGAGGACGCCGTGACGCTGGCGCCCCCTCCCCGGGGTTGGGTGCTTCGCTCTCCCCGCGCCTACTTCGGCTCGGGTCCCTGGGTCACGCGGACCAGGTCGTCGGGGCGCAGCCACTTGGCGTAGGCGGCCTGGATCTGCGGCGCCGTGAGGGCGAGGTATTTGTGGGCCGCGAGGGTCGGCTCGTCGAGGGGCAGGTCGTGGGTCGAGCGGTAGATGAGCCCGTGGGCGATGCTGCCCACGCTCGATTCGGAGAGCGGGATCTCGCGCAGCACCAGCGCCTTGGCCTTCTGCAGCTCCTCGGGCGTGACGGGCGCCGTGGACATGGACTTCAGCTCGCGCACCACCATGGTCTGCGCCTTGGTCACGTTGGGCGGGTCGCAGCCGTAGCGCACAATGTAGAGGGAGCGCTTCTGGCCCACGTCGAAGTTGGAGGAGACGTAGTAGACCAGCCCGCCCTTCTCGCGCAGGTCGCGGTAGAGGCGCGTGGCGTAGAAGGCGCCGCCGAGCACGTGGTTGCCGAGCTCGAGGGCGTAGTAGTCGGGATTGGAGCGGTTCAGGCCGAGGGTCTCGGCGAGGGTGACGCTGTCCTGCACGCGGCTGCTGTCGGGCACCACCGTGGAGGAGGGCTTGTTGGCCGGGACGGCCGGAAGCACCGTCTCGGGCTTGGGCCCTTCGGCCTTCCATCCGCCGAAGTACTTCTCGACGGCGGCCCTGGCCTCTGCCGGCGTGACCTTGCCCATCACCACGATGGTCGTGAGGTCGGGCCGAAAGACCTTGGCGTAGTAGGCCTTCACGTCCGAGAGCGTGAGGGCGGAGACGGTCTGGGGCGTGGCCTCCCTGAGGCTCGGGTCCTCCTTGGGGAAGAGGGCCGCGTCGAGTGCCCGGCCCGAGAGGTAGAAGGGGCTCTGCAGGAGGCCCGCCACGGAGCGGGCGGTCTGCGCCTGCATGATCTTGAAGGCCTGCTCGGGCAGGGCGGGGTTCAGCTCGTTGTCGGCCAGGAGCTGGACGGCGCGGTCGAAGTGGTCCGCCAGGGCCTCCACGGAGAAGCTGGTGCCCGCGGACTCCTTGGCGCCGATATCGTCGAGGGCCTTCTGGAAGGCGAGGCGGTCCAGGTTCGTGGTGCCGAAGGAGAAGAGCTGGTCCAGGACCTGGTTCACCCCCTCCTGGCCCTTGGGCGTCTCAAGATCGGACTGATTCTTGATCTGACCGAAGACGGTGACGGTGTCGCTGATGGACTCGGGCTGAACAATGAGCGTCAGGCCGTTGGGGAGCGTCGTCACGACCGGGTTCACCACGGAGGCCGGGACGGAGAGCCGGCCCAGCGCCTTCTCGGCCCAGGGCGGGAGCTTCACGGCCTTGGGGTTCTTCGGGGCGAAGGACTCCTTGCCGCCGAATCCCTTGGAGGAGAGCGGCTTGCCCGAGGGCTGGGGGGTGAGGATGGCCACGATGGCGTGATCCTGGTCCAGGACCTGCTTGGCCACCCGGTCCACGTCCGCCACACTCACCTTCTCCATGGCCTGAACGTCATCGTCGGGGGACTGGCGTCCCTCCACGGCGAGGGCCTGGGACCAGGCCTCGGCGAGGCCCGAGACGGAGTTCTTCTGAAGCTCGGAATCGGCCAGCTCCTGCCGCTTGGCCGCCTCCACCAGGTCGGCCGGCAAGCCCTTCTGCGCGGCCTGGGCGACGATCCCATGGATCTCTTTCACGAGGCCCGCCGCGTCGGCCCCCTTCGGGAAGACGGCGATGGCGAAGCCGATCCCGGCCTTCGGCAGGGCGCTGAACTGGAAACCGGCGTACATGGCTTTCCCCTGCGGCACCAGGCCGTAGAGGTTCCAGCGCTGGCTGCTCAGGACGTCGCTCAGCACCTGCGCCGCGGCGTAGTCGGGGCTGTCCGAGCCGGGCATCCGGAAGCTCACGATGGCCAGGCCGTAGGGCAGGTCGGTGGTGAGGTTCAGGGTCTCGGGCTTGACGGGCTCCAGCTTGACCGCCGGGTGCGCCGCGATCTTCTTGGAGGGGATGGGGCCGAAGAGCTTCTCCACCTCTTTCAGCGTCGCCTGCGGGTCCACGTTGCCCACGATGACGAACACGGCGTTGTTGGGCGCATACCACGAGTCGTAGAACTGGTGCAGCATGGCGCCCGTGGTCTTGTTGAAGGAGGGCCGCGTACCCAGCGCGTCGTGGGCGTAGGGCGTGCCCTTGAACATGGCCGCCAGCAGCTTGGTGTAGAAGACGTACTGCGGGTTGGAGAGGTCCTGGGCCACCTCCTGTTCGATGGCCCCGCGCTCCTCGCCCCAGAGCTTGTCGGTGTCGAGGACGCCGCTCATGCGGTCCGCCTCGATGTGCAGGGCCAGGTCCAGGTCCTCGGCGGGGACGGTGAAGAAGTACTGCGTCACCGTCTGCTGGGTGTCGGCGTCGAAGTCGCCCCCCATGGCGGCGGTGATGTCGGCGAGCTGGTCGGCCGAGAGCTTGGGGCAGCCGCGGAACATCATGTGCTCCTGCGCGTGAGCCATGCCGGGGAAGCCCTCCGGCGCCTCGTTGGAGCCCACGAGGTAGTTGACCTCGGTGGTCACCACGGGGGCCAGCTTGTTCTCTACGATCACGACCCGCAGGCCGTTTTTCAGGGTGGCCCGCAGGACGCCCGGCTCCTGGGCCGTCTGGCCGGCCGCCAGAACCCGCGGCGCCCAGATCGCGCCCATGAGCAGCAGGGCCATGGCGCCCCACCTTCCCAGCTTCTGGAGGCTCTTCACCACCGACGAGGCCTGGACGGCCTCCGAGCGCGTGGAAGATCTCCGATTCCGAAATGCATTCATCATTCGACTCCTCAGAAATAGGGACATGTGTTCGCCCCACGGCGGGGGCAAGGACAAAGAAAAAGCGAGACTTCGGGGGAACGGCGCTGGCCGCCGGGGCAGTGCCGAAGAGGGCTACACGGGGAGAGGAAGATCCGCATCACGCCTCATTCGCGGTTTCCCTCCCGGAACGACGCGCTGCCGGACGACGGACAGGGCTGCGGTGCTACGACCTGCTCCCCCTGGACGGGCACTTGCCTGGAGCTTCGCCGGGGGGATCGTCTGCACCCGACCTTAGCTCGCCCTGCCGCTTCTGTCAACTGAGGGGAGAGGCGAGACGTGAGACGCGAGACGCGAGAGGCGAACGCCAGACGCGAGGCGCGGGCGGGCCGGATGGGGGTAGAGAGGACCGGTTCGCTGTACCGCCCCCCGTCGCGCTCTGGAGAGCGCCTACGGTGGAGGACGGTGAAGGGGCCGAGGAAGGGGCTTCGCCCCCATCCCCGATCCCCATTGTGCCTTGGTGTCTTGGTGCCTTGGTGGTAAATCCTTCCTACCAGGAGCTTTTGAGCTCGCCGATGGCGGCCTCCACGGCATCGAGGACGGTGCAGGCCTTCACGGCGTCCCGCATGGCGTTGTGGTCCTTGAAGAGGGGGCGGTCCTCCTCCAGGTGCTGAACCACCTTGCGCACGGCGGCGTGGGCCGCGCGGGTGCCCTCGCCCGGCTTGAACTCGCGGAAGTCGAGCCCCTGGGCTGCGGCGATGCATTCGATGGCGAGCACTCCGTTGGCGTTCTCCAGGATCTGGCGCGTCTTGAGGGCACCGTTCATGCCCATGGAGACGAAGTCCTCCTGGTCCGCCGCCGCGGGGATGGACTGGACGTAACTCGGCGCGGAGAGGATGCGCTGCTCCACGATGAGCATGTCGGCGGTGTACTGGCTCAGCATGTGGCCCGAGAACATGCCCGCGCCCTTCGTCAGGAAGGCCGGCAGGCCCACCGAGAGGGCCGGGTTCAGGAGGCGGTTCAGGCGGCGCTCGGAGAGGACCGAGACCATCGCCACGCCCGCGCCCACCACGTCCAGCGGCAGGCTCACGGGCGTGCCCTGGAAATTGGCGCCGGTGTAGACCTTGTTCTCCTCCGCCACGAAGATGGGGTTGTCCGCCACGCCGTTCAGCTCGATCTCGATCTGCCTGCGGGCGTGGGCGAGCTGGTCCCGCAGGGCTCCGATCACCTGCGGAGTGGCGCGCATGGAGTAGGCGTCCTGCACTTTCACCTTGAGCTTGCCGGTGACGAGGTCGGAGCCCGCCATCACGGCGCGCAGGTTGGCGGCGCAGGTGATGGCCCCGCGGAAGCCGCGCAGCTCGTGGAGCTTCGCCTCGTACGGCCTCATGTTGGCCAGCAGCGCCTCCAGGCTCATGGCCGCGGCGACCTCCGCCTGCTTGACCCAGCGTTCGGCGTCGTAGAGCTCCAGGCAGGCCATGCCGGTGATGAGGTTGGAGCCGTTGATCGCGGCCAGGCCGTCGCGCGCCTTCAGGCCGGGCACGAGGACGCCCGCCTGCTCCATGGCCTCTCGGGTGGGCATCCGCTTCCCCTGGTAGAAGCACTCGCCCTCGCCCATCAGCGACAGGGCGCACTGGCTCATGGGCGCGAGGTCGCCGCAGGCCCCCACGCTCCCCTTCTCGCAGACCACCGGAGTGATGCCCGCGTTCAGCAGAGCCGCGTAGGTGAGCGGGATCTCCGGCCGGCAGCCCGAGAAGCCCTTGGCGTGGACGTTGATGCGGCTCAGCATGGCGGCCCGCACGTGTTCGATGGGGGCCGGCTCGCCGATGCCTGCGGCGTGGTTGTAGATGAGGTACTTCTGGAACTGCTGGACCTGCTCGTCGCTGAGGGCCACCTCCGAGAATTCGCCGATGCCGGTGTTCACGCCGTACATGGTCTCGTGGGCCTGGATCTTCTTTTCCAGCATGGCCCGGCAGGTCTTGATGCGCTCGATGGCCTCGGGAGCGAGCTCCACCTGCTCGCCGTGCCGGGCCGCGCGCACTACCTCCTCTATGGTCAGGTGGCTCCCATCCACGCGGATCGTCATCACGTCCCCTCCTTTCAAGGTGCGACGGGGGCAGGAACAGGGCCCCCCGAAGGGGGCCATCTTCTCGCAACCCGTGAAGGCGAGTCAAACGGGGAAGTGCGGGTTAGAGGAAGGGAAAACCACGGAGACACAGAGACGCAGAGATTGGGAATGTAAAACGGCCCCAGGCGGGAGCGGGGACCGGTGAGACGAGCATCCTCGCTCCTTCCGTACCTCTGGATCTCCGTGGTTGTCCTTCTCTTCGCGTTTCGCGTCTCGCGTTTCGCGTCTACCGGTCGATGGCCTTCATGGCCTGTTCTTGATACCTGGGACCCGCAGTGATGCCGACGGGGATCGCCTCATCGAGCTGGCGCACGTCGGCGGAGCTCAGATGCACGTCGAGGGCCCCCGCGTTCTCTTCGAGATACTTGCGGCGCTTGGTTCCGGGGATGGGGATGATCCCCTCCCCCTTGGCCAGGACCCAGGCCAGGGCTAGCTGGGACGGCGTGCAGCCCTTCGACTTGGCCATGGCCTCCACCTTCTCCACGAGCCGCAGGTTCGCCTGGAAGTTCTCCCCCTGGAAGCGCGGGTGGTGGCGGCGGTAGTCGTCCTCGGGAAGGTCCTCGGGCTTGCGGAATCGGCCGGACAGAAAGCCTCGGCCCAGCGGGCTGTAGGCCACGAAGGCGACGCCCAGCTCCCGGCACGCGGGCAGGACCTCCGGCTCGGGGTCGCGCGTCCAGAGGGAGTACTCCGTCTGGAGGGCCGAGATTGGGTGGACGGCGCAGGCCCGGCGCAGAGTCTTGGGCGAGGCCTCCGACAGGCCGAGGTGGCGCACCTTGCCCTCTTCGACGAGCCGCGACATGGCCCCCACGGTCTCCTCGATGGGGACCTGCTGGTCCACGCGGTGCTGGTAGTAGAGGTCGATCGTGTCCGTGTTGAGACGCTTCAGGCTCGCCTCGCAGCAAGCCCTAACGTATTCGGGGCGGCCGTTCACGCCGAGGAATTCGCCCTTGGACCCTCGGACGTTTCCGAACTTGGTCGCCAGGAAGACCTGTCCGCGCCTCCCGGCGATGGCCTGGCCCACGAGCTTCTCGTTCTCGCCCACGCCGTACATGTCGGCCGTGTCGAGGAAGGTGATGCCCAGATCCAGCGCGCGGTGGATCGTGGCGACGGACTCCGCGTCGTCCCGGCCCGCGTAGAACTCCGACATGCCCATGCAGCCGAGGCCCTGGGCGGACACCTCGGGCCCGTTCTTGCCCAATCTTCGCATCTGCATTGCAATCTCCTTTTCAGGATTCTCTCAACGGCTGAATTCCGCAATCGAACGATCCTTCCTTCGGCGGCGCAGGTGGCTCACGGGGGAAAGACTTTGTCTCCTGAACGGGGAGGGCCGTTCCCTCCCCGCTCCACGGGCAAAGCCCGCGGAGCCTCACCCCACCTCTGGCGTATTCTTCCCCCGGATCAAGTCCGGGGTCGAATGCCCCCAATCCCTTGGCAGATGGCTGTGCATCTATGCCGATCCGCAAGATCCATTGGAATTTGCACCGCCATTTGGGCTCCCATCGCGGGATTGGGGCAACGCGCGACCAGCGGGCTTTCATCCCGCCTTGAAGGCCGTCCAGAGGACCCGGACGTAGAGGAGCGCCAGGAAGGCCCCGCTCATGCCGAGTTTCGTGGCCAGCCCCAGGGCCCGGCCGATGCCCGCCCCGATCCCCGCCTTCAGGGCTTTTCCGGCGTGGCGCTGGCGCACCGTCTCCACGATCAGGGCGCCCGCGAAGGCGCCCAGGATGGTGCCGGGGATGGCGCCCAGTCCCCACCCGAAGGCGGCCCCCAGCACGGCGCCGGCGATGGAGCCGCCCAGCGCCGCCCACCCGGCGGCGCGCGAGCCGCCGAAGCCCTTGGCGCCGAAGTAGCCCATCCCCCACTCCACCGCCTCCCCGATCAGGGCGATGGCCACGCCCACGAGCAAGACCCAGGCGCTCATCGCCTTGAAGCCCTCGAGCAGTCCATAGAGCAGGGCGAGCAGGATCATGATCCAGGTGCCGGGCAGCTGGAAGACGATCAGGGCCCACGCCACGGTGGCCAGCACGAGGAAGAGCGCCGGCACGACCACGACCAGGAGGATGTGCACGAAGCTCTCCATCGTCACCTCGGATGGATGGCCCCGCCGGCGGCGGGGAGGGGTTTAGGACCCGCGCAGAAATAACTGAACGTTTTCGCATCCCATCTTCGCGCGATCTTGACGCGATTCTCGATCGCAAAATCCTCAACGTAGTCTTCAACTACGCCTGCGGTTTT
>JBAWEQ010000143.1:0-1725 GCA_049591295.1 Acidobacteriota bacterium
CTGCTGTGGGACGGCACGGGGCTGTGCATCTACGCCAAGCGGTTGGAGAAGGGCTCCTTCGCCTGCCTCTGGCGGGAGGGCGCGGGGCCGGGGCTGGACCTGACGGTGACGGAGCTCCAGCTGTTCCTGGAAGGCGCCTCGGTGGTGGGGAGAGTAGCGCTCAGCCCGGCGCCCCTGCTCTTGACAAACCACGGCGTGCAATCCGGGTGAACCATAGCCTTACACTCGCGATATGGTATGGACACGCCAAGCTAATCATGCTATCATGTCTGCATGGTTGATCTCCGCTCCGAACACGACATCGAGACCGTCCGCCAAGTGGC
Organism: Acidobacteriota bacterium; assembly: GCA_049591295.1. Taxonomy (GTDB): domain Bacteria; phylum Acidobacteriota; class UBA4820; order UBA4820; family DSQY01; genus DTPS01. Next base: position 324 of record JBAWEQ010000143.1, read on the forward strand.
CCTCCTCCTCGATAGGGAGAACGAGCGGCTCGTGGAGCAGAACAAAAAGTTCCGCCTTGAGATTGCCATGCTCCAGGGCCTCGACCCCTCGTCTCTCCAGATCGAGCTGGACCTCGCCCAAGAGCTGCTGGCCCAGCGGGAGCGGGCCCTCTTCGGCCGCTCCTCGGAGAAGCGTCCTGGCCCGCAAGGCGCCCTCTCGCCCGAAGAAGCTCCCAAGCCCCAAAAGGGCCACGGGCCCAAGGCGCAACCGGTGCTGCCGGTTCTCGCCGAGGAGCACGCCCTGCCCGAAGACGGGCGCGCCTGCCCCGTCTGCGGCGGGACGCTGAGGCCCCTCGGGGACGAGGCCGAGGAGTCCGAGGAGATCACCGTGGTGGAGCGGCGCTTCGTCGTCGTGAAGCACCGCCGCCTCAAGTACCGCTGCACCTGCAACGCCTGCGTGGTGACCGCCCCGGGGCCGCCGAAGCTCATCCCCGGCGGGCGCTACTCGGTGGAGTTCGCCGTGGAGGTGGCCGCCAGCAAGTACCTGGACCACCTGCCCCTCGAACGGCAGACGAGGATCATGGCCCGCGAGGGCCTCGATGCCACCTCCCAGACCCTCTGGGACCAGACCGAAGCCCTCGCCCGGCACCTTCGGCCCACGTACAACGCCATCCGGACGAGCGTGCTCTCGGAGCCCCTCGTGCATGCTGACGAGACCACCTGGCCGTATCTCGGCAAGCGCTCCGAGGAGAAGCCCGGCAAGTTCTGGACGTGGTGCGCGGCCACCGGGCGCGCCGTCTGTTACACGATCCTGCCTTCGCGCTCCGCCCAAGCGGCGAAGGAGGTCCTGGGGGACTGTGGCGGCATCGTCATGGCCGACGGCTACAGTGCCTACGAGAGCCTGGCCAAGGGGGACGGGAGCTTCGCCCTCGTCCACTGCTGGGCCCACGTGAGGCGGAAGTTTGTGGAGGCCGAACCCTTCTTCCCCGAAGAAAGCGGGAAGATGATCGCTCTCATCGGGAAGCTCTACACCCTGGAGCGGGAGGTCCCCCGGGCCGGGCCCGAAACGGGGGAGCAGGCGTGCAAGGACGAAGCCGCCCTGCGCCTTACGCTGAGGCGCGAGCGCTCCAGGCCGGTGGTCCGGGAAATTCAGACCCTCCTCATGGAACTCAAGGGGAGCATCCTGCCCCAGTCCTCCCTCGGCAAGGCCGTGGCCTACACCATGCACCTGTGGACCGGCCTGACGGCCTTTCTGGAGAACGGCGCCATTCCCCTGGACAACAACGGCGCCGAGCGCGCCCTGCGCGGCGTGGTCGTGGGCCGCAAGAACCACTACGGCAGCAAGAGCCTGCGCGGCACCCAGGTGGCCGCCCTCTTCTACACCCTCCTCGAAAGCGCCAAGCTCTGCGGGGTGGAGCCCAAG
>JBAWEQ010000144.1:0-16086 GCA_049591295.1 Acidobacteriota bacterium
TCGTCACCATGTGCATCGGCGGCGGGATGGGGTTTGCGTACATTTTGGAGAGGCCGTAGAGAGCCGCCGCCGGGGGAGGGGTGCGGGGAACCGGGAGGTTGCCCGCCCGAAGGCCTTCCTCCGTGAGGGCAAGGGTAAGCAGGGCGCGCATCGCCCGCCGGAAGGGACCGGCTGAGGTTCCTTCCGGGGAGCGCCTCTGGCGCGACGCGGCGGGATGGGGTTTGCGTACATTTTGGAGAGGCCGTAGAGCCGAGGCTGAGGCTCAAGTCAAAGAGGCATGAGGGGGGAGGGGATTCCTCCTCGGCCAACCCATAGAGAGAGCCGAGTTTCACCCTTCGGGGCGGGCGCGAGCCCGCCCCGTTCCTCGTGTACGCTCGCCTCCCAGGACCGACGGACCGCTCCACTTCGGCAGAGCGGTCCTGCCCGGGGGATGGACGGGCGGTCCCCCACGCGCCCGATGACCACCCCATATTGCTCCCGGGAGAGGATCCAGGAGCCGTTTCGGATGAGGGTATCGGGGCCCGCGCAGGCCGATCCGGGAGGGAGCCATGCCGGTGCCGGCCTACAAGTGCGTTCAGCGTGGGGAAACGTTCGAGCCCAGGAAGACGGGAAGTAATGGGCGCAAGGTCCGCCGCCCTCTCCCCAGTGTGGCAAGCCGAGCGTGCCCGTCTGTGGTAGCTTTTCTGTCAGGACCAGCAGAGAGTCCTTGGGGACGCTTGGGGTTCAGGAGGGGTAACCCAGGAGGGCCATGCGCTCGCTGCGGGCCTCGTGCCTCGCAACCTTCAGCGCTTCGAGCCGGGCGGCCAGGGGAGGGCGCTCGGATTCGGCGGCGGCCTGGAGCCTCACCTTGACCTCGCGCATCTCCCGAAGGAGGTCCACCTCGCGGTCGGTAAGGCCGCCCCCCACGGCGGTGCAGGCGCTCCAGCCCGCACCCTCGGCGGTCTCCAGGATAGGGAGGCGCGTCTTATCCTCGTTCATCCTTCGGATTCCTCAACGCCAAGCAGCCCCGGCCGGTCCGCCCCCGGCCGCCGCTGGGGTCAGTCCTTGCCCCCGCCGCTGCCGATGGCGATCATGCGCTCGATGGGGAGGCGGGCCTTGTCCGCGATCTCCGAGGGCACCTTCACCTCGTGGACGCCGGCCTCCAGGGAGTGCAGGAGCTTCTCGATGGTGATCATCTTCATGAAGCGGCACTCCATCTCGTTGCTCACGGGGAAGTACTCCTTGCCCGGGGTCTCCTTGCGCATGCGGTGGAGGATGCCCGTCTCGGTGGCCACGACGAACTCCCGCTTGAGGGAGCGCGCCACGTGGTTCACCATGCCCTCCGTGGAGGTGATGTAGGCGTCCTCCTGCCGGAGGTCCTTGTCCTTGAGGTAGACCATGCACGAGGTGACGCAGCCGCACTCGGGGTGGATCAGGAAGTCGGCTCCGGGGTGGGCCTCCCTCGCCCGCTCCACGTCCTCGGGGCGCACGGCCGCGTGCACGTGGCATTCGCCGGCCCAGATGTGCAGGTTCTGGCGCCCCGTGACGCGGGAGGCGTAGGCGCCGAGGAACATGTCGGGGCCGAAGAGGATGGGCTTCTCCTCGGGGATGGCGCGGATCACCTCCACGGCGTTGGACGACGTGCAGCAGTAGTCCGAGAGCGCCTTCACGGCGGCCGAGGTGTTCACGTAGGTCACCACCACGGCGTCGGGGTACTGGGCCTTCCAGGCCGCGAGCTGTTGGGCGTTCAGGGTGTCGGAGAGGGAGCAGCCGGCCTCCAGGTCGGGGATCAGGACCCTCTTCTGCGGGCAGAGGATGCTCGCCGTCTCGGCCATGAAGTGGACGCCGCAGAAGACGATGATCTCCGCTTCGGTCCGGGCGGCCTGGCGGGAAAGTCCGAGGGAGTCGCCCACGAAGTCGGCCACGTCCTGGACGGGCCCGATCTGGTAGTTGTGGGCCAGGATGACGGCGTTCTTCTCCCGGGCCAGCTCGCGGATGCGCTGGGCGAGGGCGGTGGTATCGGCCGCGGCCATGCTCATGAACACCTCCATCCCCTCCTGAGGTCTTGTGGTCCGCGCGGCTGCCGGGTGCGACTTGCGCCGCCGGAGGGAGGAAGGATACCATAGGCGGCGTATTTCAGGGAGGCAGGCATGAAGACGTGGGCCAAGTTGGGATTGGGCTGCCTAGTTGTATTGGTGGCGGCGTGCATCGTGTCCATCGCCCTCTTTTTCTTCGCGGGGAGGTGGGTCAAGAACCAGGTCAACCGGTTCACGGGCGGTGCCGCCCAGATGGCCGAAAACGTGAAGGCCCTCTCCGAGCTGGACCAGAAGTATCCCTTCACCGCTCCGGAGAACGGGGAGGTGAGCGAGGCGCGGCTTCAGGCCTACATCGCCGTGTGCGCCCAGGTGAAACCGGTGATGGAGCCCTATGCGGGTTGGCTCAAGGAGCACGAAGCCGCCAAAGGGAAGGAGAAGGGCGGCTGGCAGGACGTCAAGAAGGCCATGACCCTGAGCGCCGAGATCACCGCGGCCATGCGCAAGGCCCTGGAGGCTGAGCGCATGGGGCCGGCCGAGTTCCACTGGATCCAGAACGCCATGAAGCAGGCGGCATCGGAGGGCGGGCCCGCGGGCGGGAACGGCGAGCGGCAGATGCTCGAGGGATCGATCCAGGTCCTCGAGTCCCAGCTGCAGAACCCCGGCCTCTCCGAGGCGGACCGGCAGAAGCTCCAGGGCCAGCTGGACCAGCAGAAGACCCAGTTGGAGGGGCTGGCGGCGGGCGGGCAGGTCTCGCCCAACCGGGCGCTCTACGAGAAGTACGCCGACCAGCTCAAGGCCAACGACCTCCAGCAGTTCGGCGCGCTGCCCGAGGTGAAGTGAGGGCCGTCCGGAATCGTGAACGAGAAAAACAGGCGGAGGGGCCGATGGGCCCCTCCGTTCGGTTTTTGCTGGCTTGAGATCGCCTAGTTCTGCGAGAGAATGCCCAGGGCTCGGGCCAGGCGAGACTTGTACCGGGCGGCCGCGTTGGGGTGGATGACGCCCTTCTTCCTGGTCCGGTCGATGAGGGCGTACACCTGGGGCAGAGCCTTGCGCGCGTCTTCGCCCTTCTTCTCGGCCACCAGGGCGCGGAACTTCTTGATGGCCGTCCGCATCTGGCCCATGGCCATGCGGTTGCGCAGGCGCCGCTTTTCGTTCTGCTTCACTCGCTTCAGTGCTGATGCATGGTTCGCCACAACGATCCTCCAATCACACGTGCCACAAGAAATCGAATCATACCCGTCTTCCAGTAGGCTGTCAAGTCGGGAGCGAATGCCCCGCGAAACGGGGCCCGAGGGTCGCGCGCGCCGTGCCCGGGCGCTAGAATGGCTGTGCGGCGCAAGCCGGGAGGAGGCCGTTATGGACGAGGCCCAGTGGCGCACGGCGCAGGGCATCCTCTTCGTGGACCAGTACGAGCTCACCATGGCCCAGCTCTACTTCCGCATGGGCTTGCAGGGGACCAAGGTTCGCTTCGACCACTTCTTCCGGCGCTACCCCGACTATGGCTCCCACCAGGCCGGCTACTGCATCAGCGCCGGGCTCGAGTGGCTGGTGGAGTGGATGGAGGAGGCCCGGTTCCGGCGGGAGGACCTGGAGCTCTTGAGGAGCCAGCGCGGTTCCGAGGGCGGGTCCGTCTTCGGGGAGGATTTCCTGGACTGGCTCGGCCGGGAGGGATCCTTCGGGGGGCTCTCCCTCTGGGCCGTGCCGGAGGGACGGGTGGTGCATCCCCGCACGCCCCTGACCGTGGTGGAAGGCCCCCTCGCCCTGGCCCAGCTCCTCGAAACGAGCCTGCTCAACCACCTGAACTTCCAGACCCTCATCGCTACCAAAGCCTCGCGGGTGAAGGAGAGCACGCGGGGAGGGCTGCTGCTGGAGTTCGGCCTGAGGCGGGCGCACCACCGCGGCGCCAACGCCGCCACGCGGGCCGCGCTCATCGGCGGCGCCGACTTCACCTCCAACGTGGGCATGTCCCACCTCCTGGGCCGCCCCCCCAAGGGAACCCACGCCCACAGCATGGTGCAGGCCTTCCTGGCCCTCGGCATGGGCGAGCTGGAGGCCTTCCGGGCCTTCGCCGAGGTCTATCCGGACGACTGTCTGCTGCTGGTGGACACCATCGACAGCCTGGAGAGCGGGGTGCCCAACGCCATCCGCGTGTTCGAGGAGCTTCGGCGCAAGGGGCACCGGCCGGTGGGCATCCGGCTCGACTCGGGGGACCTGGCCTACCTGGCGATCCAGGCCTCGCGCATGCTGGACGCGGCGGGTTTCGGCGAGGCCCGCATCGTCCTCTCCAACGACCTGGACGAGCTGCTGATCTGGCAGGTGCTCACGCAGATCGAGCAGGAGGCGGCCCGCTACGGCGTGGATTGCGACCGGCTCATGGCGCGGCTCGTTTACGGCGTGGGGACGCGCCTCGTCACCTCCGAGGGACAGGCCTCCCTGGGCGGGGTCTACAAACTCGCCGCCGTGGAGCGCGAGGGCAAGCTCGTGCCCGTGCTCAAAATCTCCGACTCGCCCGAGAAGACTGCGGACCCCGGCTGCAAGCGGCTCTGGCGACTCTACGACCGGCGAGGCTTCGCCACCGCCGACCTCGTGGCCCTGGAGGAGGAGCGGCCTGATGAGGCCGAGGCGATCGTGCTGCGCCATCCCTCCGACGGCAGCCGCACGAGGAGCGTCCGGAGGGAGGAGGTGAGTCAGGTGGAGCCGCTTCTGGTCCCCGTGCGAGGAGGCGGCGGCCGCCTCTGCGATTTCCCGTCTTTGGACGAGCTGAGGACGCGGCGCGGCGCCGACCTGGAGCGCCTCGATCCGGGGGTCCGCCGCCTCGTGAACCCCCACGTCTACCACGTGTCGCTCAGCCAGCGGCTCTGGGAGTTGAAGCAGGAACTGATCGAGCGGGAGCGCGGCGGGGCGGCCCGCCGGACGAGCCCGCCCGCCGGGCCGTCGTAAGCGCGGAGCGTAGAGAGCCATGCGTGGTCCGACCAGCGATTCAGCGCCGATTTTCTCTTTTCTCCACCCTCCACTTTCCGGTCACTCATCGTTCTATAGGAGGTGCCTCATGGAACCCTTCCGGTATCACGTCTACGTCTGCACCCAGCAGAAGCCGCCGGGCCTGCCCGGCTGCGTGGCCAGCGGGAGCGAGTCCACGCTGGAGGCGCTCCGCAAGGAGGTCGCCTCGGCGGGGCTTGACGATGAGGTCCAGGTCACCACCTGCGGCTCGGTCGGCCTCTGCGAGCACGGCCCCAACATGGTGGTCTATCCCGAGGGAGTCTGGTATTCCGGGGTGGGCGCCGCCGACGTCCCGGAAATCGTCCGGGAGCACTTCCGGAACGGGCGCCCCGTGGCGCGCCTCATGAACAGCGATCCCGCCGCTCTCAAACGGGAGATCATCGAGAACCGGAACCGGGCGCGGGCCTTCATGAAGGCGCAGGCGGAGGCCAAGGCCAAGGGTTAGCCCCGGCGCTGTTCCTGTGGCCGTGGGTCCCCCCGTGCGGACTACGGCAGGGCCGGCATGACCAGGCGGAGCAGGAGGGCGAAGCCTAGCGTGAAGGCGTAAGCGGCTCCGGCCGCGCCGCGAGGGCCGAGGACCCGCCGGTCCAGGGCGAAGAGCCTGGCGTAACTGGCGGGCATGACGGCCATGCCCGCGAGGGCCAGCTCCATGAAGTTGGCCCGGTGGTGGGTCCCCACGTGGGCGGCGTACAGCCCCAGCCAAAACAGGACGGGATAGAGAGAGGCGCCCCAGTCCCACCAGAAAAAGGCCCCGCGCCTTCTCAGGCCGGCCCAGGCAGGGAGCGAAAAGAAGGTGGCGAAGGCCACCAGCGTCAAGATGGCGGTGAACACTCGCATCGGCAACCATCATGCCACAGGGGCGCCGGGCGCGCGAGGGATTAGACCGGCCCCAAATCCCGCGATTGGATATAGGAGTGCCTCCGAAAGGCAGATGGAAGGTAGTTTCCGTGAAAGGCGGCCTTTACCCACCAAGGGATTTGGGCTGCCTCCGACCCCGGGCTTGATCCGGGGGAGGAAGCGCCAAGGGTGGGGTGGGGCCCCGACGGGCTTTGCCCGCGGGGCGGGGAGGGACTGGCCCTCCCCGTCCAAGAGACAATGCCTTTCCCCCGTGGTCCCGAGAACCGGCCGAAGCCACCCGCGTTTCAATCGCGGAATTTGGGACTGGTGAGGAATCCGGGCTAGCCGTCGTTCATCTGCCAGAGGTACCAGCAGGCGTAGCTCCGCCAGGGCCGCCAGGGCTCGCCCAGGCTCTGCGCCTGTCCGGGGCTGGGCGGCTGGTCCAACCGCAGCAGGGCGTGCAGGGATTTCCTCAGGGCCAGGTCCCCCACCGGCCAGACGTCCGGGCGCCGCATGGCGAAGATGAGGACCATGTGGGCGGTCCAGGGGCCGATGCCCCGGACCTCCGACAGGGTCTCGACCACCTCCTCGTCCTCCATCCCATCGAGGGCCTCGAGACTCAGCCTCCCGTCCGTCAGGCGTCCGCACAGGTCGCGCACGCAGGCGATCTTGGCCCTCGAAAGGCCCGCACCCGAGAGGGCGGCGTCGGAGAGCTTCAAGAGGCGGGCGGGATCGGGAAACCGCCGGGGGGCCAGGGCCCGGAAGCGCTCGAAGATGACCCGCGCCACGCGCCCGGAGAGCTGCTGGGCGATGACGGCCTCCAGCAGGTTGTGGAGCAGGTCCTCGCAGGAGTACTCGTGGAAGCGGGGCGGACCGATCCGCGCGATAAGGGCCCTCATCCTCCGATCCCGTCTCAGGTGCGCGAGGGCCTTTCGGTCTTGTGCGTCCATGGAGCCTCCCGGAGGGAGAAGGTAGCACGCCCGGGCCGGTGCGGCCATGGCTTCGCGCCTGCGGAGAAGGCAGGGGGCGGGCGATGCGGCATGGGACGCTCCATGCATTGTCGAAGTGAGCGGTGTTTTTGCCGGCGCGGTCCTGGTTGCGCCTTCCTCCGCCGTCCGCGTGCGTCGAGGATGGATGGGGCGTTGTGCGGATCCTTGCCCTTCGCCCGAAATCGGTATAGGATGTCCATAGATGCGACTCATTATGCATCAATGAGATCCCATGAACCTTAGTGTCAAAGACGTCGGCAAGCTCTTGGGCATTTCGGAAAAGACCGTCTACCGCTGGATCAAGCAGGGGGCGATCCCCGCCTACCGAATCCAGGACCAGTACCGCTTCAATCGGGCCGAGATCCTGGAGTGGGCCACGGCGCGGCGGTTGGCCCTTTCCCCGAAGATCTTCGACGAGCCGGAGGCGGAAGGAGGGGCCTGGGCAGGACTGGCCGAAGCCCTGAAGTCGGGCGGTATCCACTATCGTCTGCGCGGTGCCGAGAAGGCCGCTCTGTTGCGGGCGGTGGTGGACCTTCTCCCTCTGCCCGAGGGGACGGATCGGGCCCTCGTGGCGGAAATGCTCCTGGCCCGGGAGAATCTGGGCTCCACGGCGGTGGGCCAGGGGGTCGCCATCCCCCACCCGCGCTTCCCCGTGATCCTGCCTCCCTCGCCGGATACCCTCTCGCTCTGCTTCCTCGACCAGGCCGTGGATTTCGGCGCCCTGGACGGCCGGCCGGTCCGCACCCTCTTCGTCCTCATCAGCTCCACCGTCAGGAGCCACCTCAGGCTCCTCTCGCGCCTCGCCTTCGCCCTCCAGGATGAGTCCCTGAAGGGGCTCCTCGCCGCGCAGGCGGACCGGGAGGCCCTCTTCGCGGCTTTCGCGGCCGTGGACGCGCGGGCCGCGTAGCGGTTCGGGGCGGAGGAACGACCATGAGCGGGCCGCTGATCTCACTGGGCATCCTCGTGGTGGGAGCCATCCTGTCCGCCCTCTGCGGTCGACGCTCGCTCGCGGCCGCCATGGTGGCGCTCGCCTCGGTGAGCTTGGCGGCGGCCGCCGGCATGCCGACGGCCCTGAGGGTTCTCGTCACGGGACGGGCCGTGAGCTGGCGGGCCCCGTGGTCTCTGCCCTGGGGTTCGCTGAGCCTGGCCCTGGATCCCCTGTCGGCCTTCTTCATCGCCTTCATCCTGCTGCTGGCCGTGCCGTTCGCCTTCTACGGCCGGGGCTATCTGGCCCGCCACCGAGGCTCTTCCTGGCAGAGCCTGTCCTGGTCGCTGTTTCAGATTCTCGTGGCGAGCATGGTCCTGGTGGTCTCGGCGGCGGACGGCCTGCTGCTGCTCATGGCCTGGGAGGCCATGTCGGTGGCCTCGCTCTTTCTGGTCATCCACGACCACGAGGAGGAGGGGGTTCTCAAGGACGGCCTCGTCTACGCCGTGGCGGCCCACCTGGGCGTGGCGGCCCTCCTGGGCCTCTTCGCCCTCTGGGGGAGTTGGGCCGGTTCTCTGAGGTTCGCGGACCTGTCCGCGGTACCCCTGAGCCGGGGAGCGTCCTGGACCCTCTTCCTGCTGGCCGTGGCCGGCTTCGGCAGCAAGGCCGGCCTGGTGCCCTTTCACGTCTGGCTCCCGAAGGCACACCCGGCGGCGCCAAGCCACGTCTCGGCCCTCATGTCCGGCGTCATGATCAAGATGGGGATCTACGGCATCCTCCGGATCCTGCTCCTGCTCGGGGGCTGGCAGCCGGGGTGGGGGTACCTCCTGCTCGCCATGGGAGGCTCCTCGGCCCTGCTGGGCGTCCTCTACGCGCTGGGCCAGCACGACCTCAAGCGCCTCCTCGCGTACCACAGCGTGGAGAACGTGGGGATCATCACCATCGGGATCGGAGCGGGGGTGCTGGCCCGGACCGCCGGGATGGAAATCGCCTCCCTCCTCGCTTTCATGGGCGCCCTGCTGCACGTCCTGAACCACGGGCTCTTCAAGGGCCTGCTCTTCTGCGGGAGCGGTGCCGCAGCGCAGGCCTCGGGGACGCGGGAGATGGACGCGCTGGGGGGGCTGCTGAAGCGCATGCCCTGGACCGGGACCGGCTTCCTGGTCGGCTCCATGGCCATCTGCGCCCTTCCGCCGCTCAACGGCTTCGCGAGCGAATTCCTGATCTACAGCGGGTTGCTCTCGGGAGCCCTCTCCGGCCGCGCGGCGCCGTCGCTGGTCCTCTTCTTCTCGGTGCCCGTTCTCGCCCTCGCGGGAGGACTCGCCCTGGCCTGTTTCGCCAAGGCCTTCGGGGTGGTCTTTCTGGGCGAACCCCGCAGCGCGCCCGCCCGGGAGGCCAGAGAGGCGAATCCCTGGATGATCGCACCCATGATGGCCCTCGCCCTGGCCTGCATCGCCATTGGGCTCCTGGCGCCGCTCGTGGTCCCCCTGATCGCGGAACCCGCCTCGGCCCTGGCCGGCGGTGCGGCCGCGGCCGGCGGGGAGGGTGCGGCCGCGATCCTGGCCAAGGTGGCCCTGGCGGGCTGGGCCCTGCTCCTGCTCGCCGCGATCCTGTCGGCGCTGCGGTGGCTCCTCCTGAGAGGGCGGACGATCTCCAAGGCGCCCACGTGGGGCTGCGGCTTCTCGGCTCCCACGGCGCGGATGCAGTACACCGCCTCCTCCTTCGCCGAGCCCCTCCTGGAACCTTTGCGGGGAGTGCTTCGCCCGCGGGTCCGTCTCATCGAGCCGAGGGGACTCTTCCCGGAGGGCGGCGCCTTTTCGAGCCACCTGGAAGACTGGGCGGACAAGATCCTCTACGAGCCGCTGTTCGGAGGCGCGGCGAAACTGGCCGGCCGGGTTCGCCCCCTCCAGCAGGGGCGCCTGCAGCTGTACCTCCTCTACACGCTCCTGGCCCTGATCGCGCTGCTCCTCTGGCAGGTGCTGGCATGAACCCCGCCGTCGTGCGCCTGCTGGCGCCCCTTTCGGCTCTCGTTCTGGCCCCCCTCCTGCTTGGGCTCATCGGAAGGGTCAAGGCCATCATGGGGGCGCGCCGCGGCGCCCCGCTCCTCCAGCCCTACCGCGATCTGGCGCGCCTCTTGGGTAAGGGGGAGGTCCTCAGCACCACCGCGACGGCCCTCTTCCGCCTGGGGCCCGTGGCGGCGCTGGCCTCCACGGCCGCCGCGCTCCTCCTCCTGCCGGTGGGTCCCCTTCCGCCCGTGCTCTCTTTTTCTGGGGATCTTCTGCTCCTCGCCTACCTCCTGGCGCTGGGGCGCTTCGGAACACTGGCCGCGGCCATGGATACGGGGTCGGCCTTCGAGGGGATGGGCGCCAGCCGCGAGGCGGCCTTCTCCGCCCTCTCGGAACCCGCCCTCTTCCTGGCCCTGGGCGGCCTGGCGTGGGCGCGGCACGACCTTTCCCTGGGAGCGCTCCTGGGAGGAGGGACGGCGGCCGGCCTGGCGCGGCAGGCGCCGGCGCTCGGCCTCTTCACGGCCGCCCTCTTCCTGCTCCTGCTCGCGGAGAACAGCCGGATTCCCGTGGACGATCCGGCCACCCACCTGGAACTCACCATGATCCATGAGGTGATGGTGCTGGACCATTCGGGTCCCACCTTCGCGGCCATCCTCTACGGCGCCTCCCTCAAGCTCTGGATCTTCGCCTCCCTTCTAGTGTCGGTCTGGATCCCCGCGGGCCTTCCCGCGTGGGCCTCCGCGGGTCTGTACGCCGCCGGCATGGCGCTCGTGGCGGTGAGCGTGGGTCTCGTCGAGAGCCTTACGGCGCGCCTCAAGCTGGCCAAGGTGCCCCGCTTCCTGGCCCTCGCCGGTGTTCTGGCCGGCCTCGGCTGCCTGGTCCTCTTCGCGGGAGGGCGCCCGTGAGCGGATTCGCCCAACTCCTCCTCGTGACGGTGCTCCTGCTGGACGTGAGCCTCGCGGCATCGAGCCGTCTGGCCGTCCTGATCCGCGCCTTCGCGCTCCAGGCGGCGGCCGTCGCGGCCCTCGCCCTGGTCCTGGACGGCCCCGGCAACCCGCACGCGTGGGCCGTCGCCTCGGGCACGCTCCTGCTCAAGGGGCTCCTCATCCCCTACTTCCTGGGGCGCGCCTCGGAGCGGACCCACGCGGTGAAAGAGCAGAACCCGCTCGTTCCCTACGGAGTCAGCCTCCTCCTCGCCGCCGCGGGGGTGGCCCTCTCTTTCGCCCTGGCTTCGCGCCTTCCCGAAGCGGCGCAGCGGTCCGGGATCCTGCTCGGCGCGGCGGCCTTCGCCACCATGTTCACGGGCCTCCTGATCCTGGTCTCGAGGGGCACGGCGCTGGCCCAGGTGGCGGGCTACCTGGTTCTGGAAAACGGCATCTTCCTCTTCGGCCTGAGCCTCCTGAGGCACATGCCGCTGTTGGTGGAGATGGGCATCCTCCTGGACGTCTTCGCGGGCACCTTCGTCATGGGGATCGTCGTCTACAACATCCATAGGACCTTCGATCACATCGACGTGAGGGCCCTCACGGCGCTCAAGGAGGCAGCGGATCTGGAGGAAGGGATGGAGGAGGGGGCATGATCCTGACGGCCCTCGTGCTCTGCCCATTTCTCCTGGGCGCACTGGCCTGGAGCCTGCCCAGACGCACCGCCCGCCGGGCGGTGCTCGTGGGCGCGAGCCTGCTGCAAGTTCTGCTGGCCGGGTCGGCCATGTGGAGAGGCCCCGCCCCCGAATGGGGAGGCGCCCTGGCGCTCGATCCGCTGGGGAAGCTCTTCCTGGGCGTGACGACGCTCCTCTTCGCCGCGGCCTCCCTCCACACCTTCGGGTACATGGCCCTGCACCGCCACCCCCGCAAGCGGCACTACGTTCCGGTCCTCCTGTTCTTCCTGGGCTCCATGACCCTGGCGACGCTCAGCCAGCACCTGGGGCTCTTCTGGGTGGCCCTGGAGGCCACGACCCTCTCCAGCGCCCCGCTGGTCTACTTCGACCGGTCCGAAAAGAGCCTCGAGGCGGCGTGGAAGTACCTGATCCTCTGCTCGGTGGGCATCGCCCTGGCCCTGGCCGGGACCTTCTTCCTGGCCCTCGCCCTGCCCGCCGAGGGTCCCGGGTCGCTGCTGGTGGCCGACCTCGTGGCCCAGGCGCCCCTGATGTCCGCACCCTGGCTGAAGGTCGGCTTCCTCTTCCTCCTGGTGGGGTACGGGACCAAGATGGGGCTTGCCCCCATGCACACCTGGCTGCCGGATGCCCACGCCGAGGCGCCGCCGCCCGTATCGGCCCTCCTCTCCGGCGCCCTCTTGAACTGCGCCTTCCTGGGCATCCTGCGCGCCCTGGAGGTGATGAACGCGGCGGGCTTGGCCTCCTTCGTCCAGAAGCCGCTCCTCGCCTTCGGCTTTTTGTCCATGGCGACGGGGACGGCATTCCTCATCCACCAGCCCGACTACAAGCGCCTGCTGGCCTATTCGAGCGTGGAGCACATGGGGATCTTGGCCGTCGGCGTGGGGCTCGGTTCGGCCCAGGGGATCTTCGGCGCCCTCCTTCACGCGCTGAACCACTCGCTCGCCAAGGGGCTGCTGTTCTTCGCGGCGGGCCTCATCTTCCTCGTCACCGGCACCAAATCCGTGGCGGAGGTCCGGGGCCTGCTCGGACGTTCGCCGCTGGCCGCCGCCCTCTTCGTGGCGGGTTTCTTCGCGATCACGGGAACCCCGCCCTTCGGCCTCTTTGTGAGCGAATTCACGATCCTGTCGGCGGCCTTTTCGGCCGGCCACGCCGTGCTCGCCGTCTTGTACCTGACGCTCCTGGTGGCGGCCTTCACGGCCATGGGGGTCGTGGTGCTGCCCATGGTCTTCGGAAGGCCAGGCGGCGCGCGGGGAGAATCCCTCTCGGCGCGGAATTCCTGGCTCCTGGGAGCGCCGGCCGTACTGCTGGGACTGGCCTCCCTGGGGTTGGGCCTCTGGATTCCGCGGGGCCTCATGGCCCTTCTGAAGGCCGGGGCGATCCTCGTGTCGGGAGGGCATCCATGAGCCGCGCCCTCATGCCCCTCGCCAACGGGACGGCCGCCCGTCTGGAGGAGGTGCCCGTCTGGCCCGTCCGGCTCTTTCGTGACCGCGTCCTCGAGGCGGCCTTCGAAGGCGCCAGACTCGTGGCGCTCATGCCCCTCGCGCGGCCTGGGGGGAGTGGGACGGAGCTGATGGCGGTCCTCGCCCAGGACCACCGGGGAACCCTCCTCCTGGGGGCTGGCGACCTGGAGGGCGCCTCCGCGTACCCCGCCTTCACGCCGGAGTGGCCCCAGGCCCAGGCTTTTGAGCGGGATCTATGGGAATCCCGCGGCCTCCTGCCCGAAGGCCACCCCTGGCTCAAGCCGTTGCGCTTCCCCCGCCTTCCCGGTGGGCAGACGATCCCGGCCTCCTATCCCTACTTCGCCATGGAGGGTGCCGAGCTCCACGAGGTGGCCGTGGGGCCCGTCCACGCGGGGATCATCGAGCCGGGCCACTTTCGCTTCCAGTGCCACGGCGAGAAGGTCTTCCACCTGGAGGTCCAGCTCGGCTTCCAGCACCGTGGCTGGCGCGGCCTCATGGCGGGCGCTCCGCCGACGCGGCGCGCCGTGCTGGCGGAGTCCCTAGCGGGCGATACGGCGGTGGGCCACGCGGTAGCCTGGGCCATGATCGAAGAGGCCCTGGGGGCGATCCTGGTGCCTCCGAGGCCCCAGGCTCTCCGGGCGGTGGCCCTCGAGCTCGAACGTCTGGCCAACCATACCGGCGACCTGGGGGCACTGGCGGGCGACGTGGGCTTCCTGCCCTCGGCCTCCTACCTGGGGGGCCTGCGGGGCGACGTCCTGAACCTCACCCAGCGCCTGTGCGGCAGCCGCACGGGCCGGGGCCTCGTGGTTCCCGGCGGCGTGCGCTTCGATGCCCCGTCTGCCTTGGCCGAGGAGGTGGCCGGGAGCCTGTCCCGGACCTGGGAAAGCATCGAGGAGGCCGCGGGGCTTCTCTTCGATGCCTCGCCGGTTCAGGAGCGCTTTCAGGGGACCGGCGCCGTCGGCCGCGAGGTGGCCGAGGCCCTGGGGCTCGTGGGCGTGGCGGGCAGGGCGAGCGGGTGTGACCGCGATGCTCGGCGGGATCACCCGGCGGGGTTCTACCGCTTCGCGCAAATCCCCCCCCAGACGCTTGCCTCCGGCGACGTCTACGCCCGCGCCGTGGTCAGGTTCCTGGAGATGAGGCAGTCCTTCGAGTTCCTGGAGGGGCACCTTCGGGCTCTCCCCCAGGGGGTGGTCGGCGTCCCCGCCAAGGGGGCGCGGTCCGGCCTCGTCGCCGCGGCCCTGGTGGAGGGCTGGCGCGGCGAGATCGCCCACGTCGCCGTGACGGGCGCCTCAGGCGAAATGGCGTCCTACGAGGCCGTGGATCCCTCCTTTCACAACTGGATGGGCCTCGCGATGGCCCTTCGGGGCCAGGCCATTTCCGATTTTCCGCTCTGCAACAAGAGCTTCAATCTCTCCTACGCGGGGCACGACCAATGATCAGGACGGTGAAGACACGCTGGCGCCTGGGCCGCCGGACCCGGCCCTTCCCGCCCAAGGAGAACCCCCTGCCGGAGCGCTTCCGCGGCCTGCCCGCGCTGGACCCTTCCCGCTGCGAGCCGGGGTGCTCGTCCTGCGCCGAGGCCTGTCCCACCGGAGCGCTGGCCCTGGAAGGTTCGCCCCGGGTGGATCTCGGCCGGTGCCTCTTCTGCCCGCAGTGCGCGGAGGCATGTCCTTCCGGAGCCGTCCGGTTCACCCGAGACTACGCCCTGGCCGCCTCGACGCGAGAGAGTCTCGTGGTCTGCGGGGAGGCCCGCCCCGCGGTCGAAGCCCTGGGCCGCCGGCTGCGCCGCCTCCTCGGCCGCTCGCTCAAGTTGAGGCAGGTCAGCGCCGGAGGGTGCGGCGGATGCGAGGCCGAGCTGAACGCCACCTCCAACGTGGATTACGATCTCGGGCGCTTCGGCGTCCAGTTCGTGGCCTCCCCCCGGCACGCCGACGGGATGGTCGTCAGCGGCCCCGTCACCATGAACATGGAGGAGGCGCTCCGGCAGACCTACGCCGCCATCCCCGAGCCGAAGCTCGTGATCCTCGTGGGCGCCTGTGCCATTTCTGGCGGGGCCTTCGAGGGGAGCCCGGCGGTGGCCGGCATGCCCGCTGACATCCCCGTGGATCTCTTCATCCCGGGTTGCCCGCCGCACCCCTTCACCATCCTGGATGGCCTCCTGCGCCTGCTCGGGTCCCGGAAGGCCTGACCCGGCGGGCTCCGCGCGGTGCCCCGCCGCCCGCCCCTTCCCTTCGGGCGCCGGCGTGGTAGCCTTGGGCAAGAAAGGAGGCCCCATGGCCACCGTCACGCTGCACACGAACCACGGCGACATCGCGTTGAAACTCTACGACGACAAGGCCCCCAAGGCCTGCGAGAACTTCGCGGGTCTGGCCAAGGGCGGCCAATACGACGGCGTCATCTTCCACCGCGTCATCGACGGCTTCATGATCCAGGGGGGCGACCCCACCGGCACGGGCCGCGGCGGCAAATCCATCTGGGGGAAGAACTTCGAGGACGAGGTCCGCAACGGCCTCGCCTTCAGCAAGAAGGGCATCCTCGCCATGGCCAACGCGGGGCCGAACACCAACGGCAGCCAGTTCTTCATCACGCTGGCCCCCACCGCCTGGCTCAACGACAAGCACACCATCTTCGGCGAAGTGGAAGCCGGGATGAATGTGGTGGACGCCATCGGCAAGTGCGCCAAGGGCCCCGGCGACCGCCCTCTGAAGGACGTGGTCATCGAGCGCTGCACGGTGGCCGGTTGAGCCACCCCTCATAAAGAGCGCGATCCGGGGCACCAGAACCCCTATGGTTCGATCGTTCGCTGTTCCGCGTGTCCCTGCGAGCCCGTGCAGTCCCGCCCGGCGAGTCAGGGACGGCCGCGCCTCGCCGCCATAGGGCGCGGCGACAGGCCAGTGCACCCGGAGACCCGCCACATCGGCGGGTCCCTTTTTTGGTGTGCCGGGCATGTTCGGAAGCTTGGGGGTGAAAGTCCCCTGCCCAACCTGATGGAGGTGAAGGGTTAGCGAAGCGCAAGGGCGTCACCGCGAGGTGGGGTCTGAAGGAAGCGTGGAGCAAAAGCGCGAGCCGATGGACAAGAACCGGATAGGAGGCGTGAGCGCCGGACGAGCGGGCGAATGACCGCGAAGTCCATATCCATCAAGGGCGCGGAGCGTAAATCCGGCGGTTGTGCGCGGAAGGCGTCCGAGCTTACCCCGGGAGGTCTGCATCGCGTCCCGGAATTGGGACTGAGGGAGCCGTGA
>JBAWEQ010000145.1:0-15256 GCA_049591295.1 Acidobacteriota bacterium
CCCAGCCGTGGTCCGGAGCCGGCAAGGCGGTCTCTTTGGGACAGGCTGTCGCACGATCTGCTTCCCGTATCCCCTTCGTGGATGAAATAGGCTATTGTTGTAGATGTCTGGAGGTGAATGTGGAACAGGTTCATGCGACGACGATCATCTGCGTGGCGCGGAACGGGGCAGTGGCCATGGCCTCCGACGGCCAGGTCACGCTCGGCCAGACGGTGATCAAGCACACGGCAAAAAAGGTCCGCAAGCTGTACCACGACCAGGTGCTGGCGGGCTTCGCCGGCGGCGTGGCGGACGCCTTCGCCCTCTTCGCTCGTTTCGAGGCCAAGCTCGAGGAGTACAACGGCAATCTGGAAAGGGCATCGGTGGAGCTAGTCAAGGAGTGGCGGATGGACCGCGCCCTGCGCCGGCTCGAGGCGGTCCTGATCGTGGCCGACCGGGAGCACCAGTTCCTTCTCTCGGGCAGCGGGGAGCTCATTTCCTCGGACGACGGCGTGCTGGCCACGGGCTCGGGAGGCCCCTACGCCCTGGCCGCGGCCCGCGCCCTGCTCGGCCATACGCCTCTCAGCGCGCGCCAGATCGCGGAGGAGTGCCTCAAGCTCGCCGGAGAGATCTGCATTTACACGAACCAGAACGTGACGGTGCTGGAGCTGGGCGAGGGAGGATGAGCGGCCACGGGAGTTGAGCGGTGAAACGATGGGGCAATGGCGCGAAGAAGCGGTCCGCTGATCGCCGAATCGCCCATCCCTTTCCCAGGCCCAATAGCCTAATCGCTTAATCGCTTAATGGCTTAATGGCTTAATCGCCTATTCTCCCCATCGCCCGCCCCTCCCATCCCCCACGCCAAGTCCTTCGCTGGAGAAATCATGATCAAGACAGAACCAGGATCGCTCTACAACCGGCTCGAAGATCCACTGACCCCCAAGCGGATCGTGGAGGAGCTGGACAAGTTCATCATCGGCCAAAAGCAGGCCAAGCGCTCCGTCGCCGTGGCCCTGCGCAACCGAGTGCGCCGCCAGTCGGTTCCGCCGCAACTGAAGGACGAGGTGGCGCCCAAAAACATCATCATGATCGGGCCCACGGGCGTCGGGAAGACCGAAATCGCCCGCCGCCTGGCCAAGCTCACCGCCTCCCCCTTCCTGAAGATCGAGGCCAGCAAATTCACCGAGGTGGGCTACGTCGGGCGGGACGTGGAGTCCATGATCCGCGACCTGGCGGAGATCGCCTACAACCTGGTCCGCGCCGAGAAGGCTGCCTCGGTGCAGGAGAAGGCCCGCGAGGCCGCCGAGGAGCGCGTGCTGGATCTCCTCCTTCCACCCGCGCCCGTCTACTCGCCCGGTCAGACAGCGCAGCAGGAGGAGGGGGCCCAGGCTTGGGAGCCGCCGGCCACGGCGAGCGTCACGGGCTCCCGGGAGCGCATGCGCGAATGGTTGAGAGCCGGCCGCATGAACGACAAGACGGTGGACGTGGAGGTGGCCGAGGGCGGAGCCTCTATGCGCGTCTTCACCCCGGCAGGCATGGAGGAGATGGGCTTCAACCTCAACGACCTCCTTCCCGGGCTCATGGGAGGACGGCGGAAGACCCGCAAGGTCAAGGTCCCGGAGGCCCTCGACCTGCTCACCAGGGAGGAGGAGGAGAGGCTCATCGACAAGGATGAGATCGCGAGGGAGGCCGTGGAGCGAGCTGAACAGCACGGCATCATCTTCCTGGACGAGATCGACAAGGTGGCCGGCCGCAGCTCGGGAGGCCACGGCCCCGACGTCAGCCGGGAAGGCGTCCAGCGGGACCTCCTGCCCATCGTGGAGGGAACGCGCGTCAACACCCGTTATGGCTTGGTCCGCACGGACCACGTCCTCTTCATCGCCGCCGGCGCCTTCCACATGACCAAACCCAGCGACCTGCTGCCCGAACTCCAGGGACGCTTCCCCATCCGGGTGGAGCTCACCTCCCTGGGCAAGGAGGACTTCGTGCGGATCCTGCGCGAGCCGGAGAATGCCCTCGTCCTCCAGTACACCGCGCTCCTCGCCACGGAGGGGGTGGAGGTGGTCTTCACCGACGACGCCGTCGTGGCCATGGCGGAGTACGCGAGCGCCATCAACGATCAGCTCGAGAACATCGGCGCCCGGCGGCTGCACACCGTCCTGGAGCGCATCATGGACGAGATCTCCTTCAACGCCCCCGACCTGGGCGGCACCAAGGTGACCATCGACAGGCCCTACATCGACGAGTGCCTGCGGGAGCTGGCGGGCAACCAGGACCTGAGCAAGTACATCCTCTGAGTCCATGGCGCGCAGGCAATACGAACCTCCCTTACGTTGTTTTACCCCTTGACGCGTGACTTCAAAGTGCGTACTATGACCCGCTGGTTCATCTGGTGACCGGCTGGTCGACCGGGGAAGGCAAGGGAACTTTCCGTGAAATCGAAACCGTGCACCCGCGCCAAGAGCGAGCGACGCACCCGCTGGGAGCAACTGACTCGCGGCGCCATCCACGAGGGGGTCATCCGCGTTCTCGCCCAGAAGGGTGATGCGGGCCTCACGATGGAGAACGTGGCCGCGGAAGCGGGCGTGGCCAAGGGGACCCTCTACACCTACTTCAAGGACAAGAGCGACCTCCTCGAGTCGGTCAAGGAGTCCAGCCTCGAACCGCTCCGAAAGGAGCTGTTGGCCCTGCTGCAGGGGCCGCTCCCCCCCCATGAGAGGCTGAACCGGCTCGTGGAGAGGCACCTCGGCTACTTCGATGAACACAGAGAGTTCTACAGGGTCCTGCTCTGGCAGCGCCAGTCCGCGAAATCCAGGCTAAAGCGCCAGCGCAGCGACCCCTACCGGGTCATGGTGGACAAGATCGCCGATTGCATCCGCGACGGAATTGGGGAGAACCTTTTCAAACCCTTGGACGCCACCAAGGTGGCGGCCATGTTGATGGAGGCCAATATCGCCATGATTGGACAGCGATTGTGGGAAGAAAGACCGGGGCCCCTGGAGGAGGACGCTCGGCTGATCATCGAGCTCTTTCTCCACGGCCTCTCGACAGGCGCCGCAGATCCGCAAAGCCGCGCACCGCTGGGGAGCCGGCCATGACCTCGCGAAGCCTCTTGACCGGAGCGCTCCTCTCTCTGGGACTGGCCGCCCTGGCCGGCTGCGTGCACAATCCCCCCAAGGTGTACGGGGCCCCGGCCACGTCGCCTTCTCCCGACAAGCCATGGACCCCGCCCGCGAAGGTCCTGCAGGCACCAGCTCCGGCCGCCGCACCCGCGCCGGCCATTCCGCAGGACATTCTCGAAAGGAGCCAGAACCTCACGCTCCTGGACGTGGTGGACATCGCCCTGCGCAACAGCCCGTTAACCGCCGAGGCGTGGGCGCAGGCACGCTCGGCCGCGGCGGCCTACGGGAGCCAGAAGGGCAGCTACTACCCACAGATCCAGGCCCAGGCCAACTACAACCGGGCCGAGGGGAGCTTGGCCAACGGCGCCATCTCGTACTACCAGCGCAGCTACGAACCCCAGCTCTCCCTCAGCTGGCTCCTCTATAACTTCGGCGGCCAGACGGCGGCCGTGGACGAGAAGCGGCAGGCTCTCATCTCCGCCGATTTCAGCCACAACGCCATGCTCCAGAACGTGACCCTGGCCGTGGAGCAGGCCTACTACCAATACGTGGCCGCCAAGGCCCTCTACAAAGCCCAGGAGGAGACCGTCAAGGAGGCCCAGACCAACCTCGACGCCGCCCAGGCCATGCACAAGGCGGGGGTGGCCACCATCGCCGACGTCCTCCAGGCCAAGACGAGTCTGGCCCAGGCGCAGCTGATCCTGGACGGGCTCGAAGGTCAGATCCAGACCACCCGCGGCGCCCTGGCGACGGCCATGGGGCTTCCCGCCAACACCCCCTACGACGTGGGGATCCCATCCAAGGAACCCAAGACCGACCAGACCTTCCAGGCGGTGGACAAGTTCCTCGCCCAGGCCGAGGTCAACCGCCCCGACCTCTCCGCCGCACGCGCACTGGCGGAGAAGGCGGCGGCCCACGTCCGTACCGTCAAGGCCGAGGGCCGTCCCTCCCTGAACGGAAGCGCCAGCCTGGGCCGGATCTACTACGACAGCAAGAGCGCCTTCGGGAACACCTATAACCTCGGCGTCGTGCTGAGCATCCCCCTCTTCACCGGCTTCACGCAGCAGTACAACGTCATCCAGGCCAAGGCCGACGAAGACGCGGCCAACGCGAACCTTTCGAGCCTCCAGCAGGAGGTCACCTTTCAGGTGTGGTCGAGCTACTACCAGCTCCGCACGGCCAAGCAGCAGGTCAAGACGAGCCACGACCTGCTCGAAAGCGCCACCGAGTCCCATGACGTGGCCCTGGGGCGCTACAAGGCCGGCGTGGGCAGCATCCTCGACCTCCTGTCCGCCCAGAGCGCCCTCGCCAGCGCCAGGGCCCAGCGCGTCCAGGCCGATGCGAACTGGTACATGGCCCTCGCGCAGCTCGCGCACGATACCGGGACCCTCACCGTTGCCGACCAGCACAGCGAATTGGCCGCCCCCGTTGCGGTGGAGAAGGACAAAAAGCCATGAGACGCCCCGTCGCCAACTCTCGTTTCCTCGCCTCCCCGATGCGGAGCCGCCGGCTGGCCGCCGCCTCCGCCACCGTCCTTGCCCTGGCGATCCTCTCCGCCTGTAGCGCACAGAAGAAGGGCGGCATACCCCCGGCCCCCGTCACGGCGGCCGAGGCCGTGCACAAGGACGTGCCCATCGTCCTCAGCGCCATCGGCACCGTGGAGGCCTACAACTCGGTCAGCATCAAGCCCCTCGTGGGAGGTGAGATCACCCGGGTCGCCATCAAGGAAGGCCAGGACGTCAACAAGGGCGATGTTCTGTTCGTCATCGATCCGCGTCCCTACGAGGCCGCCCTCCAACAGGCCCAGGGGATCCTGGCGAGGGACAAGGCCCAGCTCGTGAGCGCCGAGGCCCAGGCCAAGCGCTACGCGGACCTCGTGAAGAAGGACTACGTCACCGCGCAGCAGTACGACGACGCCGCGGCTTCGGCGGGCGCCCTCCAGGCGTCCGTTCAGGCCGACGAGGCGGCGGTGCAGACGGCCCGCCTGAACCTCGCCTACTGCACGGTCCGCGCTCCCATTCCGGGAAGGACGAGCAACCTCCTCATCCAACTCGGCAACGTGATGAAGGCCAACGACGTGCCCGTTCTCGTCCTCAATCAGATCACGCCTATCTACGTGAACTTCTCGGTCCCCGAATCCGATCTGCCAGAGATCCGCCGCCAGCAGGCCGATGGGCCCTTGAAGGTCTCCGCGGTGCTCCCCTCCGGCGGCGCCACCTTCGAGGGCGAATTGAGCCTCATCAACAACGCCGTCGATCCCAACACCGGCATGATCCTGCTCAAGGCCACCTTCCCCAACGAGGACAAGGCGCTCTGGCCGGGCTCCTTCGTCCGGGTCTCCCTGACGCTGGGCACGCAGAAGGGGGCCGTCGTGGTCCCGGAGAAGGCGGTCCAGGAGGGACAGCAGGGCACCTACCTCTTCGTGGTCAAGCCCGATCGCACCGTAGAGATGCGGCCCGTCACGGTGGGCCAGCGGCGAAACGACGAAGCCATCATCGAGAAGGGACTCCAAGCCGGCGAAGAGGTCGTCACCGACGGCCAGCTCCGACTCTTCCCCGGGGCGACGGTCGAGATCAAGAGCGGCCCCGCCCCCACGCAAGGCGCGGGAACCTCACCCGCGCCGGGAGGCGGGAAGTGATGAGCCGGGAAACCGAGGAGCCCGGGATGAACCCCATCGCGCTCCGGAGGGTGCTCCTACGGCACTGCCCTTGGGGTCCAAATCCCAAATCTCAAACCCGAAATCCCCAATCCGCCCGGTCCCCTGAGGGCCTCCGCACAGAGGAGACGCCATGAACCTCTCCGCGCTCTTCATCAAGCGGCCGGTCATGACGACCCTCGTCATGCTGGCCATCCTCCTCTTCGGCATCACGGGGTACCGGCTCCTGCCCGTCAACGACCTGCCCAACGTGGACTTCCCCACGATCCAGGTGAGCGCCTCTCTGCCCGGCGCCACCCCCGAGACCATGGCCTCGGCCGTGGCCCTGCCGCTGGAGAAGCAGTTCTCCACCATCGCGGGCATCGACTCCATGACCTCCACGAGCTACCAGGGCTCCACCTCGATCACCTTGCAGTTCGCCCTCGACCGCAGCCTGGACGGCGCTGCCCTGGACGTGCAGTCGGCCATCTCGGTGGCCCAGGGCCAGCTCCCGACCGGCATGCCGACGCCGCCCTCGTACCAGAAGGTGAACCCCGCGGACCAGCCCATCCTCTACCTCGCCCTGACCTCGCCCACCCTGCCCATGAGCCAGGTGGACAACTACGGCGAGACCCTCATGGCCCAGCGCATCTCCATGGTGAGCGGCGTGGCCCAGGTACAGGTCTACGGTTCGCAGAAGTACGCCGTCCGCGTGCAGGTGGACCCCAACAAGCTCGCCAACAAGGGAATCAGCCTGGACCAGGTGGCCAACGCCATCACCAACGGGAACGTCAACCTGCCCACGGGAACGCTCTACGGCCCGCACGTCTCCTACACGGTGCAGGCCAGCGGCCAGCTCGAGGACGCGTCCGCCTTCCGGCCTCTCATCGTGACCTATCAGAACGGCCAGCCCGTGCGCCTCGAGGCCCTCGGCCACGTCCTTGACAGCGTGGAGAACGACAAGACCTCCGCCTGGTACATCGACCACACCCACAACCAGCGATCCGTGGTTCTGGCCATCCAGCGCCAGCCGGGGACCAACACCGTGGCGGTGGCCCAGGCGGTCAAGGACCTGGTTCCCACCTTCGAGCGGCAGATCCCCGCCTCCGTGACGCTGCACACCCTGTACGACCGATCGACCTCCATCAAGCAGTCCGTCTCGGACGTGAAGTTCACCCTCCTGCTGACCCTCATCCTGGTCATCCTGGTGATCTTCCTCTTCCTGCGGAACGTGTCGGCCACGGTCATCCCCAGCCTGGCGCTGCCCATGTCGCTCGTGGGAACATTCGCCCTCATGTACCTCTTAGGCTACAGTCTGGACAACCTCTCGCTGATGGCCCTGACCCTGGCGGTCGGCTTCGTGGTGGACGACGCCATCGTCATGCTCGAGAACATCGTCCGGCACATGGAGATGGGGAAGGGCATCCTGGAGGCGTCCCTAGAGGGGTCGAAGGAGATCGGCTTCACGATCCTCACCATGACCTTCTCCCTGGTGGCCGTCTTCATCCCCGTCCTCTTCATGGGGGGCATCGTCGGACGGCTCTTCCACGAGTTCGCCGTCACCATCGGCTCGGCCATCCTCATCTCGGGCTTCGTCTCGCTGACCCTCACGCCCATGCTGGCCAGCCGCTTTCTCAAACATCAGTCGGAGGTCCACCACGGCCGCATCTACGACGTCTCGGAGAGGGGCTTCAACTGGATGCTCGGCCGGTACGAGCGCGGGCTCAAGTGGTCCATCGGCCACCGGCGGCTGGTGATGATCTTCTCGGCCGTCGTGCTGGTGCTCACGGGCTGGCTCTTCGTGATCATCCCAAAGGGCTTCCTGCCCAGCGAGGACGCCAGCCGCGCCATGGTCTTCACCCAGGCCAAGGAGGGCATCTCTTACGACGCCATGGTCCGCCATCAGCAGGCCATCAACCGCATCATCCAGTCCAATCCGGATGTGGACGCCTTCTTCTCCACGGCCGGGAGCCGGGGCTTCCTGGCCCCCAACCAGGGCATCTGCTTCATCCGGTTCAAGCCGCGCTCCGAGCGCAAGCTCAGCGTGGACCAGGAGATCGCCAGGATGCGAGGCCAGCTCATGTCGGTGCCGGGCATCATGGCCTTCATCCAGAACCCGCCGCCCATCCAGATCGGCGGGCGCCTCTCCAAGAGCCTCTACCAGGTCACGCTCCAGGGCTCGGACACGCAGGAGCTCTACAGCGTGGCCACGGAGCTGGAGAACAAGATGAGGGCCCTGCCCGGCCTCATCGACGTCACCAGCGACCTGCAGATCAAGAACCCGCAGGTGGAGGTGCATATCGAGCGGGACAAGGCCTCGTCCTACGGCGTCACGGCCCAGGCCATAGAAAACACGCTCTACGACGCTTACGGTTCCCGGGAGATCTCCTACATCTACGCGCCCAACAACACCTACCAGGTGATTCTCGAACTAGAGAACCGCTACCAGACGGATCCGGCCGCCCTCTCCATGCTGTACGTCCCCTCCTCCTCGGGGCAAGTGGTGCCCCTCGACGCGGTGGCCAAGATCACGCGTGACCTGGGTCCCCTCTCCATCAACCACACCGGCCAGATCCCCTCCGTGACGGTCTCCTTCAACCTCGCTCCCGGCACCCCCCTCGGAAACGCCGTGGACTCGGTCCAGAAGCTGGCCAGGGGAATCGTCCCTGCCACCCTCACCATGAGTCTCCAGGGCACGGCGCAGGCCTTCCAGGCGAGCACCAAGGGCCTGGGCTGGCTGCTGCTGCTGGCGATCCTGGTGATCTACCTGGTGCTGGGCATCCTCTACGAGAGCTTCATTCATCCCTTCACGATCCTTTCGGCCCTCCCCTTCGCCGGCTTCGGCGCTCTCGTGACGCTGCTCATCTTCCGTGTGGACCTCTCCATCTACGCCTTCGTGGGCATCATCATGCTCGTGGGCCTCGTGAAGAAGAACGGCATCATGATGATCGACTTCGCCCTCGAGGCCCAGCGCAAGGAGAACAAGCCCGCCGCCGAGGCCATCTACGAGGCCTGCGTCATCCGCTTCCGGCCCATCATGATGACCACCATGGCGGCCCTCATGGGCACGCTGCCCATCGCCCTGGGCATGGGCGCCGGCGCCGAATCGCGCCGCCCCCTGGGCCTGGCCGTCGTCGGCGGCCTGCTCTTCTCCCAGTTCCTGACCCTCTTCGTGACCCCGGTCTTCTACCTCTACATGGACCGACTCCAGTCGCTCCTCAGCCGGCGCCTGTCGCGTTCGGCGAACGGATCCACGATTCCCGAGGCCGAGTAGTTCGAGCGGCTTCCCTGCGCTTCCGAGGGCGGGCCGAGAGGCCCGCCCTCTTTTTCTGCCCATGCCTTCCCCGCTGGCCTCTCCGCCCCCTTCACATTCATTCTCCTCCCGTTACTCCTGGCTCACCCGCTGGTCCCGCGAGGAAGACCCCGAAGGCCGGCGGCCGTTGTGGCGGGCGGGGGATTGTGGTAGCGTCCTGGCAGTAGGGTTGGATCTGCGGGCGCCCTTTCCCGGGCAGAGACCGCGGCATCCCCCACGGAGGCGCGGGTGGAGAAATTGGCGGTCCTGCTGGTGACGCACGAAGCTGGCGCCCGCCTCCCGCTGAAAAAGGCCCTCTCTGAAGACTTCCCCGATCTGGACCTGAAGGTTGCCACGACTCCAGAGGCACTTCACGAGCGCCTCGATGAGTCGGGGTTCGACGTCGTGATCCTGGATGGCTCCGTCCCCTGGGCCAAGATCAATGGGCTCGTGGAGGAGATCAGGGGCCTCCACCCGGAATGCCCCATGGTCCTCTTGACCACCCCGAGCCGGGAGGGCGAAGCCGTCCAGGCCCTGCGCCGCGGGCTGGACAACTACATCCTCCGGACGCCGGGCTACCTGCGCCGGCTCCAATCCACCATCCTCGGCCTCCTGGGACGGTCCCGGGCCAGGACCCAGTCCGCCAGGCTCGAACGCCGGTTGAACGGCCTCCTCCAGCGCATCAACGTGGGCATCTTCCGCTCCACGGCGGACGGCCAGATCCTCGAGGCCAACCCCGCCTTTCTCCGGATGCTCGGGTTCCAGAGCCTTCTGGAGGCGCAGGGAGTCAGGCTCCAGGAGCTCTTCGTCGGAGCCGATGACAGGGTGAGGCTGCTCGATCAGATGCGCCACCACGGCCACGTCCACCGGGCCGAGCTCAAGCTCCGGCGCATGGACGGCGAGGTCATCTGGGTTCTCCTCACCGAGAGCATCGGTTCTTCCCACAACGGGCAGCTGGTCATGGACGGACTGGTGGAGGACGTCTCCCAGGTGAAGCGCACCCAGGAGGCCCTGAAGGAGAGCGAGGCCCGCTTCACCCTCGCGGCCAAGGGTGCCATCGAAGGCTTCTGGGACTGGAACCTGCGCACCGAGCAGATCGACTATTCGCCCCGCTGGAAGGAGATGCTCGGCTACGCGGAGGCGGAGGTGGGAAGCGGCGGCCAGGAGTGGCTTGGCCGCGTGCATCCCGAGGACCGCGAACTCCTCCAGGCGGCTATCGAGGCTCACCTGGAGGGCCGGAGCCCCATGGTGGACTGCGAGCACCGCCTGAAGCATAAGGACGGCAGCTACGTCTGGGTGGCCTGCCGCGGCCTGGCCTTCCGGTCCGAGGACGGCACGCCCCTGCGGCTCACGGGCACCCTCGTCGACATCAACGACCGCAAGATGGGCGAGGAGCAGATCCGCCACGACGCCGCCGTCGACGGGCTTACGGGGCTGGCCAACCGCTTCCTCTTTCTGGAGCGGCTGCAGGCCGCCATCCTTCGCTGCCGCCTGGACCCGAGCTACGCCTTCGCCCTGATGTTCCTGGACGTGGACCGCTTCCAGTTCGTGAACGACAGCCTAGGCCACGTGGCGGGTGACGAGCTCCTGGTGGCTGTGGCCAAGAGGCTCAAGGGCTGCCTCCGCTCCGACGACATCCTGGCGCGGCTTGGCGGCGACGAGTTCGGGATTCTCCTCGAAAACATCCGGACCGAGCGGGAGACGGACGGCTTCACCTCCCGGATCCACCACGAGCTCGAGGCCGCCTTCAGCGTGTGCGGACACGAGGTGTACGCCACGTGCAGCATCGGCATCGCCTTCAGCACCCGCGGCTACGACACGCCCGAGCAGCTCCTGAGGGACGCGGACACGGCGATGTACAAGGCCAAGTCGCGCGGCCGGGCCAGGCACGAGATCTTCGACGCCTCCATGCACGACCGCGCCGTGCAGGTCCTCCAGACCGAAAACGACCTTCGACGGGCCTTGGATCGCCGCGAGCTGCGCATCCATTACCAGCCCATCGTCTCCATGGCCACCGGCAAGATCGCCGGGTTCGAGGCCCTGCTGCGGTGGCAGCACCCCAAGCGCGGGCTCGTCCTTCCCGAGGAGTTCATCCCCGTGGCCGAAGAGACAGGCCTCATCGTCCCCATCGCCAAGTGGGTCCTGGCGGAATCCTGCCGGCAGACCAGCGCCTGGCAGTCCAGCTTTCCCTCCGCCTCCCCCATCACCGTGAGCGTGAACCTCTCCAGCCGGAACCTGGCCCAGCCGGACCTCATCGAGCAGGTGAACCGGGCCCTCTTCCAGGCGGGCCTCCAGGGCGGATCGCTGGGCATCGAGATCACCGAGGGCACCATCGTGGAGAACTCCGAGGCGGCCATCGCGGTGCTCTCCTCGCTCCGCGCCCTGAACGTGAGGGTGCAGATCGACGACTTCGGGACCGGCTACTCCTCGCTCAGCTACCTGCACCAGTTCCCCATCGACGCCCTCAAGATCGACCGCTCCTTCATCTCGGGCATCGGCCGCAGCAGCCAGAACATGGAGATCGTGCGGACCATCGTAGCGCTCGCCAAGAATCTCGGCCTCGTGGTCGTGGCCGAGGGCGTGGAGACCGTCGAGGAGGCGGAGCTGTTGCGCAGCACCCAGTGCGACTTCGCCCAGGGCTTCTACTTCCACGGCCCCGTCGAACCCAACGCCGCCGCCGCCCTCCTCAGCCGCGAGCGCGGCTCCCGCAACTGAACCCTGCCTGCAAACAGCTGCCGCGTCGCTGGTCGCGGGCCGCGAGATGCTGGACGCCCAAATTCGGCGATGGAATTCCCGCCGGTGTGGAAGCCGTCGCCTGACGGCGATTTCCCCTCATTCGCGATCTGGCGATCGCTCCCACAGCCTGCCGGCCGGCCCCTCGCCTGGGTTTCCCCAATTCCCAAATCCCAATTCCTCAGTGCCTTGGTGTCTTGGTGTCTTGGTGGTTCATATCTTCTCCTTCCACCTTCCGAATTCAAGCTCCCCCTCTTGACAGCAGCACTACTTTGGCCTATCCTCCCGCCTGGAGGAAGGCAGAAGTGACGTACACCCAGATCGCGACGACCAACATGAACTATTGGTGGTACGGCGGGCTGGGTGTGCGCGAGAGGATGGCGGCCGCCTAGGCGCCACCATTCGCCAAGCACCCGGCCCACCGGAAACGGTGGGCTTTTTTTTGTGCCCGCGAGGGCGGGCGGAGGATGCGCAGATGCCCCAATCGGAGACCAACCGGCGCTCGGCCGCGCAGCCCAGGCAGATCGTTCGCCTGCGGGTCCCGGGCGACTTGCTCACCCCGGTCCGCGCCTTCCTGGCCCTCACCGGACCCGGCGAGGAGGCGTTCCTGCTGGAGTCCGTGGCGGGCGGCGAGACGCAGGCGCGCTACTCCTTTCTGGGCCTTCACCCGGCGGAGGTCTTCGAGGCGGACGGCTCCGCGAGGCTCCGCCGGGGCTCCGAGAGCCTCCCCCTGGCCGGCTCGGCCCGCGAGGCCTTCGCCCGCTGGGCCGGGGGCTTCTCCTCCCGCTGGGCCGAGCCTCCCATCCCCTACATGGGCGGCGCCGTTGGCTGGGTGGACTTCTCCGCCTTCTCCATGGCCGAACCCGTGCTGGAGCGGTCCCTACCCCCGACGAGGGATCCCCGCATCGTGTTCGGGCTCTTCACGACCGGCGTGGTCATCGACCACCTTCGCCAGGAGTGCCACCTCTACCGCCTTCCGGCGCCCCAGGAGGAAGAGAGCGCGGCCCTCGCGCAGCTCCGCTCCCTCCAGCAGAAGCTCGAGAGTCCCCTGCCCGCTCCCCTGCCGCCGCCGCGGTGGGTGCCCGAGGAGAGGCCCGACCGCGAGCGTTTCACGCGGAACATCGCCGCCGTGAAGGAGCGCATCCTCGCGGGCGACACCTACCAGGTCGTGGTCTCCGAACCCTTCGGCGGCCCCTTCGAGGGCGACCCCTTCGAGGTCTACCGGCGCCTGAGGCGCCTCAACCCCTCGCCCTACCACTTCTACGTCTCCCTCGGCGGGCGGCAGGTGGTGGGCGCCTCGCCGGAGATGCTCCTGCGCGTCGAGGGCCGTTCGGCCACCACCATCCCCATCGCCGGCACGCGGCCCCGCGGCGCGACGCCCGAGGAGGACCGCCGCCTCGAACGCGAACTCCTCCAGGACCCCAAGGAGCTGGCCGAGCACGCCATGCTCGTGGACCTGGCCCGCAACGACCTGGGCCGCGTCTGCGAGTTCGGCTCCGTGGGCGTACCCGTCCAAGCCGTCGTGGAGCGCTTCTCGCACGTCATGCACATCACCTCGGAGGTCCACGGGACGCTGGCGGAGGGAAGAAGCGGCCTCGACGCCCTCTGGAGCACCTTCCCGGCGGGCACCGTGAGCGGTGCGCCCAAGATCAGGGCCGTCGAGGTCCTGAGCGGGCTGGAGGCGCAGGACCGCGGCGTCTACGGAGGCGCCGTGGGCATCCTCGACACGGCGGGCAACCTGGAGACCTGCATCGCCATCCGGACCTTCGAATTCTCCGGAGGGCGGGTCCGCTTCCGGGCGGGCGCCGGCATCGTGGCCGATTCCCAGCCCGAGAGCGAATGGAAGGAGATCCACCATAAGGCCGGCGCTCTGCTCGATGCGCTGGGCGGAGAGGCTCGATGACGGCCTTGCGGCAGGAACACGGGACGACGAACAGGGGGCAGGGAAAGCCGGGACCGCTGCCACGGTCACGCCTTCCCGCAGCTCCTCATCCCCTCATCACCTCATCTCCTCATCACCTCATCTCGATCCAGCGCTCACCCATCGCAACGGAGGTTCCCCATGATCCTCTTCATCGATAACTACGATTCCTTCACCTACAACCTCGTCTCCATGATCGGGACCCTGGAGCCCGACCTCCGCGTGGTGCGCAACGACGACATCTCGACCGATGAGATCCGCGCGCTCAAGCCCTCGGGCATCGTGCTCTCCCCGGGCCCCGGCGCCCCGGCCGACGCGGGCATCTGCCCGCAGGTGGTCGGGGAGCTGGCCCCCGAGGTCCCCATCCTGGGCGTGTGCCTCGGCCACCAAGTCATCGTCGAGGCCTTCGGCGGAAAGGTCGGGCGGGCCTCGCGCCCCATGCACGGCAAGACCTCGCCCGTGCTCCACGACGGCAGCGGCCTGCTCTCCGGCCTGCCCAGCCCCCTCATGGCGGGCCGCTACCACTCCCTGGTCGCGAGCAGCGAAGGCTTTCCGGGGGAGCTGCGCGTCCAGGGCACCACGCCCGAGGGCGAGATCATGGCGGTCCAGCACCGCCGCTACCCGTGCCACGGCGTGCAGTTCCATCCCGAGTCGGTCCTCACGCCCGAGGGGATGCAGATCCTGGCCCGCTTCGCGGGCCTGTGCAGGGAGGTGGCCCGTGCGTAAGGAGCTCCTGGCCAAGGTGACGGGAGGCGGCCGCCTGACCGCCTCGGAAGCCGAGTCCGTGGGAACCGACCTGGCGCAGGGCCGCGCGGAGCCCCTCCAGACGGCGGCCTTCCTCGGCGCCCTCGCGGCCCGCGGCGAGACGGCGGAGGAGCTCTCCGGCCTCGCCTCCGCCTTCCGGCGCGAGGCCACGCCCTTCCAGCCCTTCCCGGAGGCCGTGGACACCTGCGGGACGGGGGGCGACGGCCGCCACTCCTTCAACCTCAGCACGGCGGCGGCCCTCGTGGTGGCCTCCCTGGGCCTCCCGGTGGCCAAGCACGGCAACCGCAGCATCTCGAGCCGGTGCGGGTCGGCGGACCTCCTGGAACACCTGGGCTACCCCATCTCGGAGCCGCCGGAGGAGGCCCGCGCCCGCATGGAGCGCTGCGGCTTCGTCTTCCTCTTCGCCCCGCTCTACCACCCGGCCATGGCCCGCGTGGCCCTGGTGCGCAAGGCCCTGGGGGTGCGCACCGCCTTCAACTTCCTGGGCCCCACCCTGAACCCCGCCCTGGCGGGCCGCCAGGTGGTCGGCGTCTTCCGCCCCGAGGCCATGGAGCTGATGGCGCGCACGCTGCTGGCCCTCGGCACGAGGCGCTCCCTCGTGATCCACGGCGAGGGGGGCTACGACGAGGCCGTCCTGCACGGAGGCGTGGCCGTGCGGGAGATCCGCGACGGGCGCATGGAGAGCTACGAGTTGGGCGCGAGCGACTTCGGCCTGCCCCCCTGCCTCGAGTCCGAGCTGGCGGGCGGAGACGCGGGCGGCAACGCCGAGCTGCTGTCCGCGCTGCTGGCGGGCTCCGGCCCTGCCGGCC
>JBAWEQ010000146.1:0-29338 GCA_049591295.1 Acidobacteriota bacterium
CGCCGGGGCCTCCCAAGATGCTGTCCACCACCCCCTGGCGGTTGAGCGCGTAGGTCATGGCCTGCCGGACCCGCCGGTCGGCGAAGAAGGGGTTGGAGCCGTCCATGTTCCAGCCCAGATAGAAGAATTGCCTGGCGTAGTACTCGAAGATGGAGGCTCCGGCCGCGAAGGCCGGATCGGTGCGGAGCTGATCCCACTGCTCCGACGAGAGGCCCGCCATGTCCAGCTGGCCCGTCTCGTAGGCCGCGAGCTGCGTCTGCCCCTTGGGGATCACCTTGAGGATCAGGCGGTCCAGGTGCGGCCGTCCGCGCCAGTACTGGTCGTTGGCCGTGAGGACCAGCCGGTCCCCTCGCTTCCACTCCTCGAGCCGGAAGGGGCCCGTACCCACGGGGGCCTGGTTCGCCGGGCTCTGGTTGAAGGAGGCTCCCTTCCCCTTGGCGTAACCGTAGACGTGCTCGGGGATGATGTAGAAGACCCAGGCCGCCAGACCCGGCGCGTAGGGTTCCTTCCAGGTGACGCGCACGGTGTAGTCGTCCACCTTCTCCACCTTGGCCACCTGGTCGAAGGCGGGCCGGAGATGGACGGCGTCCACGGCCGGGTCCATGGCGGCGTGGTAAGAAAAGAGCACGTCGTCGGCGGTGAAAGGTTTCCCGTCCTGCCACAGCACGCCCTTGCGAAGGTGAAAGGTGGTGGTCCGGTCGTCCGGGCTGTTCTCCCAGGATTGGGCCAGGACGCCGACGGGCTTCATGTCGGCATCCATGTCGATGAGCGGGTCGAAAATCCACTTGTAGGCCATGTAAGAGACGCGGTCGCTGGCCAGGATCGGGTTGAGCGTCACGGGGTCCACGGGCAGCGCCATGGTGAAGGTGCCGCCGTTCTGCGGAGGCTCGTGCTCGTACTGGGGCAGAAAGGCCACCGTGCGATCCAGGGGAGAGACGGAGACGGGAGCGGCCGGCGCGGCCGGCTTCGGCTGCCCGCCGGAGCACCCGCACAAGCCTCCGGCCAGCAGCAGGACCGCCCCCCACGCCAGACCACGCCACCACCGTGCACCCATGGCCACCTCCCTGTGTGGGGCCAGTGTACGCGATGGGAGCGGAAATGGCGAGTTGCGCTCTCTCCCCGGGACCGAGCGTGTGGCGCCTCATGTCTCGTGCCTCGCCTCTCGCCTCTGGAGGGATCCGCCGGCTGGCATTCCAGATGCGGGGATCTTACAATTTGCAGAGTACACACCTTAAGGAGTCCGGCGCTTGCGGCGTGACCGACCAAGGCGAACGAGGAGGGGCCCATGAAGCTGGAGAATTACTCGGAAGCGGTGACCCTGAAGAACGGATCCCAAATTCTGATCCGCTCCCTCAAGCAGACCGATGGGCCCTCTATGCAGGCCTTCTTCAGGAGCCTGCCCGAGGAGGACAGGCTGTTCCTCGACGACGACGTCACGGCCCCCAGCTTCATCGACCGCTACCTCGCCTCCGCCGACTTCGAGACCAGCATTCCCCTGGTGGCCGAGCTTGAGGGCAAGATCGCGGGAGTGGGCACCTTGAGGCGTCCGAGATACGGCTGGATGTCCCACGTCGGGACCATTCGCGTGGTGGTGGCCAGGGCCATGCAGCACCGGGGCCTCGCACAGCGGCTGGTCAAGGCCCTCTCCGGGATCGCCGTGAATCTCGGCCTCGACAAGATGGTGGCCGAGGTGGCCGAGAACCAGGCCGGCGCCCGCCGCGCCTTCGAACGCCTCGGCTTCAAGGCCGAGGCCACTCTCAAGGGACACATCCGCGACCTGTACGGGCGTCCCAGGGACATGGTCATCATGGCCAACGACGTCACCCACCTCTGGGAGAGCTACCGGGACATGGCCGAGGAGTTCCTCCCCCCCGTGGAGTGAGTTGGGATTGGGAGTAGGGATCTGGGATGGATAGACCCCGC
Source organism: Acidobacteriota bacterium (assembly GCA_049591295.1). Taxonomy (GTDB): domain Bacteria; phylum Acidobacteriota; class UBA4820; order UBA4820; family DSQY01; genus DTPS01. The sequence goes on from JBAWEQ010000146.1 coordinate 1,924, forward strand.
GGACCTTGTCCCCTGTTTCTTGTCCCTTGTCCCCTGTCTCCTGTCCCTTGTCCCCCGTCACATTGACACAACCCCGTGGCTGTGAAATACTTTTTCGCCTTGATGATGATCCCTGCGACCGTGTCCTACACACGCTTTTCTCAGGAGAATTGAAGTGAAAGTGCACGAGTACCAAGCCAAGGAGATCCTCAGCCGGTACAACGTGGCGGTCCCGCGCGGCAAGGTGGCCTCTTCGGCCGATCAGGCCTACGCCGCCGCCAAGGAACTCAACGGGACCGTCGTCGTGAAGGCCCAGATCCACGCCGGGGGGCGCGGAAAGGGCACCTTCAGCGACGGCTTCAAGGGCGGCGTGAAGCTGGCCAAGACCGCGGACGAGGCGGCCGAGTACGCGAAGAAGATGCTCGGCAACGTCCTCGTCACCCACCAGACGGGCCCCTCCGGCAAGGAGGTCCAGAAGGTCTACATCACGGAAGCGAGCGACATCCAGAAGGAGTACTACCTGGGCATCGTCCTGGACCGCGCCCGCCAGATGAACGTGATCATGTCCTCCACCGAAGGGGGCGTGGAGATCGAGAAGGTCGCCGCCGAGACCCCCGACAAGATCCTGAAGACCTGGGTGGACCCGCTCCTGGGCCTGCAGCCCTACCAGGCCCGCCAGGTCGCCTTCGGGCTCGGCTTCTCGGGCGAGGCCTTCAAGGAGTGCGTGAAGCTCGTCGCGGCCCTCTACAAGGCCCACGAGGAGACCGACTCCACCCTCACGGAGATCAACCCCCTCGTGCTGACCAAGGAGGGCCACGTGGTGGCGCTGGACGCGAAGATGAACTTCGACGACAACGCCCTCTACCGCCACCCCGACATCCACGAGATGCGCGACCTCTCGGAAGAAGACCCGCTGGAGATCGAGGCGAGCAAGTTCGACCTGAACTACATCCGGCTGGACGGGGACATCGCCTGCATGGTCAACGGGGCCGGCCTCGCCATGGCCACCATGGACGTCATCAAGCTGGAGGGCGGCGAGCCGGCCAACTTCTTGGACGTGGGCGGCGGCGCCACCACGGAGCGCGTGAAGAACGCCTTTCGCATCCTGCTCTCGGACAAGCACGTCAAGGCCGTGCTGATCAACATCTTCGGCGGCATCGTCCGCTGCGACGTGATCGCCGAGGGGGTCATCGCGGCCGCCAAGGAGATCGGCGTGAAGCTGCCCGTCGTGGTCCGCCTGCAGGGCACCAACGTGGACAAGGGCAAGGAGATGCTCAAGGCCTCGGGCCTGAAGTTCTCGGTGGCCGACAACCTGAAGCAGGCGGCGCAGATGGCCGTCGCCTCCGTGAAGGGCTAAGAAATGGACCACCAAGGCACAAAGACACCAAGGGCATCGGAGCCAGAAAATGGGAACCAAGCGAAACAACAACCCAGGGGCTTCTTCCATATCGAGCTTGGTGCCTTGGTGTCTTGGTGGTTATCTCTATAGGATGAAGAAGCCATGAGCATTCTCGTCAGCAAGAACACGCGCGTTGTGGTTCAGGGCATCACGGGCAAGGAGGGCTCCTTCCACGCCAAGCAGTGCCTGGAGTACGGGACGCAGGTCGTGGCGGGCGTCACCCCCGGCAAGGGCGGCACCCGCTGGGAGGAGAAGGTTCCCATCTACAACACGGTGGCCGACGCGGTCCAGGCCCAGGCGGCCGATGCCGCGCTGATCTTCGTTCCGCCGCCCTTCGCCGCGGACGCCATCCTGGAGGCGGCATTCGCCGGCGTGAAGCTGGTGGTGTGCATCACCGAGGGCATCCCGGCCAGGGACGAGGCGCGCGTGAAGGCGGGCCTGCGCACGACCGGGGCCAGGCTCATCGGGCCCAACTGCCCCGGCGTCATCACGCCGGGCGAGTGCAAAATGGGGATCATGCCCGGTTACATCCACAAGCCCGGCAGGGTCGGCGTCATCTCCCGCTCGGGCACCCTCACCTACGAAGCCGTCTGGCAGCTCACCGATTGCGGCCTGGGCGAGACGACCTGCATCGGCATCGGCGGTGACCCGGTGCCTGGGACCTCCCACACGGAGACCCTGGAACTGTTCAACGCCGATCCGGCCACCGAGGGCGTCGTGCTCATCGGCGAGATCGGCGGCACTTCGGAAGAGGAGGCCGCGGCCTACATCAAGGCCCACATGAAGAAGCCCGTGGTGGCCTTCATCGCGGGCCAGACGGCCCCCCCCGGCCGCAGGATGGGCCACGCGGGGGCCATCATCGCGGGCGGCAAGGGGACGGCGGCAGAGAAGATGGCGGCGCTGACCGATGCCGGTGTGGTCGTCGTGAAATCCCCCACCGAGATCGGCGCGGCCATGACCAAGGCCCTCAAGGCCTAGCCTTCCGTTGAGAGAGGCCCGAGGCGGCTGGCGGATGCCGAGAGCGCACCCGCCGGCCGCCTCCCAGGGCCATATCACCCAAGCCCGCGCGCTGGGGAAGGCCGTGCGTGGACGCGGCCTGCGAGAGGCCCTATGCTGTGGGGCTTACCGGCTGCGGGGCTTCGCGCCCCCGGGAAACGTACCAGACATAGGGGAGAATGACGATGCCCACCTCATCCCAACCATTGAGCGGCGTGTTCCACGAGGGCTCGGACGTGGGGTCCCCGCGGCTCAAGGAGGTTCATAAGGACAAGTTCGCCGTCTCGGGCCACGGCCAGAAAGTCAAGAAGGACGTGCTCATCACGGTGATCCCCGGCCACTGCAAGGGGAACCTGTGCAACATCTGCGTGAACTACTGCCCCGAGAAGGTCCTCTCCATGGGCTTTCGGCACGTGGAGGTGATCAACGTGGATGCGTGCACCAAATGCATGCTGTGCGAGATCCGGTGCCCGGATTTCGCCATCTTTGTGGATTGAAGAGGATCCCATGAGCGATGAAGCGACCAAACCATCGGGCACCGTGAAGTTCCTCTCCGGAAACGAAGCCTGCATGGAGGGGGCCATCGCCGCGGGCTGCCGGTTCTTCGCCGGCTACCCCATCTCCCCCTCCTCCGAGATCGCCGAAAAGATGTCGGGGCGCCTGCCCAAGCTGGGCGGCAAGTTTATCCAGATGGAGGACGAGATCGCCTCCATGGGCGCCATCATCGGCGCGAGCCTGGCGGGCCAGAAAACCATGACCGCCACCTCTGGCCCCGGCTTCTCCCTCATGCAGGAGAACCTCGGCTTCGCCATGATGGCCGAAGTCCCCTGCGTCGTCATCAACGTCATGCGCGGCGGCCCCTCCACGGGCAACCCCACGGGTCCGTCGCAGTCCGACGTCATGCAGTGCCGGTGGGGCACTCACGGCGACCACCCGGCCATCGCCCTGAGCCCCTCCACCATCCGCGAGGTCTTCGACACCACGGTGGCATGCTTCAACTTCGCCGAGATGATGCGCACCCCCGTGGTGCTGGCCATGGACGAGATCACGGCCCACATGCGCGAGAAGATCATCATCCCTCCGGCTGCCGAGATCGCCCTGATCAACCGGCGGAAGCCCGCGCTTCAGGCCGGCGAGACCTATTACCCCTACGAGGCCGGCGAAGATCTGGTCCCGCCGATGATGAACTTCGGCGAGGGCGCCCGCTACCACGTCACGGGACTCGACCACGACCGGACCGGCTTCCCGTCCGCCGCCGCCGAGGTGCAGGAGTCGCTCCACCGCCGTCTCCTGGACAAGCTCGAAAAGCACCTGGAGAAGCTCCTCCTGTTCGAGCACCACCGCACCGAGGACGCCGAAGTGCTCGTGGTGGCCTACGGCTCCACCGCCCGCTCGGCCAAGCGCGCCGTGGAAGAGGCCAGGGCCAAGGGCGTCAAGGCCGGGCTCTTCAGGCCCATCACGCTCTACCCCATCCCCGAGAGGCAGATCGAGGCGGCGGCGGCCCACGCCAAGCGGGTCGTGGTCCCGGAGATGAACCTCGGCCAGTACAAGCTCGAAGTGGAGAGGATCCTGGGCAAGGGCCCGACCATCACGGGCGTCAACCGGGTCAACGGCGAGCCCATCGCCCCCTCCCTCATCCTTTCGGCCATCCTGGGAGACTGAGCCATGTCCATGGACTATTTCCAGTACCTGCGCAAGGAAAAGATGCCCCACATCTGGTGCCCGGGCTGCGGCCACGGCACCATCATGAAGTCCATCCTGAGGGCCCTGGACAAGCTCAAGTGGAACCAGGACGACGTGGTCGTCGTCTCGGGCATCGGCTGCTCCAGCCGCACGCCGGGCTACCTGGACTTCAACACCCTCCACACCACCCACGGCCGGGCCCTGGCCTTCGCCACGGGCATCAAAGTAGCCAACCCCAAACTGCACGTCATCGTGGTCTCCGGGGACGGCGACGCCATGGCCATCGGCGGCAACCACTTCATCCACGCCTGCCGGCGCAACATCGAGATCACCCTCATCGTCTTCAACAACAACATCTACGGCATGACCGGCGGCCAGGCCTCTCCCACCACCTTCACCGGGTTCAAGGGGACTACCGCTCCGTACGGGGCCATCGAGCAGCCCTTCAACGTCTGCTCCATGGCGCAGGCCGCCGGCGCCACCTTCGTGGCCCGCGCCCTGGACCTGGACGCGGTGGCCATGGACCGCCTCATCGTCCAGGCCATGCAGAACAAGGGCTTCTCGGTGGTGGACGCCTGGTCCCAGTGCACCACCTACTTCGGCCGTCCGAACAAGTGGGGAGACGCCTCCGACATGATGGAGCACTACAAGGCCATGACTTACAACGTGCGCCTCTCGGACAAGATGACCGAGGAGGAGAAGGCCGGCAAGTATCCCGTCGGCGTTCTCCATCAGGCTACGAGGCCGGAGTTCTGTGCGGAGTACGACAAGCTCATCGAACGCGTCAGACCGGTGGAGAAATAGCATGAGCAAACGATACGAAGTCCGCCTGGCGGGATCGGGGGGCCAGGGCCTCGTGCTCGGCGGGGTGATCCTGGCGGAGGCGGCGGCCATCTTCGACGGCAAGAACGCCACGCAGAGCCAGTCCTACGGCCCGGAGTCCCGCGGGGGAGCCAGCAAGAGCGAAGTCATCATCTCGGATGCCGAGATCGACTACCCCAAGGCCACCCACATCGACCTCCTCCTTCTCATGACCGAGGCCGCGGCCGAGAAGTACCTCAAGGACGTTCCCGATACGGCCCTCGTGGTCGCCGACCTGGACCTCGTGCCCACGCCCATTCCCGAGAAGCTCCGCTCCGTGAAGATTCCCATCAGCAGGCTGGCGCGCGAGACGGTGGGCAAGGAGTTCGTAGCCAACATCGTGGCCTTGGGCGTCCTGCGCGAGCTGACCGACGTGGTGAGCTTCGAATCGCTCAAGAAGGCCGTACTGGCCCGGGTGCCCAAGGGCACCGAGGAGCTCAACCTGAAGGCACTCTCCGTGGGTCAGGAGGCGGCGAGGGAATACGGCGGGAAGACCATCGCCCATTGAGTGAGGGCCCGACGCATGAGGCAACGGACGCTGACCATCATCAAACCGGACGCCATGAGAAACAGGGTCGAGGGCCACATCCTCCAGCGCCTGCTCGACGAGGGCTTCGAGCTGAAGGGCCTGAGGATGCTCCACCTCTCAGAGACCCAGGCCGAAGGTTTCTACGCCGTCCACCGGGAGCGCTCCTTCTACCCGGAGCTGGTCCGGTTCATGACCTCCGGCCCGGTGATCGTGGCCTGCCTGGAACGCGAAGACGCCGTGGCGCACCTCCGCAAGGTGATGGGCCCCACCGATTCCACCAAGGCGCCCCAGCAGACGCTGCGCGGCCAGTTCGGCACCAACATCCAGGAGAACGCCATCCACGGCTCCGACTCGCCCGAGAACGCCGCCAACGAAATCAAGTTCTTCTTCCCGGGCGCCAAGTTCGATTGAGTCTCCCCTCAGGATATAAACGCGAGGGCCGGAGGCTTCTCCGGCCCTTGTTGTTTGCTCGAGTCCAGGCACGGCGTATTGTCCGTGACCGCTCCCATTCTATTACCAGCGAGTCACCACCTATCACCGTCAAGTTACATCCGGATCCTCTGCATCCGCAGATCCCATGGATTCAGGGCTGTCGCGGACAAGCAGGTTGGCTCCGCTATTGCATATGCTATCCTTCGATGAGCCCGGAGCGCGTTGGATTCGAGCCGATTCGTTCCGGAAGAAAGGCCCATGGTTGGGTGTTGTTGGCCACTTGGGGCCAGTTTTGAGGGAGCTGAGGGTGGACCACTTCCCAAGCTTCGGACATTTTGGGGATTTGCCCCGTCCAATGGGACCTGGAGGATTCTCTCTTTCCATTGCGGAACTCTGCGTACGCTTCGAGGGGTTGGACCCGGAGCTGCTCGAATCGGCCCGGGGCCGCTACGCCCCCTTCCTCTGCGAGGAGGAGCCCCAACACACCGTAACTCTGTATCCTGGGGCCGCCGCCTACTTGGATCCGGCCGCGGATCGCTTCCTTCGTGTGCTGGAGCGCCCGCTGGAGGGCGCGCGGCTCTATCTCTCCACGGACTTCGCCGCATTGTGGGCCGATGGAACCGAGACGGGCATCCTGAGGGTATCGAGTCCCGGAGACCGGGAGGTCACGCTCCGAGCCATGGAGAACTACCTGCGGTGGGTGGCGGCGGGCCTGGCCCTCGCCCATGAGGGGTTCATCCTCCACGCAGCCGGCCTGGTTCGAGAGGGTAAGGCCTATGTCTTCTTCGGTCCTTCGGGCGCCGGAAAATCAACCGTCGCCGCGTTGAGCCCGGGATACGGCCTCCTCTCCGACGACCTCGTCCTCCTGCTGCGCCGGGAGGGCCACTGGATGATCGCCGCAACACCATTCAAGGGCACCCTTTCCCAATCGGCTAAGAAAGCGGGGATTTTCCCTCTGGAAGGTCTTTTTCGCCTCGTGCAGGCTCCTCGGCATGCATTGAAGGTCCTGACTTCTGCTCGAGGCTTGGCCACCCTCCTGGCGAGCTGCCCCTTCATCACCGACCCCGCCGCCCGCCATGATAGGCTGATGCCTCTTGCGGCGGACTGCTGCCGCCAGACGGGCGTTCATGAACTTCAGTTCGCGAAGGATTCGGGGTTCTGGGAGTCCATCGCCGGAGAGAAGCGAGATGGCTAGCCCCGAACACATCAAACGGAATCCCGACGTCTCCTGGCGCACCATCGAGGGGCAGTCGGTCCTGGTCTTCAACCGCGAGGGAGAGATCCAGGTCCTCAATGAGGTCGGCACTTACGTCTGGGAGCACATCGGTGAACCCATCGAGATCATGGCGCGAGGTATCGCGTCGGAATATGATGTATCCGAGGAGGAAGCCTTGAGGGATGTGGAGGCCTTCCTCGAAGAGCTCAAGGTATCCGGAGCTATTCTCCCTGCGGAGGAGTGAGTTGAACACGCCCCTCTCCCTACTTCTCAATCGAGCCATGGGGAAGGCCCATCCCGTCTATGCCTCCATGGAACTCACCTACACGTGCAACTTGGCTTGCCGATTCTGCTACAACCCGGTCCAGCGCAGAAACCAGCGGAGAACAACGCCCCCGCCCAATCCAGGAAGGCTTTCTCTGACCTTGGAGGAAATCCTGTCCGTGCTGGACCAACTCCGGGACATGGGCGTTCTTTACTTCACGCTGACGGGCGGAGAGGCCATTCTCCACCCCGATTTCTGGGCCATTGCCCGGGCGGCCAAGGAGAGGTCTTTTGCCCTGCGGATCTTCACCAATGGGGCTAGCCTCACGGAGGCTTCCGTGGTCCGGCTGGCGGAACTGGGACCCTACTGCCTGGAGTTGTCCCTCCACGGCGCGACGGCAAATACAGCCGAGGCCCTCACGCAGGTCAAGGGTTCCTTCGACCGCCAGATGCGCGCCCTGGGCTGGCTGAAAGAGCGTGGTCTGCGGGTCTACCTGAAAGTCGTGGTGACGCGCCTCGTGGAAAATGAAATGGAGGCGATCAAGGCCATCGGGGACCGCTTCGACTTTCCCGTCTACTTCGACCCCGTTCTTACTCCGTCCGACGACGGCCAGGACTATCCCTTGGAGCTGCGGGCTTCGGACGACGCCATTCGGCGCCTCTACAGCGCCTCGGGCCTCAACATCGGAAACTCGCCCTTCGAGCGCGAGCCGGGGCAATACAACTGCGGCGTCGGTACGGGGACGCTCCACGTGACCCCCTATGGTGATGTGCAGCCCTGCATCCAGTGGAAGCAGGCCGTGGGGAACGTCCGAGACAAGCCGCTGAGGGAGATATGGGAAACCGCGCCGCTTCTGGAGCAGGTCCGGACCATCAGTCGCGCGCTGCCCGCCCACATCCAAAACACAGTTGAAGACCACGCCTACTGCTTTCACTGCCCGGGGCTGTCCCGGCTTCATTCCGGCGACCCCATGAAGCCCGAGGAGCAGTATCTTCGGGTCGCCCGGATTCGGCGCGAAGCGGCGGAGGGAGGAGGAGGGGCTCGGAAGGAAAGCACCGTCACCGAGGAATGCGATCTGGAAATCACACCGGCGGAGCTTCCCGCTTGAGGTTCGGAAGAGACGGCCATTTTCATGGGGCACTGGCCCCTCAAGGTAAGGGATCATGAGCATGAGCGAGAAGAGGAAGCCCTACAAGAAGCCTGCCGTCGTGTACCGGGAGAAAATCGAGGCCCGGGCGGGCTCCTGCACTGGAGGCAAGGCGGATTCCAGCTGTGGCCAAACGGGACCATATATTAGCTAGAGTCGTTGCACTGCGAACCCTAAATGGGCCATAGCGTCCATTCTGCCTGCACTAGAAAACACTGGACATCTTACGGGGTCACCAGGGTAATCGTACGGGGTAGGAAAGTAATGCGAAGTTACATGCAGAGAGCATCGCGTTTTTCCCTTCTCCTGCCCATTATGCTCATGGGCGTTGCGGCCCTTCCGGCTTCGGGTTCTCCACCCCTAGAAATCCCCATCGCCTGGCATGTAAGCCCCGAGCAAATGGCTGCCTGGGAGGCATCTGCGCCCAATGGTGAGGTCCGTCCAGCTCCTGTTGTGTCGCTGAAGGTTGCACTGCCGCCAGATGCCGCTCAGTGCAGCATCCAAATCCTCTCCGAGCGCTGGCTACCCGCACAGTTGCCCCTGATGACTCTCCCCGGGGGCCCGGCCGTAGCCCTGGGAGCGAGGGGTATCTGGCACGGCATCCCCTACCAAGAGATTCTGCTACATCCCCTCTCCAGCGCCGGCAAGGTTAGCTCTGAGCGGGTGCTCATCGCTCTCTCCGCATCACTCCGCGTGACGGGGGCCCGGGAGACCTATCCAACAAAGACAGGCGCGACACCTGCCATGCTGCCTGAAGCATCGCTTTTCGCAAATCCTGCGCAGGCCCTGCCCTTCCATCGCGAGCAGGCCCTTTTGCCCCAAGCAGAGGCCTCACAGACCCAGCAGGCAATAGGCCCAAGACTCCGGATTGCCATCAGCCGGGACGGAGTGTACAGGCTCGACGCGAGCTATCTGTCCAGTCATGGGTTGAACCTGGTGGGCACCTCTCTTTCCAATATCCACCTCATGAGCCGGGGCGTTCAGCTCCCCTTCTGGGTGGACGGTCCTCTCGCTGGCAGTTTTACCTCGCAGAACGCCATTGTTTTTTACGGTCAGCATCTCCACATCACCAACCGGCCTCTCTGGCAGGGCGGCGACTTTACCTCCACCAACATTTATTGGGTGTATTCCGACAGCTCCTCGTCAGGCCTGCTGATGGCAACTTCTAACGCAGCCCCGACGAATACTTACCCGATAGTCGGCAGCTTCACCGCTATGGTGCACAGCGAAGTCAACAATTGGTACGATCCCATAGACCATTTTCGGCCCAACGGCGACAATTGGTTCTGGGGACCCGTTTATCGCGCCCCGCCGGGCAACGCCTCCAATCCCCAGTCTTACACGGTCTTGCTGCCGGCCGCCACGGGTTCGGGTGCTACCCTAACAGCGGTCTTCGCCGACCCGACGAACAACACTCACACCATGACCGCCCAATTGAATGGGCAGAATCCCGCTTCCGGCGGGACTAGCTGGACGGGGTTCGGTCTGTCCACTCAAACCTGGATCTTTGCACCAGGACCGAACGTTGGCAGCAACACGGTGTCCTTTTCCCTTTCTTCCTCGGGAACTTACGATTATGCTTTTCTGGACTATTTTGAAGTGGCATACCAGCGAACTTTCGCGGCAGACGGCAACTCGCTCTTCTTTTCCGCCCCCAATGGCGACGCCCAATATAGCTCTTCAGGATATAGCTCCCAGCCCTACATATTGGATCTCTCGGCAAGCGATCCTTCGACCGGCCTGGTCCTCCCGGTACTCTTGACGGGCGCCTCCTTCTCGAACGGCACGGTGACCTTCCAGATGCCGCAGAATCCGGCGGTGACGACCCGCACGGTGGCCCTGTCCAGCGCACCCCTTCTGCCCGATTCGGCCGCCCTGTCGAGCGGAGTGGACCTGGCTTCGCCCCAGCAGGGCTGCGACCTTTTGATCATCACCCATCCCTTCTTCCACCCCACCGGCCAGGACCAGATCTGGCAGGAGTACTTGGCCCGACGTGAGGCCCAGATGTCGGTTCGGGTTGTGGACATCCAGGACATCTACGACAACTTTTCCTACGGGATCTTCGATCCTACCGCCATCCACACCTTCCTCCAAACCGTGGCCTCCAACTGGGACCCCGTTCCCAAGTACGTCCTGCTCATCGGTGACGCGACTTACGACTATTACAACTACAAGCAAGACCCGACCATCCAGAACTGGGTCCCGACCATGATGTTCGATGACCTGGGCGACAGTACCTACATGGGGCGGTACCCTTCGGACGCGTGGTACGCCGACGTGAACGGGGACGGCTACCCGGACATGGCCGTGGGGCGTCTGCCCGCGCGCAACTACGCCCAGCTCGCGGGCATGCTCACCAAGATCATGGCCTACGAGGACCAAACGCTCCAGGGGTCGTGGTACAAGACCGGCCTCTTCGTGGCCGACACCTGGACGCAATCCTGGGAGCAGGTCTTCGAGACCTTCAACACCCAGCTCCAGGCCACCTACATGCAGTCGCCCTGGCAGACCCAGCACGTCTACTTCCACGACCCGCCCTACAACGGCACGGATGCCGACGCCTGCGCCTCCGACATTCGGACCGACTGGCCCGGCTCCGCCATCGTCCACTACGACGGCCACAGCGGTGTAGGTTTCTACGGGAAGTATTGCGACATCTTCGGCTCCATTCCCCTGAATGTGGCCAATTGCCGGACGGGCTCGGCGAGCGATTCGGACGTCAGCCTTCTCGCACCCGTCACCCTGCCGCCTTCATCACCTTTCGCCCCGTTGCCCTTCGTCCTGAACGCCGGCTGCTACAGCTCGGCCTTCGACGAACCGGGCGACCCGTGCCTCATGGAGGCGCTCCTGGACCGGCCGGACGGGGGCGACATCGGCTCCACCGGCTTCTCCACCATCGCCTATCCGGACGAGGAGGAGACCTTCAACTCCTCCATTTTCGACCTGGCCTTCCTCACGCCGAAGGTGCGGACCCTGGGCGATCTTGTCGATGCGGGCCGCTTCTCCCTTCCCTCCACCGACGCCCGCAGCGTCATGGGCAACATCCTCCTGGGCGATCCGACCCTCCGCCTGAGGCTGCCCGCGCCGGCGCCGCCGACCCAGCTCTCGGCCACGCCCGGCGACGCTTCGGCCGAGCTCGCCTGGTCGGCCCCGGCCACCACGGTCGCGAGCTACAACCTTTACAGGAGCCAGGACGGCGGCGCCACCTGGGCTCTTGTCTCAGGGGCCAATCTCGGGGCCAGCAGCACCGCCTATACGGACACGGGCCTCACCAATGGCACCACCTATAGCTACTACATCACCACCCTGGACTCGGAGGGCTTCGAGGGGGCACCGAGCAACATCGCGTCGGTCACGCCCGGAGCGCCACCCTGCACGCTGGCCTGCACCGCGTCTGTGCCCACCAGTGCGGCGGTCAACCAGGCTTTGGCCTTCTCGGCCACCGCAACACCCTCCAACTGCTCCTCCACCACGGTCACCTACGACTGGGGCTTCGGTGACGGCTCGCCCCATTCCTCCAGCCAGAACCCGACCCACACCTACACCGCGGCCGGGACCTACACCTGGACCATGACGGCCTCGCTGAACGGCGTCCTTTGCTCGCAGACGGGATCCATCGCGGTCGGCACGTGCAGCTTGAGCTGCTCCGCCTCGGGACCGTCGAACCTCATGGTCAATGAAACGGCGGCATTTACGGCCGCCGCCACGCCCTCCAACTGCTCCTCCTCCACGGTCACCTACGACTGGGGCTTCGGCGACGGCTCGGCCCACTCCTCCGACCAGAATCCGACCCACGCCTACACCTCGGCCGGGACCTACACCTGGACCATGACGGCCTCCGATTCGGGTACCACGTGCAGCCAGACCGGGACCATCCAGGTGGATGCCTGTTCTCTGACCTGCTCTGCCATCGTGCCCCCCTCCGGTGTAGCCGGTGTTCCTCTGACCTTCGTGGCCGCATCGGCCTCCGAGTGCACGGCTAGCCCCACCTTCCTTTGGGACTTCGGAGACGGAACGGGTGGTACGCAGGGTTCGATCGTCACCCACGCCTATGCGCAGGGCGGGACCTACCAGTGGACGCTGACCGTGACCGCCGGAGGGCAGACCTGCTCCCAGAGCGGTACGGTGACGGTGTGTTCGCTCACCTGCTCGGCGACCGTCCCGTCCCGAGGTCAACCCGGAGCAGCCGTGAGCTTATCCGCGACGGCATCGCTCGGGGCCGGATGCCCGGGCAGCCCCGCCTTCACCTGGATCTTCGGCGATGGGACCCAGGCCTCTGGAGCCTCCACCACGCACGCCTACGCCTCCTCTGGGACGTACACCTGGCTTCTGACCGCTTCGGCGGATGGCTTGACCTGCTCCCAGGAGGGCTCCATCACCGTCGTGGACCCGCCCGTCATCACTTCGGTGGGCAAGGCTTCTCCGCCTTTCCGGCTGGTCCTCAAGGGTGCGAACCTCCAGGCAGGCGCTCAGGTGAGCATCAATGGGACCCCATGGGCGCAGGTTTCCTGGAAGGGGACCGGCAAGCTCGTGCTTAAGGGGAGAGGCCTCAGGGCCAAGTTCCCGGGTGGAACCTTCGTGCCCATTCGCGTGGTCAATCCGGACGGCGGAGAGGTGACCGTGTCCTACGACCGCCGCTCCAACAGCTGGCGTCCCGCCGGTTGAACCCGTCCGAAGGGAGGAGGGGAATCGGATGCGGAGTCATGGCCGGGCCCATCCAGTCCCTTCCGGTCGCTAGTGCGCGATCCGGGGGAAGTCCACGCCTGGCTTACCGCCGCCAGGGCGGGGGATGAGGAGGCCTTCCGGAGCCTCCTGACTTTCTATTACCCCACCCTCTTTCGACTCGTATTCCAGATGGTTCCGCGCACCGAGGATGCGGAGGAGATCCTTCAGGACACCTTCTACCGCTTCTACCGCGCCCTCGCGAGGGTGAGGGCGGTAGAGGATCCCTTCCCCTTCCTCCGCACCATAGCGGTCAGGACGACCTACAGCTTTCTCAAGCGCCACCGGCGACAGCCCCTCAGCCTGGAGGAATTGCCGGAGGAGTTGGCGCACCTGCCGGTGCAGGAGCTTCAGGTGGAGGTCGCCACCCTGTACCGATGGGCCGAAAGACTCCCGCCCCAACAGCGGATGGTCTTTCTTCTGAGGGACGTGCTGGGCGTGGAGGACGCCGCCATCGCAGGGATGCTCGGCATTCGGGAACCCACCGTGCGCCGTCACGCATCGCTGGCGCGGGAGGCCTTCAAGCGGGACTTCGCTTCACGCTAGCAGGAGAATCGCCAGCCGCCCGGGCATGGTGACGGGCCACCTTCTCCTTTCCATCCTGGACGGCATCCAAAGCCTTCAGGTTTCCGTGAGACCGGGGAGCGCCCCATCCTCCCCTCCCCTTTGACAACGTCTGGCCGTCGGCTGTTCACCTCTCATCGCGTGCATCCATGTTTCCACCAATCCCCGGCCACGCGTTCGAGGTGAGGCGGCCGCCATAAATGAACGGGCGGAAAGGGAGGGGCAATCCAGGCTTCGGAGCGCACCGAGCCGCCGTTGCCCTCGGCTTCGCGCTCACGTATAATCGTCTTGTTACGGAGGAAACCCTTGGACCTGGCCAAAATCCGCAAGAAGGCGCGCCTCGAAAAGGGCGGTCGGGCCTCCCAGGAACCCGAGGAGCGCCGCGAAGCGTCGGCACCCTCTCCTCCCTCCTCCCCTGAAACAGCCGCCCTCGACATTCCCCCCCCGCCCTCCGGCACCTCCCCGGACTCCGCGGGCGCCAGGGAACCCGACGACGCGTCCGTCGCAGCGAGGGCCGACACCGCCGCACCCGTTCCCTCCAAGAAAGAGCGCCTCCTCATCTTTACCATCGAGACCGAACAATACGCCATTCCGATCCACGAGATTTCCCTCATCATCGAGCCGCCGCCCATTACCCCCATACCCAACTGCCCAGACTATCTCCTCGGGATCGTCTCCCTTCGGGGAAAGGTGGTGAGCATCATCGACGTGGCTTCGCGCTTGAGATTGCAGCGCCTCTCCGCGCCGACGGCGCCGAAGATCGTCATCCTGGATCTGGGCGCCGACCAGTTCGGCCTCTACGTGGACGGGATCGACCAGCTCGTGGAGCTGGCGCTGACTTCCCTGGAAACACCGCCCGAAGGGTTCACCCAGAAGGCCCAGGACTTTGTCGAAGGCGTGTTCCATCACAAGGACAGGGCGGTGGCCTACTTGAACCTGCCCGCCTTTCTGTCGTTCCATCTCTGACCGCAAGGAGTGGCCGGATGCTCGTCCAGTGTCCCAACTGTCTCAAGCGGTACCGTCTCCAACAGACCCAGGCCAGGCTCCTGAGGGTCCGGTGCAGGGGGTGCGGCAGCGAGTTTCTGGTCTCCCCCACGACCGACCAGCGCCACGAGATCCTGGGCCGCGAGGAGCGGACGACGGCCGTGGTGGCCGACATCCAGCGCGACTTCCGGAACCTGGTCATCAACCTCCTGAACGATCAGGGATTCCACCTCTTCATCGTGGAGGAAGGAGATCGCGCCCTGGCGACGGTGATGGAACAGAAGCCCCGCCTCCTCCTGGTCAACCCCTACCTGCCGGGCCTCCTGGGCGTGGACCTCATCGCACGAATCAGGGCCGAGGCCTCCGTGCCTCCGATCATCATCCTGATGGGCGCCATCCACAGCTCCCGGAGATACCATCGCAGGCCGCAATCCCTATACGGGGCCGATGATTACCTGGACGAGGGCAGCAGCGAGGCGGTCATCCTTCGCAAGCTCGCGTTCCACCTGGAGATCGCGCTGGCGGGAAATCACCTCGGCGATGGCATCGACGCGGAGTCCCTGCG
This sequence comes from Acidobacteriota bacterium, assembly GCA_049591295.1. Classification (GTDB taxonomy): domain Bacteria; phylum Acidobacteriota; class UBA4820; order UBA4820; family DSQY01; genus DTPS01. The sequence continues at coordinate 17,266 of JBAWEQ010000146.1, forward strand.
GCTGGCGCGCAGCGTCTTCGCGGACCTTCTGGTCTACGATCCGGACCGGATGGTGCAGGTCCGGGACGTTCCGGACTTTTTCCGACTCTTCGCCGATGAAGCGGCTGAGGGCCGCCGCTATTTGGAGCACCGCCGGCCCGGAGCCGGCGAGTATCTCAGCCGAGTCGTGCAGCATTACCTCCGAAAGAGGGAGTAGGGGCAGGGCCGGGTGGAAGCGGCCCTCGCCGAAGAAGACAGGAGAGCCGCCTGGCCCTCCTGAGTCCTCCGGCAGGAATCGAGAAGGAGGCCAACCATGGCCCAAGACCTGGCCAGCCAAGCTGCTTCGCCCGACGTGGAGACCCGGCGCAAGGCCGCCCTGGCCCTCCCCGACCTGCCTGCCGATCAGGCCCTGTCCATGCTGGATTCGCTCCTGGGCGACGCCAACTGGCGGGTCCGCAAGGCCTCCGTCGAGTCCCTCCTGGCGCTGCCGGTGGAACGGGTCCTGCCCATCCTCTTCGACGCCCTCTACGACCCCGAGAACGCCGGGAAGAGGAACTCGGCCATCGAGACCCTCATCAAGCTGGGCCAGCCGGTCCTTCCGCACGTCTACGACCACCTCGTGGAGGGAGACCTGGACGTCAAGCTTGCCCTCATCACCCTTCTGGGGGAAATCCCGAACAAGAGCTCCACCCCGCACCTCATCTACTACCTGAGCCACGAGAACAAGAACATCAGCTCCGCGGCCATCACGAGCCTGGGCCGGCTGAGGGATACGGGCAGCCTGCCCGTGCTCTTCGACATCTTCCGGCGCCAGGACGACTGGCTCTGCTTCCATCTCATCGACGCCCTCAGCAGCATCGGCGGCCCCGTGGCCACGGCCAAGCTCACGGAACTGTACGAGACGTCGAAGTACCGCAAGGCCGTGCTGAAGGCCTTCGGCGCCATGGGCGACCCGCAGGTCCTGCCCTTTCTCCTGGAGAGGGCTTCCGCTCCCGGTACGCCCCTGCGGGACATTCTGGACACGGTGGCCCGCATCTATCACGCCAATATACCGGCGGCGCTGCTCCCGCGGCACCAGCGGGAGGTGGCCCGGCTCATCCGCCAGCACTTTCCCATGGAGATCCTCGGTGAGCTTGAGGAGGCCTGGGAAGAGATGAAGGTCTCGGAGCGTCGCGGCTTCATCGTGCTGGCCGGGTCGCTGGCGGACCTCTCCCTGCTGGACAGGGTCCTCTGCGAACTGGAGAACCCGTACCTTCAGCGGGACGCGTTCGACGCCGCATTGGGTTACGGCCCCATCGCCAGCCGGGCCGTGGTCGAGAGGCTCCACAGGGGGCCCCAGCTCGAGCAGAAGGTCCTCCTGATCCGCCTGCTCGGCGCCCTGGGCGGAACCGAAGCTGTGGTGCCCCTGCTCAACCAGGCGAAGGAAGACGACCTCCAGATCCGGATGGAGGCCCTCACCGCTCTGGGGGAGGTGGAGGATCTCCGCTGCATCGACGAACTCACCAACGTGCTCCGGGAAAGCGATCCCACCTTTCACGAGACGGCGCTCAGGGCCATCCAGACCTTCGCCAGCAAGTTCCCCGCCCATCGGGAGAAGATCTCGGGGCTGGGTGAGCGGATGGCCGGAGACCAGGAGGAAGGCGTACGCCGGTCCGGCTACGCCCTCATGGCGGAGGGCCCATCCCAGGATCTCTCACCCCTGCTCCCCGGCCTCAGAGACCCATCCGCCCAGGTCCGCCAGATCGTGGTCAGGATCGTCGCAGAGCGCATGGGAGCCTCAGCCTTCCAGACCCTCCTGCCGATGCTGGGCGACGCGAGCCCGAAGGTGCGGCGCTCGGTGGTCTCGGCTCTGGGCCGGGAGCTGCTCTCCCGCCAGCCCGAGACCCTGATGACGGCCCTGGCCGACGTGGACCTCTGGGTCCGGTCGGAGGCCGCCGCCTTTCTGGCCCAGAGCACCGATCCGGCCGTGGGGCAGGCGCTCCTGAAGCTCCTGGAGGAAGACGAACTGCCGGTCCGGCTGGGGGCGCTGCGGGGCTTGGCGGAAGTGGGTTGCGGAACCCTGTTCCCGACGATCCTCGGGCTTGCGCGCTCGCAGGATGCGCCCATCGAGATCCGCCAGGCGTCGTTGGCCGCCTTGGCCCGCTCCGGTCGTCCCGACGCCATTCGGGTGTTCACCGGGGCGCTGTCCGACCCGCACTGGGAGGTCCGATCTAGGACCATCGAGCTCATGGGTGCCTCCAACGACCGGCGGTACATTCCGGTACTCCTGCGCGAGCTCGAAAAGGACCCCGACCCCCTGGTGAAGCAGACGGTGGTGCAGGCGCTCCTCTCGCTCAAGGCGATCGAGGCGGTGCCGCGCATGCTCAACTACCTCACCGATGCGAACCTGAAGGACGCGGCCTTCTCCTTCTTCACCTCCCTGGGCAAGGAGCACATCCGGCTAATCGAGAACGAGGCCCAATCGGTGGATTTCCAGACCAAGCTCATATTGATCGAAATCCTCAAGCACCTCGAGAGCCTCTGAGGCCCGCCATGCTGGATATCCTGAAGGGCCCCCAGACGTGGCTGATGGAAGACGAGCTTTACAGGCGCTTTTGCGCCCTCGTCCACGAAGCCACCGGGCTCTCCTTCAGCGAGAACTCGCGCTTCTTTTTCGAAAAGCGGGTGGAGATGCGGATGGCGGCCATCGGGGTGGCCACCGCGAGGGACTATTACCAGTACCTGCTGTACGACTCCGAGAGGGCCGCGGAGTGGGATCAGCTCATCACCCACATCACCACCAACGAGACCTACTTCATGCGGGAGGAGCGCCAGCTGCGGTGCTTTCAGAGGGAGGTCATGCCCCTGGTGTGGGAGCGGAGCGCCGGGAAGCGGGTGCGCATCTGGAGCGCGGGCTGCTCCACGGGCGAGGAAGCGTACACCATCGCCATCCTCTTGAGGGAGGCGGGCCTTTACCCGGAGGACCGGGTGGAGATCCTCGCCACCGATATCAACACCCGCGTCCTGGCCAAGGCCAAGTCCGCCCTGTACACCGAGGCGGCCTTCCGGGCCGTGGACTCCTCCTTCCGGCAGCAGTGGTTCGCGCCGGAGGGGGCGGGGCAGTTCCGTCTCCGCGAGGAGATTCGCCGGAGGGTCTCCTTCTCCCGGTTCAACCTCTTCGAGATGGACAAGTACAACCTCCTCCTGCCCTTCGACGTGATCTTCTGCCGGAACGTGATCATCTACTTCGACCTGGAGGCCAAGGTCAAGGTCATGGAGCGCTTCCACGACAAGATGCGCCCGGGCGGCTTCCTGCTCCTAGGCCATTCCGAGAGCCTCATCTCCGTGACCGACCGGTTCAAGCTGATCCACCTCCCGACGGATCTCGTCTACACGAAGGAGGCCCCATGAGAAAGATCCGGGTCCTCGTGGTGGACGACTCCTCCTTCAACCGCAAGATCATCTCCGAGATTTTGGAGTCTTCCGAGAAGATCGAGGTGGTGGGCAAGGCCTTCGACGGCGAGGACGCCATCTCGAAGATCCTGAAGTTCCAGCCGGAGGCCATCACCCTCGACCTCGAGATGCCCCGCATGGACGGCTTCGCCGTGCTCCGGTGGGTGATGGTCAATCACCCCGTCCCCGTGATCGTGGTTTCGGCCAGGGAGTCGGACCGGTCCGTCTTCAAGGCCCTTGACCTGGGCGCCGTGGACTTCGTGGTCAAGCCCTCGCGCCACGCTTCTCCCCAGTTGAAGGAGATCGAACGGGAACTCCTGGCCAAGATCCTCTCCATCCCCTCTCTCCAGTTCGACGTGGTCCGGCAACGGCTGGCCCAGACGGCGGCGCCGCCGGCCCCTGTGGCCCTCCCCATGGCTCAGGGGGGCCGGACGGCCGAGGTGGTCGCCATCGCCGCCTCCACGGGCGGCCCGCCGGCCATCCAGCAGATCCTCCAGGGGCTGCACCCCGCGCTGGCTTCACCGATCCTGGTGTGCCAGCACATGCCCCCCATCTTCACCCGGCTCTTCGCCGAGCGCCTCGGCGCGCTCACGGGCAGGGCCGTGAAGGAGGCCGAGGACGGGGAGGCCTTGCAGGCCGCCCACGTCTACATCGCCCCGGGCGGCAAGCAGCTCCGCCTGAGGTTGAAGGAGGGCGTCAAGCGCCTGTCGGTGGATGAGCGGAAGCCGGAGGACCGTTTCGCCCCCTGCGCCAACCATTTGCTGACCAGCGTGGCCGAGGTTTGCGGCAGACACTGCCTGGTCGCCGTCCTGACCGGCATGGGCGACGACGGCAGGGAGGGCAGCGTGGCCGTCCACGAGGCGGGCGGGACGGTGGTCGCCGAATCGGAGGCCTCCGCGGTGATCTTCGGCATGCCGAGGGAGGTCATCAAGGCGGGAGCGGCGGACCACGTCACCGACATTCCCGGGGTGGTGGGCCTGGTCAACCGTTACGCGGTGATGCGTTCCGGCTTTGGCCCTTAGGACATACTTACGTTGCATTCCCCATGCGGGTATGGTAAGTAGCTTGTGGGAGAAGACATGGCCGAAGACCACAACGACCTGTTCAAGAAAAGCCAGGAATTTCTGCAGATGCTCTCCCAGCAGAAGGACTTCATCCACGACCTTCTGCGGGAGAACGAGCGACTTCGCTACCAGGTCGCCTCCCTCCAGAACAGCTCCGGCGACCAGACCCAATTGGCCATGGAACTGGAGCACCTCCGCCACCGGCTGGAGCAGATCGAACGCGAAAAAAAGGAGCTGCGCGAGGCCTACCAGCGGGTGGAGGACGAAAACAAGGACTTCGCCCAGCGCTACGTGGAGATCGAGGACCAGAACAACAACCTGGCCAACCTCTACGTGGCCTCCTACCAACTCCACTCGACCCTGGACTTCCAGGAGGTGGTCCACATCGTGATGGAGATCATCATCAACCTCATCGGGGCCGAGGTATTCTCCATCATGCTCCTGGATGAAAAAACGAATGAGCTCGGCGTCATCGCCCACGAGGGCTACGACGAGGGGATCGCCTTTCCGGCCATCCGCATCGCCGAAGGGGTCATCGGCGAGGTGTCCAAGACGGGCGAGCCGTATTACATCAACCAGGCCTCCGAGGACTACCGAGTGGACTTCCTCCACCCCATCGCCTGCATCCCCCTGAAGATAAAAGAGAACGTCATAGGCGTCATCAACATCCACAAACTGCTCGTGCAAAAGGACGCCTTCACCGCCGTGGACTACGAACTGTTCTCGCTGCTGGCGGCCCATGCCGCGACTGCGATCTTCTCGAGCAAGCTCTATTCGCAGTCCGAGCGTAAGCTCACCACGATCCAGGGCTTCCTGGACCTCCTGACCACGCCGGCCTCGAAGGGCTGAGAGAGGGGGACGTTCAATGGATGGGCTGCGCTTTCTGGTGGTTGAAGATTCCCCCACGATGCGGCAGTTGATCTCCTTCTCCCTGAAGCGCTTCAAGGGCTGCAGGATCGTCGAGGCGGTGGACGGCGTGGACGCCCTCAAGAAGCTCCAAACCGAGGAGGTGGACATGGTCCTCACGGACATCAACATGCCCGTGATGGACGGCCTCAAGCTCGTCTCCCTGGTCCGCCAGAACGTCAAGACCAAGGACCTCCCCATCGTGATCATCACCACCGAGGGGGCCCAGGAGGACCGCGACCGCGGCCTGGCCCTGGGCGCCAACGCCTATATCAGCAAGCCCATCCAGTCTTCCCATCTCCTGAAGGTGATCGGGGAGATCCTGGAAAAGAACGGCTGATCCTCCCTTCGAGGGATGAGCACGCCCCGCTCCCGCTCCCAGCGCCGCCCAACGCCTTCCCGCCCCCTGACCCACCCAGCGTCCCCCGCCTCTCGGTTGCGGCTCGACATGGCGTTCGTCGGCACGGAGCTGGCTGGATGGCAGGCACAGGCCCGCGGAACGACGGTCCAGGGCCTGGTGGACGAGGCGTTGAAGGCCATCGGCCACCGTGGCGCGAGGGTGGTTGGCTGTTCCAGGACCGATGCCGGGGTGCACGCCCGCCTCTTCACGGCGCACGTGGACGCATCCATGGACCGGCCCCTCGAAGCCGTGCTCAAGGGGCTCAACGCCAACCTCCCGCCGCAGGTGAGGGTCTACCGCATCCATCGCGTCCCCGGCGCTTTCCACGCGCGCTATTCCTGCTCCGGCAAGAGCTACCGGTACCACCTGTTCACGGCGGGGGTGGTCCCGCCCCACCTGGCGCCCTACGTCTGGGTGTGGCAAGGTCCGCTGGATGGTGCAGCTATGCAGCGGGCGGCCCAGGCCTTCGTGGGTGAGCACGATTTCGCCGCCCTCACCACGCGGGAGGGGCGAGAGCGCAACACCCACCGCAGCGTGACCCAGTGCGGATGGGAGCGGCGCGGTTCGCTGCTGGTCCTCCACGTGGCGGGACCCTCTTTCCTCCATCGCATGGTCCGCTGCATGGGTGGGGCCATGGTGGCCGTGGGCACGGGACGGCTGGTCACGGAGGAGATCCAACGGGCCTTGGCCGGCGATCTCTCGGGTCCCCAGATCCCGGCGCTGCCCGCGCAGGGACTCGCCCTCTGGGAAGTGCGTTTCGAGGGGGCTCCGGCGCCCACCGAGACGGCGGGGGCGTTGCCCGACACTCCCCTCTTCCCGCTGGAAGCGTGAAGGCGCAACCCGCTCCGGCGGCCGCGAGGCGAAGCCCCCCGTATGACGGGGCTCCCGCATCAGAGGCACCGGCGCGCAGGCACCGGGGACCGGCGGTCCCCACCGCCCCTCACACCTCGTGGAGAGTATGGCCCATCTTTTCCTTCTTGGTTTTCAGGTATCGGCGGTTATTCTCGTTGGGCTTCACTTCCAGGGGGATCTGGTCCACGATCACGATGCCGAACCCCGAGAGGGCGGCGAGCTTCTTGGGGTTGTTGGTGAGGAGCTTGACCTTGCTGAGGCCGAGATCGTGCAAGATCTGGGCGCCGATGCCGTAGTCCCGCTGGTCGGCCGAGAATCCGAGGGCCTCGTTGGCCTCCACCGTGTCCATGCCGGAGTCCTGAAGCTCGTAAGCCTTGAGCTTGTTGAGCAGGCCGATGCCCCGGCCCTCCTGCCGCAGGTAGACGACCACCCCACGCCCCTCTTTGGCGATGGCGGCCATGGCGGCCTCGAGCTGAGGCCCGCAGTCGCAGCGCTGGGAGAAGAGAGCATCCCCCGTCAGGCACTCGGAGTGCATGCGGACCAGAACCCCGTCGGCACGACGGATGTCTCCCATGACGAGGGCCAGGTGAGTGCGCTCGGTCAGGATGCTCTCGTAGGCCATGACGCGGAACTCACCGAACTTTGTGGGCAGTTTGGGCTGGGCCACCCGCTTCACCAGCGATTCCCGGCTGAGGCGGTATTTGATGAGATCGGCGATGGTCATGATGTTGACGCCGAATTTTTCGGAGAACTTCAGCAGATCCGGCATGCGGGCCATGGTGCCGTCGTCCTTCATGACCTCGCAGATGACCCCCGCCGGGTAGAGCCCCGCCATCCGGGACAGGTCCACCGATGCCTCCGTCTGGCCGGGCCGCCGCAGCACCCCGCCCTCCTTCGCCCTCAGAGGGAAGACGTGGCCGGGCCGCGCCAGATCGTAGGGGCGCGTCGCCGGATCCAGAGCCGTCAGGATCGTGGCCGAACGGTCGTGGGCCGAGATCCCCGTGGTGGTCTTGCCCTTGGCCTCGATGGAGACGCAGAAGGCGGTCTGGAAGCTGCTGGTGTTCTCCTGGACCATCATGGGGATCTGGAGCTCGTCCAGCCGTGCCCCCGTCATGGAGAGGCAGATGAGCCCCCGTCCGTGGGTCGCCATGAAAGTAATGATCTCCGGCGTCACCTTTTCGGCGGGGACGTACAGATCCCCCTCGTTTTCCCGGTCCTCGTCGTCGCAGATGATGAGCATCTTGCCCTGCTGGATCTCCTCCAGGGCCTGGGGAATGGAAATGAGCGGCATGTCGTTCTCCAGTCTGGTTCCCGCAGCGGCTTCGGCCCCCACAGGGCCTCCCCCGCGCTAGAACCCCTGTTTGATGAGTTCGTCCACGGAAAGGCCGCGCTCCCCGCGCAGCCCCCTCAAATAGGCCACAATATAGCGCCCGACCACATCCGTTTCCACGTTGACCCGACGCCCGGGAATGGCGCTTCCCAGGGTGGTGATCTTCAGACTGGCGGGGATGACGGCCACCTCAACCTCCCGCCCCCTGAGCGCCGCCACCGTGAGGCTCACACCAGCCAATGCGATGGAGCCCTTGGAGATCAGGAAGGGCACGAGGTCCTCGGGGAGCTCCACGCGGAGCGTGGCCCCTTTGCCTACCCTCTCTAGCGCCAGGACCGTCCCGACCCCTTCCACGTGTCCCTGAACCAGGTGCCCCCCCAACCGGTCCGTCGGCCGGAGGGACGCTTCAAGGTTCACGTCGGTGCCCTGGCGAAGGTCGCCCAGCGTGGTCTTCTGCAGGGTCTCTCGGCTCAGGAAGGCCGTGAACCCCTCCTCCGTCAGCCGCTCCACGGTGACGCAGGCGCCGTCCACCGAGATGCTGTCCCCTGGCTTGGCCTCCTGGATGACCTTCCCGCAGGAGACGAACAGCTCCGCTTCAGCGCCCTTCTGGACCAGCCGCAGCGCCGTCCCCACTTCCGCGATCAGGCCGGTAAACATCGCCCCTCCAGATCGGCCGTCAGGATCCAGTCCCTGCCAGCCTTTTCACAGGCGGCCCCATCCAACCGCAGTCCCCCGGCTCCGGAAGGGTCACCGTCCAGCGGCCCCGGGTGGCGGGGCCCGCCCAACAGCGACGGCGCCAGGTGGACCGAGAGCCGGTCCACGTAGCCCTCCCGCAGGAAGGCCCCGGCCAGCCTTCCAACGGCCTCCACGTACAGGTAAACCACGTGGCGCTCCCTCAGAAATCTGAGCACCGAGGCCAGCGAGAAGCCTCCACCCGCCTCCCGTTCCATGAGTATGACCTCCACCCCCTCCCGTCCGCCGCCCTCCGGCAGCGGTGCCGAGGGGGGCCGAAGGACCCAGAGGGGACCGCCTTCGGGACCGGTCGCAAAGACCCGCTCGCGGCCCTCGAGCCGGGCAGGGCTGTCGAGCAGTACCCGGATCAGGCTCTTTTTCCGGTCGGCCAGCCTCACGGTCAGTCTCGGATCGTCGGAGGCCACCGTGCCGGAGGAGACCAGGATGGCGTCGGCGAGGAATCGGTCCTCGTGAACCCTGCGGCGGGCCTCCTCGCCCGTGATGGTGCCGCCGCCCGGCGGGACTACCGTCCCATCCAGGCTCTGGGCCCACTTCAGGTGGACGAAGGGCCTCGCCTTCCGATGAAAGACGTGGTAGGCGGGATCCACCGCTCTTCCCTCCCGCTCGAGGAACCCCAGGACCACTCCGATTCCGGCCTCCCGAAGCCTCTGGGCCCCGCTCCCGGAAACCTTGGGGTTGGGGTCTTCCACGCCCGCCACCACGTTCCCCACGCCGGCCCGGAGAATCGCCTCCGTGCAGGGAGGAGTCCGTCCATAGATGCAGCATGGCTCCAGCGTCACGTACAGGTCCGCCCCCCTCGCCCGTTCGCCGGCTTCCCGCAGGGCGACCACCTCGGCGTGGGGATTGCCCGGTCCCTCGTGGTACCCTCTGCCCACAACCTTGCCGTCGCGGACCACCACCGCCCCCACGCAGGGGTTGGGGTGCGTCCTGCCCTCGGCCTGCACCGCGAGGCGCATGGCCTCTTTCATGAAGCGGGCTTCAGGCTCCATGCCCCCCCCGACCGTCAGGCCAGAAGGCCTGCCACGTATTCCTGGGCGTCGAAGGGCACCAGGTCATCCACCCTCTCTCCGACGCCCACATAACGGATGGGGAGCCCCAATTCGGCGGCGATCGAGAGCGCGATCCCCCCTTTGGCGGTGCCGTCCAGCTTGGTGAGGACGAGGTCGCTCACGGGCACCTTGGCCGTGAACTGACGGGCCTGGCTCAGCCCGTTCTGGCCCGTGGTGGCATCCAGGACCAGGCTGACCTGGTGGGGGCAGCCCGGAAGGGCGCGGCCCACCACTCGATGGACCTTGGCCAGCTCCTCCATGAGGTTGTGCTTCACGTGGAGGCGTCCGGCCGTGTCGATGAGAACGAAGTCCAACCCTTTGGCCACGGCCGTTTGCACGGCGTCGAAGGCCACGGCCGCGGGATCGGCCCCCTCCTTCTGCCGCACCAACTCACTGCCGGAGCGCTTCGACCAGATCTCCAGCTGCTCGACCGCGGCGGCGCGGAAGGTATCCGCCGCCGCCAGAACCCCCCGCTGGCCCGAGGAGACGCGCTGGGCAGCCAGCTTTCCGATGGTCGTCGTCTTGCCCACGCCGTTCACGCCGACGAAGAGCTGCACCCATGGCTTGGGCGGGGGGCCCTCCTTGGGCGGAGGCGGTGGATAGAGGCCCAACATGCGCAGGCGCAGCGCCTCCTTCAATCCAGAACCGCCAGACCGGGACTCCTTGGGCAGGCGGTCCAGAAGCCGATGGATCGTCTCGATCCCGACATCGGCGGTCAGGAGAACCTCCTCCAGCTCTTCCAGCGTGGCCTCGTCCTGTTCGGAGGGGCGGCTGAAAAGGCCGGCCAGCCTGTCGGTGAGGGCCTCGCGGGTCTTTTTCAGCCCCAGGCGGATCTTTCCGATCATCCGGTGAACCCCATCTGGGCCAGGAGGCTCTTGGCCTTCTGCCCCCAGAACCCTTCCGGGGCTATGCCCAGGACCTTGAGCAGAGCGGCCTTGGCCTGCGGATAGAGCTTTTCCTGCAACAGCGCCTCGCCGTAGTTGCAGTAGATCTCAGCCCCGTCCGTCTGCTGGGCGCTGTAGTCCATGGAGATGAGATCCAGCGCCTTCTTGAAGCTGATGGCCGCGTCGGACCAGCGGCCCTTCATGCCCTGCAGGATGCCCAGCTTGTTGTAGGCCCTGTAGAAGTTCGGGTTCTCGTCGATCACCTTGTTGAAGACCGCTTCCGCATCCAGGTACTTCTTCTCGCGAAGGTAGATGACTCCCATGTTGTAGTAGGACTCGAACCGGCTGAACGTGCCCGGCGCATTCACCACCTGCCGGAAGAGGTCGAGCGCCTTTTCGTCCTGCTCCAGCTCCATGTAGCAGACCCCCTCCGCGTTCAGGATGGCGAGCCGGTTGTCCTGGGTGCCGGGCCCCTGCTTGAGGGCCTGGTCGAACATCCCGATGGCCTCTTTGAAGTGCTTCTCCGACAGGTAGAAGAGTCCTTTGGCGTAGGTGTACTTGGCCTGCGGCTGAAGCTTCATGGCGAGATCGATGTAGTGGTGCGCCGCCTCCATGTTCCGCTGCCCGGCGAACTCCAGGGCCAGGTTGTAGGCCACCTCCGGGTTCTTGATCGTCTTGTCCCCGGGCAGTTCGCCCGGATTCAGCTTCGCCCTCCCGCTCGCATCGGGCGCGCCAGCAATGGTGTCCTTTCTGTGAGAAGCGCAACCCGTCAGCATCAACAGGAGACTGGCCAGCAACAGGCAGGACACCAGCAATCTTCTCATCGTCAGCACCCCATCGGCATGACCGGGACCCTTGGAAGAGGCGGCAGGCAGGACTCTCGGCTGCCGCACGCCCCAAGGCCCCTTTAGTTGGTTATCATACCATGATGAGAGATGATGGATGGCGGGTGAGCAACAAAATCCGCTTGCCGTATCGGGGCCCCCAGCCCAAATCCCCTAGCGGGACAGGGGACGGGGGAAAGTGTGGTGAGTTTCATGCCTGTCCATAACATTATCAGCTCGCACTTGTGCGGGCTGCCTTCCGGAGCGAAGCGGAGGAAGGCGCGTTCCGGCGCCGATGGGCCTCATGCAAGGAAGGTGAGGCGACCACACCGCAAGCGTACTGAATGGTCGCTGAGGATGTGGGCGCCGAAAGCTGACGAAGCAGGAGGTCCGTCGCCGCCGGCGCACCCGTGGAGGGTGGGGGGGGACGGTTCGCATCAGACGAGGCTGGGGCTGGCGCCCGAAGGGCGGCGGAGGGCCTGCGGCCGGAGCGCGGCCACGCTGGCGTGGACGCGCCCGGACCAGGCCCCCAGCGCCGTGCCATCGGCGCGGCCCAGATCCGGCCGTGGTTCGGAGGCGGCAAGGCGCCTCATCTTGGAC
>JBAWEQ010000147.1:0-7591 GCA_049591295.1 Acidobacteriota bacterium
GAGCTGGCCCACAGCGGCCTGGCCTGGACGCAGGAGGGCCTTCTGCGGGAGGGCCGGCCCCTCCCCGCGCCCTCGGAGGAGGCCTTCTGGCGGGTGGCCGCGCGCTCGCGCGTGCCTCCCGAATGCCGGGAGCTGCCGGAGGCGCTGGCGGTGGACCTGTCCGAGGTCGTCACCGAGGGCGATCTCCGGGGCGCCTTCCACGTGCACACCGACTGGAGCGACGGCGGCGCCACGCTGGAGGAGATGGTGGCCGCGGCGGAGGCGCTGGGCTGGGAGTACGTAGGGTTCTGCGACCACTCCGCCACCGCCGTCTATGCCCACGGCCTCGACCCCGAGAGGTTGTTGGCCCAGCGGGCGGCCATCGCCGAGGCGCAGGCCCGCCACCCCGGCATCGCGATCTTCGCGGGCGTGGAGTCGGACATCCTGGGCGGGGGCGAGCTGGACTACTCGGACGAGCTGTTGGGCACGCTGGACCTGGTGGTGGCTTCGGTGCACAGCCGCTTCGGCCTGGACGAGGAGGCCCAGACGGCGCGCCTCGTGCGGGCCGTCTCCCATCCCGCCACGACCATGCTCGGCCACCCGACGGGCAGGCTGCTCCTCTCCCGGGAGCCCTATGCTCACCGCTGGGAGGAGGTGGAGGAGGCGCTGGTTCGCGCCGGCGCGGCCGTGGAGCTGAACGCCAACCCGCACCGGCTGGACGTGGACTGGACGCGCCTGCCCTCCCTGCGCCGGCGGGGCGTTCCCGTGGCCATCAACCCGGACGCCCACTCGGTGGCGGGGCTGGCGGACGTGGGCTACGGGATCTGGGTGGCGCGCAAGGGCCTGGCGCGGCGCGGGGACGTTCTGAACGCGCTGGATCGGGAGGCCGTCGGCGAGTGGCTTCGGTCGAAAAAGGCGCGCCGCGGATGACGCCGAGCCGGCCTTTGCGGTATCGTAGGGGCGAGGTTTCGCCCGAAGGGGGTCACGCGATGGACTCGGCACTCACTCAGCACTCAGCGCCCTTTTCCGAGGTCGAAGCGCCTCCCGCAGGGCGGCGCCCCGCAGGGTCCGTTCTCTTCTCATCCATCACCGATCATCCATCATCCATCATCCATCACCGATCATCCATCATCTATCATCCATCATCGCTTTTTCTTCCACTGGGAGCCGGCCGATGAACTGGAAAGCCTTCTTCGCTTTCATAGCCCTCGTGGTCCTCTTCGTGGCGGGCGTCGGCCTGCTCATGTTCCTGCGGCGCCCCTCGGCCACGACCTTCTTCTTCACGGCCGACACCCAGGGCTACCTGGTGCCCTGCGGCTGCAAGGTCATCCCCGCCGGCGGGCTGGCGCGGCGCGCGACCGTCCTGGATGCTCTCAGGAAAAGCGACGGCGGGGAGCCGGTCGTCCCCGTCGAGGTGACCCACGGCTTCGCGGACCGAGGGCCGGGCCGCGCCCTGCTCAACGAGGAGATGGGGCGGTTCTTCGCGAGGGAGGGCTACCTCGTGGGCCTGGGGAGCTACGACCTCCTCCTGGGACTCCCGGCCCTGCGCGAGGCCGCGCCCGGCGTGCCGCTCTACCTGGCGGGCGAGCCGGGCCTGGCCGGATCGAAGGAGTTCCGCCTGGGCGGATGGGGTCTGGGTCCCTTCGGCAACCGGGGCGCCAGGCTTCGCGTGATCTTCCTGGCCGAAACCGCACCCGGAGGCGTGTCCATCGGCGACCCGCTGAAGGCGCTTCGCGCCGAGATGGCCGCGCATCCCGCCGAGGGCACCATCGTGGTGGGCCAGCTTGCTCCCAAGACGCTCACCAGCATCATGGAGATGCAGCCCGCCCCGCTCCTCGTGGTGGCCCAGTGGCAGACCGACGTGACGAGCATGCCGCAGGCCGTGGGCCCCCATTGGGTCCTCTACATGGGAGACCGGGGACGCCGGTCGGCCACGGCGACGGTCCGGTGGACGGGGAAGGAGTTCAACGTCCTGCCCACCATCCGCTACCTGGGCCCCGAGGTGGCCTCGGTACCCTCCGTCGAACGGGAGGTCGCGCAGGTGCTCGACCAGGTGGCGGCGGTCAACAAGGCCGCCCTGGCCAAGCTCTCCCGCCCGGCCGCCCCCGGCCGCGCCTACGTGGGCTCCGCCGGCTGCAAGACGTGCCACGCCGAGGCGCACAAGACGTGGTCCCTCTCCAGCCACGCCAGGGCCACGGTGGACCTCGCCATCGACCACCAGCAACAGAACCCCGCGTGCCTCCAGTGCCACGCCACCGCGCTGGGCGAGCCGGGCGGCTATCCCCAGGCCTCCGTGAACCTTGCTGGCGTGGGGTGCGAGGCCTGCCACGGCCCCGGCGAGGGCCACCCCGGCCGGGCCATGGAGATGCAGCCCGCCGGCCCCCAGGCCTGCGGAGCCTGCCACACGCCCCGCGATTCCCCCCTGTTCGACGCGGCGGGCTACTGGAAGCTCATTCAGCACAAGTAGGAAGGCGCCCGGCTCGGCGGGGGGATCGGGACGCGGCGCCCCGCCGTCGCAGGAACGCTCTCCAGGGCGCGAATTGTCCAAGTCCGCTTCCTCTCACCGCGGCGAGCCGCCCGGGCGCCTCCGGCGCCTCGGCCAGGACGCGGCATCAGCGGGGCGAAAGGCGCTCTGTCATGGAGCGTCACCCCGTGGCCTCCTCCAGCGGTCTTCTGACACGGGGTCCCGGCGTCCCCGCCCCCGCGCCCTCCTCCCCGCCGCCGCGCGCGCCCTGGCACGCCCTTCGGGCGGCCGGCTCTCGTGGCTTCGAAGGACCGCCCTCCCCCCTCTCTGGGTGCGCCGACGGCGGCGGACCTTCTGCGTCGTCAGGTATCGGCGCCCACATCCTCAGCGTACGCAAAGTACGCTTGCGGTGTGGTCGCCTCACCTTCCTAGCATAAGGCCCACCGGCGTCGGGACGCCGCTTTCCGCCTTGGGCGGAAGGCGGGTGGCACGACGCCAGGGGAAGGGGAGCGGGGGAACGGGGAGGTTCCCCCGCCCAAGAGGGCATCCCACGTGAGAGCAGAGATGGGCCTCGACCCCTGTCACCCCGTGGCCTCCTCCAGAGGGCTTCTGACACGGGGTCCCGCCGTTGCGGGGACGCGCCTTCCTCCCTCCGATGGGAGGGCATTGCCCAGCTCCGGCGCTCACACGTACCCAGGAGCGGCCTTTTCATGTCCGGAGGTTTCTCTCGGTGCCTCTGTGTCTCTGTGGTGACTGGACGTGGGTCTGGGTCCTTTTCGGCGGCCTATCGGCTGAAGGGCAGGACGGCGGATCGCCCGCCGTCCGGATTGACGATGCGCACCCAGACCGCGCAGCCCTCCGGCAGCATGGCCTTGAGATCGGTCCCCCCTTTGGCGACCAGCGCGGAGGCTTTTCTGAACTGGGTCTGAGGCGCGGGGGTTCCCGACAGGAGCACCTGACTGCCCGTCTGGAAGCCCGAGCCCGAGACCAGGAGCCGGAACGGCGATCCCAGCTTCCGGACCGCAGTGAGGGCGGGGTTGTCCAGGGTGACTCCAAGGGGATCGGAGGTCGTGTTCTGCCCGGCCGTGTCCGTGGCGCGGGCGGTGAGGGTGTGCGGCCCGGCCATCCCGGCGCTGTCCCAGTCGATCTGCCAGGGCTGGGCCTCCGCGTTGCCCACCGGTGTCGCGTCCACGAGGAAGGTGACCTCGGATACGCCCCGGTCGTCGGTCGCCGCGGCGGAGAGACGGACCGTCCCGTGGACGCTGGCTCCGGCCTGCGGCGTTGACACCGTTACCTGGGGGGGTTCGTCCGCAGCGCCCTCGCACGGATCGGGAACGCCCGCGCTGGTGATCTGGAGGTCGTCCAGCTCGAAGCCGTCGAACTCCGCTCCCGGATCGGTGGTCAGCCGCCAGCGGATGCGGACCCGCCGGCCCGCGTACGGGGAGAGGTCCTGGGTGTATGCGGTCCACGGCGTGAGGCCGGCGTTCCCGGCGGGGCCGGTGAAACATCCCTGCGAGGCGGGGTAGGTGCAGGCGTTGATGGGCGGGTCGTCCGTGAGGGAGAGCGTCCCGGGGTAGCCGCCCGCGGGCACGAGGGTCTGCCACGTGGAGCCGGCGTCGGCCGAAATCTCCACCACCACGCCGTCGTAGTCCACCTCCAGGTTGTACCTGGCCCAGTAGGTCAACTGGGGCGTCCCCTCCTGCAGCGGGACGTCGGGCGTGGTCAGGGAGGCGCAGAGGTTGGCCGGGTAGGTGCGGCCGTCCCGCGCGCTCCGGTAGCAGAGGCCTCCCCCCGCTGTGCGGTTGTCCTGGCGGGTCACGGTCCAGGGCGCCTCGGCGTGCAGAAGCGCCGCGGTATCGCCGCCGTCATCCGTCCAGGTGCCCGGCGAGAAGGTCCCCGCCGTGGGGGTCACGCTCAGCCACCGCGCGTTGCCCTCCTCGTTGCCCCCGTTGGCGGGGCCGCCGTTCAGCGTCGTCCCGTCCTCCGCCCGCACCACGTAGTAATAGGTGATGCCGGAGAGCACGGCGGAGTCCGTGAAGATGGTGCCGGCCAGGCCGCTGGCGACCCGGCTGACCGCCGAGGGCGTGAAGTAGGGGTCGCTCCCGCGGTAGATGTTGTAAGCGACGCCCGGCGCGAGGGGGCAACTGGAGGCTCCGGGCCGCCAGGACAACAGCACGGAGCAGGTGGGACCGGAGGGGCTGCCCTCGGCCGTCTGCACGCCGTCGAAGGCGGGCGCGAGGGTGCAGTTGCCCGCAAAAGCTGCGAAACCGCAGGGCGAGGCGGCTCCCTCCCCGCAGTCGTCCTCGGCGCGCACCCGGTAGGCATAGCCGAATCCGCCCTGCACCAGGGTGTCGCGAAAGCTCGATCCGTCGGTCTCGGCGAGGAAGTTGAAGGAGCCGGCCGCGGCCGAGCAGTCCCCGCCGGCCCGTTCGATCCGGTAGCGGGGCGCGCCCGTGGCCCGCCACGAGAGAGCGATGCCTCCCTCCCCGGCTTCCGTGGCCGCCAGGGAGGCGGGGGGCTCGGGCGCACCCTGGCAGTCGGAGTAGGTCGCCACGAGCGCGTAGCCCTGGCGGTCCGAACCGGCTTCGGAGGGAGTGCCGGGCACACAGGCCCCGCGCACGGCGACGGTCCATGTTCCGGCCGCGGGCGCCGGAACCAGCACCTCCTCCACCGTGTTGAGATCGTCGGGTGTTCCGCCCGGGACGGAGGCTCCCTCCGAGAAGACGTTGCCCAGGTAGCGCACGCCGTCGGGGCCGGTGACCTCCAGGTCCAGGTCGTTGACCAGCGCCAGCCCCGAGACCGGCGAGGCCTCGGGGTCGGTCCAGGCGAGCGTCACCTTCAGGGGCCTGTTCGGGGAGAGGCCCACTTCGAATCGGTCCACCTCCCCCGCGGCGAGGCCGGCCCCGTTCCTCTTGTCCCAGACCCTGAGCCTATGCGGGCTGCGGTGGGGGGAGGCGAAGGCGCAGACGCTGTCCAGCCGCACCCGGCCCCAGCCTTCGCTCTCGTTGGGGATGTCCGGCGCGGCCACGTCCATGGCGCCGTTGACGAGGGCGGCCTTGATCAGGGCCCCGCTGGGTGTGAGGGAGTCCGCCGGGGTGCGGAGGCCCGAAGGGTAGAAGCCGTCTGTGAAGTACTGGCGCAGGAGGAGGGCGGCGCCTGCGGCCGTGGGCGTCGCCATGGAGGTGCCGCTCATGATCGTCGTGCCGCAGTTCGTGGACGTGTGGGAGTTGTCCCCGAGCGCCGAGTTGATGACCTGGCCGGGCGCGCAGAGGTCGGGCTTCATGCGGCCGTCGAGGGTGGGGCCGCGGGAGGAGAAGCCGGTCACCGCGTCGGCGCCGTAGGAGCCGTTGGTCACGGCTCCCACGGTGATGCAGTCCTTGGCGGCCGCGGGAGAGCCCACGGTCCCGGCCTCCGGGCCGGCGTTCCCGCCGGCGAAGAAGAGCTGGAACTCCTCGTGGCGGTAGAGGAACCGGTCCACGGATAGGCAATCGTCGGTGTAGATCCCGGCGGTGTCGGAGCCCCACGAGTCGGAATGGATCCGCGCCCCTGCGTTGAAGGCCTGCTGGTAGACGATCTGGTTGTCCGTGGCCAGCCCGGCGAGGGTTCCCGAACCCTCGTTGCCTACGTCCTGGAAGAAGATCTTGGCATTCGGCGCCATGCCGTCGCCGAAGTCGTGGCCGCCCGAGGTCGGGGTGGAGGGCGTGGCGTAGTTGTCCCCGGCCACGCTGCCGGTCGTGTGGGTCCCGTGGTTGAAGAAGGCGAATCCGTCGTAGGGCGTCGCCCCGGGCAGGACGTCATAGGCCACCACCTTGCGCGCGAGATCCAGAGGGCCAGCCGCCGGGGGCACGGGCGACTGGGCGTCGGTGATCCCGTCCGGGCCGTAGCTGAAGAAGCACATGTCACTGTCCAGGCCCGAGTCGGCCACGGCGGCGATCTGCCCCGTGCCGGTGATGCCTTGGTTCCAGAGGGTGGCCGAGAGCGCGTAGTTGGTGCGGTCCGCCGTGTCGTAGCTCTGCACGACCCAGATGGAGTTGTCGTTCCTGAGATGGGGCGGAAGCCACGGGTCCACGCTCCATACGGCCGCGTCCGCGGCGGCCGCCGCCACCACGGCCGGAAGCACGGCGGACGGAGGAAGGATCCGCAGCAAAGCCCCGTCCTCAGCGGAGCCCAACACCTGCGCGCCGGACAGATCGGGGAAGACGGAGCGCAGCCGCCCCAGCAGTTGCCAAGGGTTCTCGCCCGGGAACAGGCGGAGGGAGAGATACGGCGCCCGATCCCACGAGACCGTCAGCGCGGGCGATATCTTCTCCTCGGGGAGGTAGGGGCCGATCCAGCAAAGCTCGGGCATGGCCTCCAGCGCCGAGAGGCCGGAGGCGTCCGCGCGGGCCAGGCAGGCGTTCGAGGGGATGCGGTCCAGGAACCGGAGGCCGGGGCGCTCGATGGCCTTCAGCTCGGAGAGGCGGAGCTGCCGACGGAACTGCACGAGGTAGACGGTCGTCCTTCCGGGCGGCGGCGATTCGGGGCGAACCCTCGCGCGGGGTGCCGTTGAGCCGAGCGGATCGAAGGCGCCGGATCGCAGGAGGATGGTGCTCCCATCCACCCGAACGGCCGAGGTCCGAAGGGCTTCCGAACGGCCCGCCGCCGCGGCGGCGGGCGGAAGCTCTTGCGCCGCTGATGCCAGTGGCAGACCGGCGTTGAGGTGCTGTGTCGCCGGCCATCCAACCAGGCACAGGAACATCAAGGTCCCCAAACCGCGCATCGTCTGTCTCCCGAAGGTACGTCCATGTTACCGCCATGCGAGCCGTTCCTCAAGGCCCCCGCAAGCCGGCCCGCCTCGGTCGCGCCCAACCGGCTGGACAACGGGAGGGGAAGGACCTGCTATGGACCGCTATGGTGCGTCGAGCCTCTCTGCTGAGGATATCGCTCCTGATCGCCCGGGGCTTCCCCACATCGGCAGGCAACCGCGGCCTGCCGGTGATCGCTCTCGTTGACACGGGTCCTCCCTTGCAGTACTCTCACTTCGATCCGATGTCATCGTTCAGCCAGGAGGGGGAGTCATGAGAAGAGGGCGTTATCCGAATTTGGGATTTCTCGGCTTCGTCGTGGTTCTGCTGGTGCCAAGCTTGGGGCCGCGTGCCCAATCGCCCC
>JBAWEQ010000148.1:0-11184 GCA_049591295.1 Acidobacteriota bacterium
GGGGTTCAAATCCCTCCCGGGGAGCCAATAAAAACAAAGGGTTAGAAGGCCGCCGAAAGGCGGCCTTCGTGTTGGGTCCACGGGCGTTGCGTCCCGAGCGGAGAATCGACCCTTGAACTTCGAGGGCGGACAGTCTGCGTGACAGAAGGGGCTTGGGCGCACCATTTTGGACGGGCACGGGGCATTGCGTACGAGGGAAGGATCGGGGATGGCGTTGGCGGACGAGCTGGAAGCACTGGACTGCATACCGATGAAAGAGGGGCCGTGGCCCTCCGTGCGGCGAGAGCGGCTATTTCTTCTTCGTCGTGTCGGGGTTCTCCTGGCTCAACTTCCTCAGATCCCCCCTCCAGATATGCCCCTTCATGGGGTTGTCGGCCGGCCCGTTGAGGGTCTGCCAGCTGTGGGTCGCTTGGTTGTAGGTGATCAGGAACAGTTGGTTCTTGAACTCCACGGTCTTCCCGTCGTAGGGCACCTGAAAGCTGGCGGTCACCTGGTAGGAGTCACCGGCCTGGGAGCGCTGGATGCTCGTGATGGTGAGTTTTTGGACGGAATAGCCCTTCAAGCAGTCGCGGAGACAGCGTTCCGCCTGAGCCGTCCCGAAGCTCTTGTTGGAGCAGGCGGCCAGCGCGACCAGCAGCGCCAGTGCCATCACCACGAGAAGCCTTGTGTATCGTGTGTTCATGGACCCTCCTCCCTGGGAACTACCCGCCTGACCTTCTCCTTGGGCTCACGGGTCTGAGTGCCCTGAGCCTACCTTGTCTGGGTACGCCTGGTACCGCGAGATGCCCACTTGAGGACAACCTCGCCACCGACAGAATAAAGGCAGTCGTCCCGTCAACGCTCACCCGGCCCCTCTGCGCGGGCCCTCGGGTTGCTGTGTGAGCGCATGGACCGCACGGTGGTTGCCGCGCTTCCGGGCGGCCTTCTTGCGTCTGCACCTACCCGCGCAAGCATACGTCACGAAGGCCCGCCGGCCAAGATGGGCCCACCCCCTGTGGACCAGAACTTCGCAGATGGCGCTCTCTCGGCGTTCCATGAGGTGCGTAGCGCAGGCCAGGAGCAGCAGGAATCCGGACCGCTGGAGACATTCCCCGGGACAAGGACCAGATGGTTCATCGACCAGGATCGCGCAAGGGCTTTCGCAACAGGGCCGCGCGGCGGCTTACACGGCGATCCTGGCCTCGGCCATCCGCGGGAAGGGGTAGACCTCGTGGATATCCTTGAGGCCGAGGATGGCGTAAGTGAGCCGCTCGACGCCGAACCCAGCGCCGGAACACGTGATGGCGCCGCGGTTCTGGTCGAGGGAGGCGAAGAGCTCGAAGAACGGCGCGAAGTAGGCCATGGGATAGCGCAAGTCACGCATCCGCCGCTCCAGGGCAACGAGAGAGCGCGTACGCTCGGCCCCCGAGAGGCACTCCACGGGATGGGGGTTCTCGCCGGAGGGCGGCACCACCACGTCGTAATTCAGGAATCGTCCCCGTTCGGTGTCGAAGCAGTCGTACGCTTCCCGCCTGAGGTTCACGAGAAGGAATGGGCGCCCCCCCGTCTGTGATGAGGCCCACCGCTCCACGGCATCGTCGTCCCGGAGTCCGCGGGCCGCCTTGGCCTCCTCCGCGTCGAACAGGGGCAGGGGGGCGGCGATCTCGGGAAGCGGCGCTCCCCTCAGGCGAGAGACGACCTCCCCGCACCGGTCCGAGAGGTGGGCGTACAGCCTGGCCACGAGGTCCGATACCAGGGCCAGAACCTGCTCGTAGGTGCCGCCGCGCTGCTCGAAGTCCACCTGCATGAACTCAGAGGCGTACTTGTATTCGCGGCGGTTGATCCGCATCTCCAGCCGGATGTTCGGCGAGGCCCAGAAGACCTTGCCGGCGGGCGAGAGCATCACCATGAGCATCTTCTGGAGGATGAGGGACTGGGTGACGGAGACCTCCTCCCCGTAATAGTTGAGCCGCGCCGGATAGGTCCAGTGGTTCAGGGGGTCCGTACAGCCGGAGACCATGGCCACGGGGGGGTGAACGAACCCCATCTCGGCCAGGGAATTGCAAAGAAACTGCTGGATGGCGGTCCGGACGGTGAGGACATCCAATAGCCTGGGATTGCTCAGGGCGCGCCTCGCCTGCTCCAGAGCAGCGAGGACCGAGGGATCCTGAAGGTTGACGGGTTCGATCCGCTGGATTCCGAGGGTGAGGGGCAGGTCTTCCTCTCGCAGGGCCATGGTGTCCTCCTTGTGCGTGGATGCCGCGACGCGCCGAAGGGCCGCGACCTCATTCGCAATGAGACTATGATAATACAAATAGAGTATTAGTGCAATGATATTATGGATATTCTAAAAACAATAACATGTTAATCTAAATAGACGATGAAAGATGATATAGTGATCTTTCATTGTAGGAGTATGAGCCATGGATTACGAAATCGATGACGTGGACCGGGCGATCTTGCGCGCCCTTCAAGCCGACGCGCGGACTCCATTCCTGGAGATCGCCAGGGCCCTGGGAGTCTCGGGCGGAACCATCCACCTGAGGGTGGGCCGCATGAAGGAGGCGGGCCTCCTCAAGGGAACGCAGGTGGTCCTGGATCACGAGAAGCTGGGTTACGGCGTGTCGGCCTTCGTCGGGATCATCCTGTCCAAGGCCGGGGCCAGCGTCGAGACGCAGCAGCGGCTACAGGCCATCCCCGAGATCGTGGAGGTCCATTACACGACGGGCACCTACGGCCTTCTGGCGAAGGTGGTGGTCAGAACCATCCCCGACCTCTATGCCTTTCTCTCCGAAAAGCTCCAGGCCATCGAGGAAATCCAGTCCACGGAGACCTTCGTCATCCTCCACAGCTCGGTGGGGCGCGATGTGACCCTCTAACCCCGTGACAACGGGGCAGGCAAGCGAATCGCCGGGCGGTCGCCTTCCTGTTCCGGGGTCGCACGCGGAGGCCGGAGGCTACGAATTGTTGAGGACGGGGAAGGTGGCGCCGCCTTCGGGAAAGACGGCCACCTCGGCGTTCCTCCGCAACCGCCGTGCAGCCAGGGCGATGACCTCCTGCGGCTCTGCCATGTGCCGGAAAAAACCCAGGCGGCGGACCGATTCGGCGTCCAGCGCGGGAACGTAGAGGAAGAGGTCGTGCTGGCGCATGAGCTGCATCGTGTAGTAGGCGAGGAATTTCTCTTCCACGCTCAGGCCCGGGCGGACCCGCTCCAGCAGACCCATGACGCGCGAGGGGCCCAGAAGGCGCAGGAGCCGCCTCACGAGCCAGAGGGGCTTCGCATTCTCGGGGACCTTCACGTCGTCGATGCCTCGCTCCGCGCGGAGAAAGCCCATGACGACGCCGTGGGGCTTGAGGGCGGGGAGGGCGTTGCCGACGCACTTCATGCTCTGCTTGAAGTTGATGTCCATGGGATGGGAGGCGGTGATGACGCCGTCCACGCGATGCCCCATCAAACGGCCCGAGAGGCCGCGGTTGAAAGCCGCGGCGGCGCGGTGACAGGCCACCGGGTCTCCGGCGAAGGCCGCCAGGATGGCCCCGGCGTGATCGAGCACCACGTTGAGGCAGAAGATGGGGACGCCGACCATGGCGCCCACCTCCTCCAGGTCCTCCCGGAAGGAATTGGCCCCGGGGTCCATCCCCACGCGGTTGAAGAGGTAGGGCGGCTCCGCGATGATGCCGTGGTGGGCGGCGATGGTCTCGGCGTGGGCCACGCCGGGAAGGATGTTCTTGAGGCCGCCGCCGAAGCCCGCCCAGAGATGGGGCTCGACCATGCCCACGAGCACCACGAGGCCGGCGTCTTCCATGTGCCGATTCAGCCAGACGGGCGTCCCGCGGCTAGTCTCGCCGAAATAACGATTGGCCTCCTTCCGGAAGACGTCGTGGTTCTCCCAGGCAATGCGGGCGAGGTTCTCGGCGCCGACCTTCGCCTCCATCTCCTGCTGGGTCATGGGCGTGTGGATGCCCAGGGCGGGGATGAGAAGGACGTCGCGCGCGGGGATTCCCGCTCCATCGAGTTCATCGAGGAGGAGGTCCAGGAAGCGGTGGGCCGGCGTGGGGCGGGTGTTGTCGTCCACGATGAGGACGACCTTGCCGCGCCGCGGGCGCAGCTCTCCAAGGCGCGGGCACCCGATGGGCCGCCGCAGGGCGCTCATCACGCGTTGCCTTTCGCCCGGGGCCCCGGCCTCCAGGGGGCTCGATGAGGAAGCCGGCGCGGGGAAGCTCAGCCTCCAGGTGTCCGGCACCTGGAGCGCCAGGCTCGAATCTCCCCACGGCAGACGAATCTCCACGGCCTTCTCCTCGGCTCTTGCGGGACCGCATTCGTTCCTTCCTTAGTATAATGAACGCCGGTCCGCGCTGGAAATGGGGGGCCGCTGCCCCGTGAGGGTTCACGACCAGCGTGGCCACCCAGTCCAGGGCGCAGGGCCCGGCCCAGGGCGGGCCGACGGCGCCGCCCACCCAGAGAAGGAGTCCGACGCATGAGCAGAACGATCGATATGCAGAGCGCGCAGAGGCGGGATTCCTACAGGATCCTGTCGAGCCTGGTTGTTCCCCGGCCCATCGCCTGGGTGCTAACCCTGGGGGCGGCGGGGACCCCCAACCTGGCGCCCTTCTCCAGCTTCATGGGGATCTTCAGCCCGCCGGCCCTGGCCGTCACCTTCGGCCGGAGGCGGGACGGCTCGCTCAAGGATACCCACCGCAATCTGCGGGAGCGCCGGGAGGCCGTGGTGCACATCGCCGACGCCTCCTTACTGGAAGCCTTGCACGCCTCCGGCGAGGAGGTCGCCACGGAGGTGAGCGAGCTGGTCCGCCTGGGCCTTGCGACGCTCCCGTCCGACGTGGTCTCCCCTCCCCGGCTGGCCGGCGTGCCGACGGCCCTCGAATGCCGTCTGCGCGAGGAGCACCCCATGGACAATTCCTCCGATCTAGTCGTGCTGGATGTTCTGCGTGCTCACGTGGACGAGCGGATCTGGAATGACGAGCTGGGCTGCGCCGACGCCGAACGATGGGAACCCGTCTGCAGGCTGGTGGGCGGCGTGAACAATGGTCCGAACTACGCACTGCTGGGGCGCCGGATCACCCTCGGCACCTCCAAGCTTCCCTCTGAGAAGGCGTAGGCGCGACCGTGCCTAGCCGTTGGCCCGCTGGAGGCTGTACCGGCCGGGCGGCGGGTGCAGGGGGGCCAGCACGCTCTCGATGCCGCCCTGGGGATCCGCCAGTGCTTGGCCGCGGGCATCCGTGATCTGGATCCCCCCATTCCGCTTGACGACCACCCACCAGCGCGTGTCACTGGGAGGAGCGGCCGTCGCCGGGAGGCTCACGACGATGGGGCTCCCGTTATCCTCCGATTGGAGAGAGCAGAGGACATAGAAGATGCCCTGGGCAGCGTCCTCCTCCTGCTCCAGCTGGGTGGGATTGTGGGGGGCGGCGGAACCCGCGGGGACCGACCGGGCCAGGGGGCCTTCGGCGCCCGCGGGCGCGCTCTGCCTGAACTCCCCGGCTGTGGGGAAGGGTCCGCCTTCGAGTGGAACGGGAGCGGCCAGCCCCGGCCCGGGCGGTTCCGCCGGACGGGCCGGTGTTGCCGCCTCCCGCGGTCGGCCCTCGTTCATCCCCTGGGAAGGCCGGCCCAAATCCGCCTTCGCTTTCCGCGGCGCCTCGGCCTTGGCTTCGGTCTGGGGCGCGGGACGGGCGATGGGCGGCGCCGGGGGAGGTGGCATCTTGCGGAATGGCTGGAGTTCGTGGAGAACGGCCCATCCGCCGAGCACTGCGAAGAGGACCACCGCCGCGATGGGGCCCGCCCACGCGGCGCGGAACCAGCGGGAGCGTCCTGCCCCCCGAGACCCGCTCTCCGGCTCGGCCCGCACGCGGGCCATGATGAGGCCGTGCAGATCGGCGGGAGTCTCCCCGTCGCTCATCGCCCGGAACTCCCTGCGCACCGAGAGGAATTCGTCGAAAGCCCTCCGGCACGCCTGACAGGAGGCCAGGTGGGCCCCGGCGTCGCCCGACTGGACGGGGCCGTCCTCATCCATCACCCGAAGGAATTCTTCGCACCTCATGGCCAGACGCCCTCCAGGGCCTCCCTCAGGGCCTGCCGGGCCCTGCAAAGCCTGGACTTCACCGTTCCATGGGCACAGCCAAGGGCCTGCCCCAACTCTTCGTACTCCATGCCCTGGATCTCCCGGAGGATGAGGATTTCGCGGTGCTCGGGGGAGACCCGTCCGAGGGCGTGTTCCAGGGCCTGCCGCAGCTCGCCGCCGAGGGCCGCGGCCTCCGGGTCCGGGCGCTGGTCCGGAGGATCGACCGCGCTCATCTCGCCCTCGTCATCCACCTTGACCAGGGCCATCTCCCTGCGCCGCATCCTCTCCCGCGTGCTGACGATCCTGCTTCGACAAAGGTTGAGAAGGATTCCCACGGCCCAGGTTCGGAAGGCCGCGTCGCCCCGAAAATCCTTCAGTGATCGAAAGATTCGGAGGAAGGTCTCCTGCACCGCCTCCATGGCGTCTTCCCGGCTCCCCAGCATGCGCAGGGCGATCTGGTAGAGCTGGCGCTCGTGGCGCAGCACCAGCGCCTCGAAGGCGGACTCGTCCCCCTCGCGAAATCGGAGCACATCTCGCCCGTCAGCATCGCGCACCGTCACGGGCATGGATTGAGCGCGCTCGGTCCTGTCCATGGGCCCAAGATATACCGCTTCGGGCACCTTCTCAACGCCCTCCGCCCAATGAGACCCAGGAGGGGCGAAAAGGTTCCGGGGGAACCCAAATCCCGCGATTGGACGTGGGAGTGGCTCCGAAAGGCAGATGGAGGGTAGTTCCCGTGAAAGACGGTCTTCACCCGCCAGGGGATTTGGGTGGCCTCCGACCCCGGACTTGATCCGGGGGAGGAAGCCCCAGGGGTGGGGTGGGGCCCCAACGGGACAATGCCGTGGGGCGGGGCCCCGGAGGGCGACTCGACGATTCGTCAGGCTTGGCCTGCGAATCGGAGGGAAAAGTCCTTGGCTCTCCCCGCCCAGGTGACAAAGCCTTCCCCCCGTGAACCTGAACCTCGGCCGAAGCCACCGGTATTTCACTCGCGGAATTTGGGGGGAGGGGGATCAGCAGCCCGCTTCCTGGGTGGCGCGTTTACAGCCCGCGGGGTAGGCGCCGGTGAAGCAGGCGTAACAGAAGTGGTCGGGCCGATGGACGGCGGAGCGGAGGCCCTCCAGGCTCAGGTAGCGGAGGGAGTTGGCGCCCAGCTGGTCCGCCACTTCGGGGGCGGCCCGGTGGGCGGCCACCAGGCGCTCCCGGTCCGGGGTGTCGATCCCGTAGTAGCAGGAGTAGCGGATGGGCGGCGAGCCGATGCGGAGGTGGACCTCCCGCGCGCCGTTCTCGCGGAGCATCCGCACGAGCTTGCGGATGGTGGTGCCCCGCACGATGGAGTCGTCCACGAGGACCACGCTCTTCCCCTGGAAGAAGCCCGGCAGGGGGTTGAACTTCAGGCGCACGGCGTCATCCCGCATGACCTGGTCCGGGGCGATGAAGGAGCGCCCCACGTAGTGGTTCCGGACGAGCCCGAAGACGAGCGGAATTCCCCTGGCATTCGCGTAGGAGAGACCGATGTAGTTGGCCGAGTCGGGTATCGGCACCACCGCATCGGCCGCCACGTCGTCTCCGTCCGCCAAGGCCTCGCCGATGCGACGGCGGACATCGAACACGGACTCTCCAAAGACTTGGCTGTCGGGCCTGGCGAAGTAGATGTGCTCGAAGATGCAGTGGTGGCGGGCGCCGCCTTCGACACCGCGGAGGCGGCTCAGACCGTCGGGTCCCCAGCGGAGGATGCCGCCCGGCTCCACGGTCCCCGTGAACCGGGCGCGAATAATGTCCAGGGCCACCGACTCGCTGGCCACCACCACCCCGCCCTCCTTCTCGCCGTAGCATATGGGCCGGAATCCGTGCGGATCGCGGAAGGCGTAGAGTTCGGTGGGGGTGAGCAACACCGTGGAGTAGGCCCCCGATCCGCGCTCCATCCACCGGCGGATGGCCGCCTCCAGGCCCAACCCGTCGTCGAAGGCCCACACCCCGATGGCTTTGGCGATCACCTCGGCGTCGTTGGTGCCCTCCAGAACGTAGCCTCGGGCCACGATCTCGCGCCCCAGCTCGGGGAGGTTGGTGATGTCGCCGTTGCTGGCGAGAGCGAAGAGCGGCCGGCCCTCCTTCACGAAGAGGTGCGGCTGCGAGTTCTCGATGCGGGCGGCCCCCTGGGTGGGGTACCGGACGTGGCCCACGGCGGAGCTGCCCGGCAGGGTGTGCAGAACTTCCGGTTTCAGCACGTCCCGGACCAGCCCCATGCCCCGAAATCGATGGAGCGTCTCCCCGTCGGAGGTGGCCAGCCCGCACGAATCCTGCCCGCGGTGTTGCTGGGCGAAGAGGCCCTCGCAGGCTGGAATGGCGGCGTCCTGAAGTCCGTAGAGCCCCATGATCCCGCACATGAGCGATGGAGTATAGCACGCGAGATTCGGAATTCGGAAAGGGGGAAACAATTCACCACCAAGACACCAAGGCACGAAGAACTTGGGAATTAAAAATGGGGAAGCCCCTTCCTCGGCCCTTCTACCCTCCACCCTCAAGCGGGCCGCGCCCATCCATCATCGATATCTATCATCCCTCCGGCGCGCAACCTTGCGTCCCTCAACGGTTCATCACGTGGATGGCCTCGCCGAGGGCGGCCTCCACCGACTCCAGGAGCCCCTCGCTCATGGTGGGGTGGGGATGGATGGTCTGGCTCAGATCGTCCAGGAATGCACCCATTTCGATGGCCAGGGCCGCCTCGCCGATCATCTCGCTGGCGTCCGCACCCACGATGTGCACACCCAGGATCCGTTTGGTCTCCGCGTCCGCCACGGTCTTCACGAAGCCCTCCGTGGCGTTGAGGGTCATGGCGCGGCCCGAGGCGCGGAAGGAGAAGGTGCCCGTGACGACCTTATAGCCCTGGGCCTTGGCCTCCATCTCGGAGAGGCCGGCCCAGGCGATTTCGGGGTCAGTGTAGATGACCGCCGGGATCACCAAGTTGTCGAAGGAGGAGGCCTCGCCCGCGATCACTTCGGCGGCCACCCGGGCCTCCCGGTAGGCCTTGTGGGCCAGCAGCGGTCCGCCCACCACGTCGCCGATGGCGTAGATGCCGGGCACGTTGGTTTCCATGCGATGGTTGACGCGGATGAAGCCCTTGGGCTCCTGCTGAACACCGGCCTCCTTGAGCCCGAGCCCCTCTACATTGGGGACGCGGCCCACCGAGACGAGGATCTTGTCCGCTTCCAGGAGGGTCTCCTTGTTGTCGCGGTCCTGAATGCGCACCTTGTTGGGGCGTCCCTTCTCGTAGCCCATCGCGCGCTGGCCGAGGTAGAGCTCGATGCCCAGGCTCTTGAGCCTTCTCGTGATGACTTCGCGCAACTCGGGATCGTGCTGGGTGAGGAGTTCGGGGAAGAACTCCACGATGGCCACCTCCGAGCCCAGCCGCCGGTAGACTGAACCGAGCTCGAGGCCGATGTAGCCGCCGCCGATTACCACGAGCTTCTTCGGCACTTCCCTGAGGGTCAGGGCCTCCTTGGATCCGATCACCCTCTCGCCGTCCACAAGGAAGCCGGGGAGCGGAAAGGGGATAGAGCCCGTGGCGATGACTGCCTGCTCGAACTCCACGAGCTGGGGCCCCGCTTCGGTAGCCACCTCCAGCTTGCGGTCGCTGAGGAAGCGGGCGCGCCCCTGCAGGATTTCGGCGCCGTTCTTGGTGGAGAGGAACCGGACCCCGTCGGTGAGTTTCTTGACGATCTGGTCCTTCCAGTCCACGAGCTTGCCGAGGTCCACGCCGACGCCCTTCACCGTCACGCCCATCCTGGAGGCGAGCTGGGTCTGCTCCACGAAATCCGCGGCGTGGATCATGGCCTTGCTGGGGATGCACCCCTCGTTGAGGCAGATGCCGCCCAGGCTCTTCTCGGCCTCGATAAGGAGAACGTCCTTCTTGAGCTGGGCGAGGCGGATGGCGGCCAGATAGCCGCCCGGTCCGGAGCCGATGACGGCCACCTGGCAGCCCTTGCTAAAGGATCCCACGACCATGTCTTTCTCCTCTGAAAAGATGCTTCGGCGAGGGCCGCCGGGTGATCATCGGACCCAGGAGGGGCCATGCCGGAGAGATCCCCGAGTTTCCCCCGCGGTCCATGTCACCACTGGCTCGGTCGCCTCACAGACTGACCATGAGGAGCCCCGGGTTCTCAAGGAGGCGCACCAAGTCGGCCGCGGCCCTCGCCCCCTCGGCCCCGTCGATGATGCGGTGGTCGAAGCTGATGGCGATGTTCATGAGCTTGCGCGGTACGACCGCGCCGCCCACCACGGCCGGCCTCTCCTTGATGGCGAAGAAGGCCGCGATGGCCAGCTCGGGCTGGTGAATGATGGGCGTGGCGATGAGGCCACCGATGGGCCCGATGTTGGTGATGGTGAAGGAGCCGCCCTTGAGCTCGTCGAGGGAGAGGCGGCGCTCCCGTGCCCGCTCTGCCAGGTCGGCGATCTCGCCGGCCAGCTGGAGCATATCCTTCCGGTCGGCGTTCTTGAGCACCGGGACGATGAGGCCGTCGGGCGTGTCCACCGCCATGCCGATGTGGTAGTAACGCTTGAGGACGATCTCCCCCCTGGCCTCGTCGTAGCTGGCGTTGAGCAGCGGGTGCCTCTCGAGCATGGCCACCACTGCCTTGACGAAGATGGGCATGAGGGAGAACTTGGTCTTGCCGTCCGCCTCCACGGCGCCCTTCACCTTGCGGTAGATCTCCATCAGATCGGTGACGTCGGCCTCGTCCACGTGGGTCACGTGGGCGGAGGTGTGCTTGCTCGCCGCCATGGCCTGTGCGATCACCTTGCGCAGGTGGGAGATGGGTTCTCGGGTCACGGGGCCCGCCTCGGTGATCTCGACCGGCGCCGAGGGAGCCGCGGGAGCGGAACTCGGCGGAGCCGGCGCGGTCTGGACGCCGGTGGCCGAGGAGCCCTTCAGGGCGCAGTCCACGTCCTCGTTGGTGATGCGGCCGCCCTTGCCGGTGGGAACGGCCGATGCGAGGTCCACCCCCAGCTTGCGCGCGTAGGCCCGCGTGTGGGGAGTGGCGAGGATCTTTCCCGAGTGCGATGGGGGAGGAGCGGCGGACTGGAGCACGGCTGCGGGCGCGGCTGCGGGCGCGGCCGGGAGGGCCGGAGC
>JBAWEQ010000149.1:0-10273 GCA_049591295.1 Acidobacteriota bacterium
CTGGAGCTCCGTCACCGTCAGGTCCAGCCCCGGCCCCGCGCCCTCCCGCCAGAGGCAGGCGAAGGAGCCCTTCTCCAACCGCTTGGCGTAGATGCACAGCCCCGTGCCGTCCCACAGCAGCACCTTCGCCCGCTTGCGGGACTTGTTCACGAAGAGAAAGAGATCCCCCGAGAGGGGGTCCCGGTGCAGCTCCCGCCGGACCAGAGCGAAGAGCGCGTCGAAGCCCTTGCGCATGTCCACCGGCGACCCGCAGGCGAAGGCCCGTACCCGCCCCGTGGAGCCGATCACGAGAGCAGCCTCGCCAGCGCCGCCGCGCCCTCAACGTCCAGTCCCTCGATTCGAAGGCCGCCCGGCAACACCGCGCAGAGCCCGCGCGCATCGGCCGGGCATGCCCCTGAAAGGCTGTCCTCCCCGAAGACGCCCGGGAGCGTCCCCGTAAGCCGCACCTCCCGGAACACGCCCTGGCCCGTTCCACCGCAACGCTTCAGGCGCGCACGGAGTCCGTCTCGGAAACCTTCGCGAAACGCCGCCGCGCGGACGCAGCCCCGCGCCATGCCCACCACCACCGCCGCCACCGCAAAGCCTTGCCCAACCGCCTTGCCCTTCGCCATCCCAGGACCTCCTCATAAGGCCCCAGCATGGCAACCGACCCTCAACCACGTCTAGACGGGGCACGGCGAGGATTTACACAAGAACGACACCCCCGTGGACGACGGGCAGGCCTACGACTCCACGAAGTGCCCCTGAAAGGGAGCGAGAGGGGATAGTGCGCGGCCTGCCCCCTACGCTTCTCTGACGGGGCCAAGGCGGAACGGTGTCTCACTTCAGAATCGCGGGAAGCCGTAGGCCCATCAAGGAAGTGGGCATCTAGCCGCGAGGATGGCGCTGCCGCGCTTTAAGGAAGTGGGCATCTAGCCGCGAGGATGGCGCTGCCGCGCTTTGGTGGATTCATCCTTTGCTGCCCCGGCTGGTTCGGCTCCCCGCTCCCTGCTTTTTCCTCCGTGTCTTCGCGTCCTCGCGGTGAGTCTCTCCTTCCGTCTTCCGCCTTTCTCCGCTACCCTGAGCTTCGACAAGGACAGGAGGTCATCCATGGACAAGAAGGTCGCACTGGTCACGGGCGGGAGCCGGGGCATCGGCGCCGCCATCGTGAAGGCGTTGGCTCGGCGGGGTTTTCGCGTGGCGGTGAACTGCCTCAGCAACGTGGAGATGGCCGAGCGCGTGCTGGCGGAATCGGGCGGCGAGGGCGCGGTCTTCCCGGCGGACGTGCGCGATCCCAAGGCTCTGCGGGAGATGGTGCTCGCCGTGGAGAAGAGGCTGGGGCCCGTGGAGGCGGCCGTGCACAACGCCAACATCGCCTTCCCCATGGGGCCCTTCTGGCAGCTCCCCTGGGAGGGCGTCAGCGCCAAGCTCCTGGGCGAGCTGGGCGCCTTTCACGCCCTGGCCGCCGCGGTGGTACCCGGCATGGTGGAGCGCAAGTGGGGCCGCATCGTGGCCGTCTCCTCCTCCCTCTCGCGCTTCGCGAGCGACGGCTTCGGCGCCCACGCCGCGGCCAAATCCGCCCTCGACGGGGCCTGCCGAGTGCTCTCGCGGGAGACGGGGCCGCACGGCATCACCGTCAACGTGGTCGCGCCCGGCCTCGTGGAGACCGACGCCACCTCCCGGCAATCCGCGGAGCAGAAGAAGTTCGTCGCCATGCTCACACCCCTCAAGCGCAACGGCCAGCCACAGGACATCGGCCCCGTCGTGGCCTTCCTCTGCAGCGACGAGGCCCGCTGGATCACGGGGCAGTACATACCGCTCAACGGCGGGATCAACACGGTGTGAGGGAAAATTGGGAATTCGGAGCAAAGACAAACCACAGAGGCACAGAGACACAGAGAGAGATGGATTTCGGAGAAACCGCTAGGCGGGGTCGTCTCTGGTACCGGGTTCCCCGCTCCCTCGCGAAGGAGAGACCATGATCATCGAAACCGTGGGCGGCTTGAAGGAGCGGCTGTCTACCGCCATTGAACATTCCGGGCCCGGCGGCGCGCCAAGGGTGAAGGACCGGGCGGCCTTCCGGGGCGCCCTGACGGACGACCTCGTCCAGACGGCCGTCTTCGCGGCCGATCCCGAGGTCAAGGGCCGGGCGCGTTTCGCCCTCAAGACGGCGGGGGCTCAGCTCGGGGTCCACCTCGCCTCCATCCACTCCCTCTACGCCGCCATGGGCCAGAAGGAGACGGGAGGCTTCACGGTTCCCGCCATGAACATCCGCGGGCTGGCCTACGACTCTGCCCGGGCCTTCTTCCGCGCCGCCATCCCCAAGGGCTGCGGCGCCTTCCTCTTCGAGATCGCCAAGAGCGAGATGGGCTACACCGACCAGCGGCCCCACGAGTACGTGGCGGTGATGATCGCGGCGGCCCTGCGCGAGGGGTACACGGGGCCCCTCTTCATCCAGGGCGACCACTTCCAGGCCTCGGCCAAGGGCTATTCCGCTGACCGTGAGAAGGAGCTCGGCGGCCTTAAGGCGCTCATCCGCGAGGCGCTCTTGGCGGGCTTCTACAACATCGACATCGACTCCTCCACCCTCGTGGTCCTCGAGCGGCCGGACCTGCCCTCACAGCAGCGCGACAACGGCGAGGTCTGCGCCCTTCTCACGCGCTTCATTCGGGACCACGAGCCCGAAGGCACCACCGTCTCGGTGGGCGGGGAGATCGGCGAGGTGGGCGGCCACAACAGCACGGTGGAGGAGTTCGCGGCCTTCATGGGCGAGTACCAGCGGGGCCTCGGCGAGGCGGAGGGGATCAAGAAGATCTCCGTCCAGACGGGCACGAGCCACGGGGGCGTGGTCCTTCCCGACGGAACGGTGGCCGAGGTGAAGCTCGACTTCGGCGTCCTCTCCTCCATCGCCGCCCTGGCCCAGGAGCGCTTCGGCATGGCGGGCACGGTCCAGCACGGCGCCTCCACCCTCCCCGACGAGGCGTTCCATCAGTTCCCGCGCCACGGGGCCTGCGAGGTGCACTTGGCCACTGGCTTCCAAAACATGATCTACGACCACCCGGCCCTGCCCGCGGACTTCCGGGAGAACGTCTACCAGGTCCTGAAGACGGCCTTCTCCAAGGAGCTGAAGGCCGGAGAAACGGAGGACCAGTTCCTCTACAAGACCCGCAAGAAGGGCTTCGGCGGAGAGCTGAAGCGGGAATGGTGGGGCCTGCCAGCCCCGGTGCGGGAGGAGATCGGGCAGGCTCTCCAGGCCAAGTTCGCCTTCCTCATCGACCAGTTGAACGTGGCCGGCACCCACGACGTGGTGCGGCGCTTCGTCATGCCCGCGCCGCCCTCTCCCGACGCGGCGGCCGAGATCGCCGCCTGCGGCGCGCCGCAGACGCCCGGGAAGGCCGAGGAGAATCCCGGGGCCGATTGACCCCAGCGGCGCTGACGTTCCCAGTGAGGGCGGGGGCGGTCCCTCTGGAGAAAAAAATCCCCGCCGGAAGGGCCCTTTTCCCCTCGGCCTTCCCGGCGGGGAGATTTTTTTCGGCGGACCCCTTCGTCTTCTCGCTCGGTCAGACTGTGGGTCCAGTGGCCCTCCGGCCGTACCGTCGCCGTCGGCCCAGCCCCTGCCTTCAGCCGCCCGTGCGACGGCTTCGGTTGGTACGTCCCTTGCGAGAAAGCCCACCTGAAGATCACGGTCCGGCGCGGTTGGGGGTCCACGGCCGCGGCGGATCGGGCGTGCGGACGGGCCATCGAGGGCCGGAAAGGCCGGATCATGATTCCAAGGGCGGCGGCGTTCACGGGCCTGTTTCCGGTGACCGGGCCCCGGAGCCCCCGGCCCGCGCGGCCTTCCGGCCGAGACATCCCGGTGCGAATGAGGACACCGGCCCGGTCCGGTGCCCGGAAGGAGGGGGGCGGGTGCCTCCCTCCTCCACCCCCTTCCCGCGGGGTCTCATCCGCTTGCCCCTCGACGCGTGGATTTCGTGACCCGTACCGGTGCTATCATCCCGTCAGCGCCGGAGGACGGGGAAACGGAGCGGGTGCGAGTTCGCGGGATTCAACGTTCCTACGGCGTCTTCTCAGGAGGTCTCTCATGGTGCACAAGACGTTTCGACAGTGGGCGGTGGTCGCCGCGGCCCTCGCGCTGGCCACGGCGGTCTCGGCCAAAAACCCGTCCCGGATCCAGTATTCCGTGGATCCCTCCACCACCGTCCCCTCCGCCACCGTGGTCTCGCGCACCGGCGAGACCGTGGTCATCTTCAAGGTGGCGAGCATCACCGCCGGAAACACCTTCTCCTTCACCATGGCCATGAACCCCGGCAAGGGGGCCGTCAAGCTTACCTATCCCATCGCCGCCAGCCTGACCATCATCGGTAGCAGCCAGCTCGCCACGACCCTCACGCCCCAGGAGGTGAGCTTCGATTCCAGCAGCTCGGAGCCCACCTCCGCCGTGACCGTCACCCTAGCCGCGGGCGACTACAGCCACATCAAGAGGCTGAGCGTGAAGATCAAGGCGATTCCCCAGGCCGGCGCCAAGCTCGGCATCGGCCCCGGCGTCAAGGTCGTGATCCTCAAGAGCTCCAAGTCCTCCGCCTCGGCCGAGGCGGGCATGCTGGAGGATCTTCAGGACGCCCTCGCTCCGGAACCGGCTCCCGCCAAGGCGGCCCCTCAACCCGACGATCCCGCAAACTGGTGAAATCTTAGGTCCGTAGGGGGAGGCGCCCGCACGCGGAGGCGGGCGCCTCCCCTTTTTGCAGGGGCTGCCGACGCCTCGGCCTCCACCCTCGGCCCGGGCCAAAATGGCCGCACCTGGCGACCTGCCGGACCCGAACCGGCCATCGCCGAATTCTCTCCAGGACCCCTGCCCACCGTAGTTCTAGAGGCCCTCACGGCTCCCGCTCCGAGTCGGCCCGGGATGGTACGCCCCTTGCATTTGAGAGAGCGGCGACTTCGGGGCGCGGGTCACGGCCCGCTCCCCTCCCGCATGGAGGCACCCATGAGGAGAATGAGAACCATCGCTCCACTATCGGCACTCTTCCTCATGCTGGCCGCGGCGGCCATGGCGAACGAACCGGCCCGCATCAACTACTCGGTGGAGCCCTCCAGCACCGGCCCCTCGGCGACGGTGGTCTCCAGGGGCGGCGAGTCGGTGGTCATCTTCCGGGTGCCCTCCTTCAACTCCGGCACCGCCCTCTCCTTCACGTTCAGCATGAGACCCGGGAAATGGGCGAACCGGGCCGTCTATCCCAATTACGCCACCCTGGCCACCGCCGGGAACGGTGACCTGGAGGCCGCCTTCACCCCCTCCATGGTCACCTTCGATGCACCTCTCAGCGTGGCCACCAGCGGTGTCACCCTCACCCTCGCCCCCGGCAGCTACCGGGGCATCCGCAAACTGGAAGTCACCATCCTGGCCCACCCTGATCTCGGAACCATGCTCGGGGAGGGCCCTGGCGTCAAGGTCGTGGTCTTGAAGGACAAGAAAGCCGCCTCCGCAAGCCGCGAGTCCGGCATGCTCCAGGACGTCAAGGACGCCCTGGCCCCCGGGGCCGGAACCCAGGCTGCGCCCCCGGCCGACGCACCGTAAGGATTCAGGACACCAGACCGGCCCGACGCACGGGGGGAGGCGGCAGCCTCCCCCCTTCGCTTGCATGGCCCGCTACCGTCCACGGACGATGATCTGCCTGAGATAATCGACTCGAAGCTCCTGGCCCGCCGATACGTTCAAACCTTAGCCTCGGGCCTTCTGACCCAGCCTCGTCCTCCCCCGGTTTGTTCTACACCGGCGTTCGCCGGCTATGATTGTCCAACCTGTTCATATACAATCCATATTTTAATAGCAACTAACTTATTGTTTCTATAGCTTTTATTTAAATAATATGACTAGTCGCTTGCATATTCGTGTTGGGCGCTTCATATTTCCCCCCAGTTCACCACGGAGGGCCAGATGGCCGAGAGCGAGAACGGATCGAACGACATCACCCAACTTCTGGGCGAGCTGCGCCAAAGGTTGGGTGTTAGCCAGGAGAAGCTGGCGGGCGAACTGGGGGTCTCCTTCCCCACGGTTTATCGCTGGGAGAAGGGGAAGAGCCAGCCGGACACTCTGGCGCTTCAATCTATCGAGCGATTTATCAAGGGCCTTGGGGCGCCTTACGCGGACTTGCGTGAGCGGTTCGCTCTAATTCGGCCCTCCACCACCTCCCGCCGTCCCCGCGGCCGCCCGGCCAAGAAGGCCGCCGGGAAGGAGGCGGGCAGCGCCATGGACATCAAGGCCATGGAGAACCTCCTTTGGAAGGCAGCCTGCTCCATTCGAGGCGAGAAGGACGCCCCCAAGTTCAAGGACTACATCTTGCCCCTCCTCTTCATCAAGAGGCTCTCGGACGTCTTCGAGGACGAGTTGGCCCGCCTTATAGAGCAGTTTGGCGACGAAGCGACGGCGCGCACTGTCCTCGAAGCGGACCACTCCCTCGTCCGCTTCTACCTCCCGCCCGAGGCCACCTGGCCGGTTCTGAGCGGGCGCCAGTCCTTCGACTGGCCGGAGGGCAAGCGTCCCCGCACCCTCGGCGAGCAGGTGACCACCACCATCCGGACCATCTCGAAGGCAAACCCGTCCCTCCAGGGGGTCATTGACCTGGTGGACTTCAACGAGACCCGCAACGGCGAGCGGGAGATTAGCGACGAGGCCCTCTCCAAGGTCATCGAGCTCCTCAGCCAGCCCAAGCACCGGCTGGGGCTCAAGGATGTGGAGCCCGACTTCCTGGGCCGGGCCTATGAATACCTCCTCCGCAAGTTTGCGGAGGGACAGGGCCAGAGCGCGGGCGAGTTTTTCACCCCAATGGAAGTGGGCTGGCTTCTTGCCTATCTCATGGCGCCCAGGCAGGGGGAGGAGGTCTACGACCCGTGCACGGGGTCGGGAGGGCTTCTGGTCAAATGCCAGCTCGCCCTCAAGGAGCGGGAGAAGTCCGTGGCCCGGCCCCTCAAGCTCCACGGGCAGGAACTCACCGGCTCCAGCTTCGCCATCGCCCGGATGAATATGGTGGTCCACGACATGGAGGGCGAGATCGCCCGGGGCAACACCATGGTCAACCCCAAGTTCCTTGATGGCTCAAGCCTGAAGCGCTTCGACGTGGTGGTCACCAACCCCATGTGGAATCAGAAGACATTCGAGCCGGCCACCTACGAGAACGACCCCTATGAGCGCTTTGCCGTGCGGGGCGGCTTCTCCCCCGCCTCCAGCGCGGACTGGGGATGGCTCCAGCACGTTCAGGCCAGCCTCAAGGAGCGGGGCCGCGCCGCCGTGGTCATCGATACGGGCGCCGCCAGCCGGGGCAGCGGCAACGAGGGCGAGAACCGCGAGAAGGTCATCCGGCGGTGGTTCGTGGAGAACGACTTGGTCGAGGCCGTGATCCTCCTCCCCGACAACCTCTTCTACAACACCACCGCAGCGGGCCTCATTGTCGTCCTGAACAACGCCAAGCGGGAGGACCGGAAGGGGAAGATCCTCTTTATCAACGCCGGCGCCGAGTTCCAGAAAGGCCGCCCCAAGAACTTCCTGCCCGAGGAGACGGTCAAGCGCCTTGCCCAGGTCTTTCACGAAGGGAAGGATGTCGAGCACCTTCTTAAGATAGTGGAACTGGAGGAGATCACCGCCAACGATTTCAACCTCTCCCCCTCGCGCTACGTGACCAGCCTCGCCCCCACCGAGCACCGTGACATCCAGACCCTCCTGGACGAGTTGGCCAAGCACCAACGGGAGGCGCAGGCGCTGGACCAGGAACTGGCGGGCATCTTCACGGGGCTGGGCTACCGGTGGGGAGGTGAGGCATGACGAAGATTTCGCAGGCACCGTCTGCCGAATTAGAGGCTGTCCAGATTGTCCAGACACCGCCTGGAGAATCCCCTGCCGTTGCCGCCCGCTTCCCCCTCCCCTGGACGGCCTTCGTGCGGCTCCTCTCGGTGAAGGACGAGGCCGCCCTGCCTTCTTACGAGGCCGAGGCGATCCCGGCAGGGTATTCTGCCGGCCTTGACACGGCTCCTGCAGGAGGCTATATTCGCGAATGGATCTGCTCCCCGCTGGACCAGCCGCAAGGCCTCCGGCGGGGTTTTGCTTTTAGGGGGCTCCCATGCCGGTAGAGCCCCTGGTCAAGCGCACCATCGCCTTCCTGGACGGGCAGAATCTCTTCTATGCGGCCAGGGACGCCTTCGGATACACCTACCCCAACTACGATCCCCTCGAACTGGCGCGGAGCGTTTGTGCACTGAGAGGGTGGGATCTCGTTCGGGTCCACTTCTACACCGGCCTTCCAAGTCCTGCGGTCAAAAAGACCTGGCACGATTTCTGGAGCCGGAAGTTGGCCGTCATGGGCACGCGCGGCATCCACACCTTCACAAGACCCCTCAAGTACCGCCACGAGACGGTCCCCTTGCCCGATGGCTCGGAAGCGACTGTGTTCGTGGGCCGCGAGAAGGGGATCGATGTTCGCCTCGCCCTCGATGTGGTGGGAATGGCCCGCTCCAATAAACTCGACGTGGCCCTGATCTTCAGCCAGGACCAGGATCTTTCCGAGGTGGCCGACGAGGTAAGGGCTATTTCCATCGCCCAGAACCGGTGGATCAAAGTGGCCTCCGCGTTTCCGACGAGTCCTACCTATGGCAACACGCGGGGCATCAATGGGACGGACTGGATCAGGCTCGACAAGGCCTTCTACGACGCCTGCCGAGATCCCAACGACTACCGGAAGGGGGACGGCCCGTGAAGGTGGCCGAGCGGAGCACCCTCGGAACTCCGGAGCCGATTGCGCCAGATTCGTCCACTAAGGCGCAATGAGGGAGCAATATGAGACGTCAACCTATTGATAATGCTGGCCTTGCATTGCTCTTGCCCGGGCGCAGGCCCGGGCGAAGGCGAGCAATGAAATGGAGTGACTATGGGGACAAGCCTGGGGGTAACCACCGACCAGGAAGGAGCAAGAAGAACTATGGCAAACGGTGACATCGGTCGCGGCGAGGCGCCGCTCCTACAAACGGACCATCGCCCTGCCGTAGGAGCGCCGCCCCCGGCGCGATTCGTGGGCCCGCCGATGCGAGGGACCCATGGCAAACGGTGAATTGCCGGATGGGTGGGAGGCGCTACCCTTCGATGAGTGCGTCCTAGCTCCGCTAGAACGGAGAAGATCTGTTCAGCAGAATGCCTACGCCGCTTCGGGGACCTACCCTGTTGTAGATCAGGGCGAGGGCATGATCGCCGGATATACGGATGACCCGTCCGCCGTATACCGAGACAGCCTTCCGATGATTCTGTTCGGCGACCACACTCGTAACATCAAGTACCTCGACTTCCCTTTCGCCACTGGCGCGGACGGGACCAAACTCTTCATAGCACGCCCCGGCAAGTTAGAGCCAAAATACCTGTACTTCGCACTGCGCGCGTTGGACATCCCCAGCCGCGGCTACAACAGGCACTTCAAGTACTTGAGGGAGCAGATCATCCTTGCCCCGCAGGACATGAGTGAACAAGAGACTATCGCAGGGGTGCTGTCGAAGCTCCAGCGGGCTGTGGAGGCGCAGGACAAGATCATCGCCACGCTGAAGGACCTCAAGGCCGCAACCCTCGCCAAGCTCTTCCGCGAAGGCCTCCGCGGCGAGCCCCTCAAGGAAACCGAAATCGGCGAAATACCCGAGAGCTGGGAGGTGGTGCCATTGCGACAGGTGACTGCTTCCAGCGCTTTCGGACCGCGCTTTTCAGCCGGTCTGTATAGCCAAGACGGAAACATAGCTACGTTGAGGACGACAGACATCAATGAAGACGGGCATATCAACTATTCATCAATGCCGAAAGCGACATTGCAGATGGAGAAGTTCAAAGCCCATGTTCTGAGCGAATCTGATCTGTTAATAACGAGAAGTGGCACCTGTGGAATCGCCGCCGTGTTTGCCTCGCAGCCGATTCCGGTTTTGCCTGGCGCGTTCCTTATTCGGGTTCGATTGACGGCAGCGATGGTTCCCCATATCTTGCGCCTTTGGATCAACTCGCCGATAGGGCGGTCCCATATTCAGCAGCTAGCCGCAGGCGCTGTACAACAGAACATAAGCGGCACGCGTTTGGCAGGACTGCTCATCCCTCTTCCGAAAGAGAAAGATCAAGTACAAATTGCTGCAACATTGATGACCATCGAAAAAAAGCTGGAAGAATGTGAGGGGAAGCGTGACATATTGAGGGTCCTCTTTTCCACCAGCCTCCATCTCCTCATGGCCGGTGAAGTCCGGGTGACACCGTTGATGAACGGGGCGCTGTCATGATTCCACG
>JBAWEQ010000150.1:0-11702 GCA_049591295.1 Acidobacteriota bacterium
GCTCCGGAAGGCAACCCGCACCAGTGCGAGCTGAAATTGTTTTGGACAGCTATGGGGTCGAACCCGACGAAGAGGCTATGAGCTCTTCAGGGAGGGAGGCTCGGCGATGATGGCGCCGGCCTCCTGGCGGAGCGTCCATCCGGGGCCCAGGTCCAGGGTCCAGCCCTTTCCCACCAGGTGAAGGGGATGGTCCAGGCTTCCGGGGGTCACCACCTCCCGGCCGAGCGGCAGCCACAGCTCGTGCCAGTCGGGAGTCACCAGCACCGCCTCATCGGAGGTCAGGCTGCCGTCCGGCGACTGCCACGAGAAAGCCCCCGTGTAACAGGTCCCCAGTTTGCCCATGGCGATCTGGTGGTTGGGGTCAAAGACGATGCGCATGTCGCGGGGGCAGATGCGCAGGGTAGTGCCGCCCGTGAACCGCTTCTGAAGCGCATCCCGCTCGGCGCTCATGCGGGCCCAGCGCGCCTCCTCCTCCTTCTTGATCCCCTGGATGCCGAAGGAGACACCCAACTGATCGGCCCTCGAAGTCAGGGCGTCCTTCTCCCGGGGGGTGAGGTCGCCTCCAGCCAGGGCCCGCGAAACCAGCGCCTTGGCGCCCATGATCTGGTCCGCGGCGAGGAGCTGGAGATCCGGCGCCGGCATGAGGAGGAGGCTCTGACGCCAGCCCTTGGCCAGATCGTCCATGAGCAGGCCATAGGCCGGCCCCGTCATGTAGGCGAAGCTCCTGACGTAGGACTGGCTCGTGTCCAGCCGACCGCGGATCGTGGCCGCCAGGTCGGCGGTGCGGTCCTCGCGCGGAGGCAGCTTCCAGGCCATGTACTCCGCGATTCCCTCGCGCGCGTCGAGAGCCCGCTCCCACTGGCGCTCGTCGGGGTGGGCGATCTGGTAGCGCTCGGCCCGGAAGGTGAGGGCGGCCTCGAAGTCCTCCAGGCGCTGCTCTCCCGTACAATCGAGTCCGCGGGCGAGGGCCTCCACCTCCAGCCGGAGCCAGAGGCGCCCCTCGGGCCTGTCCAGCACTTCGGTCGGCTCTCCCTGCGGGAGCGAGGAGGGGAGCACCCCGTCCTCCACGCTCTGCCAACCTTCTCGAATCAGCAGTCCGAGCGCCTGGGCCTCCTGGTGGGGGAAATCGGATGCCAGAATCATGGCCCACATCTTGCCGGCGAATTGGGTGGCGGTGGTGGCCACGGCCAGGGACTGGGGCCGCGGTCCCACCCACAGCCCCTTCCTGTTGCGGAAGCCGGGAAGGTTGGGATCTTCGGTCAGGATGAGGTCGTCCCTTTCCACGGCCATCCAGCGGATGGCGGGGAGGGGCCTGCCCCAAAGCGCGCTTCCCTGCTTGTTGTAGAGGCTCGACGCTTCACGCGTCAGGTCCCTGAAGTTGGAGAGGAACATCTGGGCCGACGGGTCTCTGGGCCACAGGAGCGAGGCCCACAGCAGCCCGAGCACGACGAGAGCCGCTCGCTTCAAGCACATCCCCTCCGGATCCGCAGCCCTGTTTTGGAAAGGACGCGGGCTCTACGCCCGGTGGCCCCAGTCCAGGCGGCCCGTGACCCACCGGAAGACCAGCAGGGCCGCAAAGGCCGCGAATCCAATCCCGGCGAAGGTATACCACAGATAGGGGGCGTGCGCATAGGCCCGCTCCATCGCTGCGGCGGAGAGCCCGGCCGCGCGCAGCTTGTTGGGATCGGGGCAGAAGGCGTCGAGGAGGTATCCCGAGAGCGCGAAGCCGAAGAGCCACGCGAAGAAGGTGTTGACCTGCGCGTAGCCCATGTAGAGGCCCTCCTGGCCGGGTGGGGCCTGCTTGGAGGCGTACTCCAGGTACCGCGGGCTCAGGAAGCACTCCGCCAGCCCCTGCACGGCGATGCCGGCGACCATCATGACGGTGATGGGATGGAGGACGTACCCCAGGAAGTGGAAGGGCGTCTTCACGAGACCGGAGAAGGCCATGATGAGGACGGAGCAGGGCACCAGGGCGAGGGAGATGCCGATGGAGGTGACGGCCGAGAATCGTCTCACGAGGTGGGTGATGGGGACGACCATGAGGACCACCACCAGGGGGTTCACGTTGGCGTACCATTCGGGGCTGGCCTCCGGTCCCACCATGCGGAGCACATATTTGGGCAGGGAGGCGTAGAGCTGGCCCTGGATGGCCCAGAAGCCCGCCGTAATCAGGATGAGCGCCAGGAAGCGCCCGTTCTTCAGCACCGTCACCAGCCCCCGCACCGACTCCGCCGCGCTCCGGGGCCGCTGCTCGCCGTTCTCCTTGGGCCAGTAGAGCAACAAGACCAGAAGGAGCGCCACCAGGGCGGCGCCCGAGGAGTAGAGCGGCACGTAGTCGAGGCCCAGCGTGGTCCTCACCGGCTTGGCCACGGTCTTCCCCGCGAAGGAGCCGATGTTCACCATCATGTAGAAGAGGCTGTAGGCGCGGGCCCGGTTGGCCGAATCGGAGCACTTGGCCACGGTGCCCGTGATGGTGGGCTTCACGAAGGAGCCGCCCACCACGATGAGTCCCAGGGCCAGCAGCACGGGGAGCTTGTGCGGGAACAGTCCCAGCGCAGCATAGCCCGCCGCCAGGAGGATGAAGGCGATGATCAGGGCCGGCCTGAAGCCCATCCGGTCGGCCGCCGCCCCCGTGACGAAGGGCAGGAGGTAGATGAGGGAGGCGAAGCCCGCGCCGATCCAGCCCGCGGCGACGTCGGAGAAGCCCACCACGTCCGTCAGGTAGAGCGCCAGAGCGATGAAGGTCCCATAATAGGCGGCGCGCTCGAAGAGCTCCACGCCGTTGGCAGTCCAGAAGGCGCGCGGAAAACGCCACGTGGAGGCCTGCGGGGCCTCCGCACACTGCTCAGGAATGATGGATCCCCTCCCCTGCGACTCCACTCGTGCCGCCCGCGGTGACTGGATGGTCCTTCATTCTAAAGCCGGACGGCGGGCGACGCAAGGAGGAGGTGAGCGGAGACGGGAGAGTCGCAGGTGGGAGGATTCCGGACAAGCTGAAATCCTGGCAAGCGAAGCGCGTCCCGGACCAGGAATGACGACTCCCCATGCCGTCATTCTGGCGAGCGGAGCGAGTCCAGAATCCGGGGCGGGGAAAAAGACGGATTCCGGACAAGCCGGAATGACGGACTGGAACCATGGGGCGCGCATCGAAGGAGGCCCCTCTATGCCGTCATTCTGGCGAGCGGAGCGAGTACAGAATCCCTGCCTTACCGGATCTTTGGACTCAGGTCCTC
This sequence comes from Acidobacteriota bacterium, assembly GCA_049591295.1. Taxonomy (GTDB): domain Bacteria; phylum Acidobacteriota; class UBA4820; order UBA4820; family DSQY01; genus DTPS01. The sequence continues at coordinate 3,234 of JBAWEQ010000150.1, forward strand.
GAATCGTGGATTCTGGCTCTTGATCAGCTCAAGCTTCTCGCCCCTGCCCATGTTCTTGATCTGTTTTTCGCGAATGATGGCCGCCATCGGGGACTCGGCGGCCTCGTAGTACAGCAGCTTGTGCAAGTGGTACTTCTTGGTGAATCCCTCTTGTAGCTCGTTCTGGTGTTCGTAAACGCGCCGCCTGAGGTCGTTGGTCATGCCGGTATAGAGCGTCGGTCTGGCGTTCCCCATGATGTAGACGTAGAAATATGGGCCTCGCATGCCTACAGCATACAAAAGTGGAGGGATTCCGGACAAGCTGAAATCCTGGCAAGCGAAGCGCGTCCAGGACCAAATGACGCCTCCCCATGCCGTCATTCTGGCGAGCGCAGCGAGTCCAGAATCCGGGGCGGGGAAAAGGAGGGATTCCGGACAAGCCGGAATGACGAAACGGGGCGTGGGCGCACCAATCGCGGGATGCCTCCCCATGCCGTCATTCTGGCGAGCGGAGCGAGTCCAGAATCCCAGAGGGCCAGTCGCAACCGCATGGTCTACGGTCACCTGCCCTCGCGGTCATCCTCCTGGGCCGGTACCCTTCGAGACTTCCGCCAGTGGCAGTCTGACCGTGAAGGTGGCCCCCGGCGGCGGTTGGTTGTTGGCGGCCTCCACGGTGCCCCCGTGGGCGGTGACGATCTGGCGGACGATGGCGAGTCCGAGGCCGGTGCCGCCCTTGCGCCGGGTCTGGAACGGGGCGAAGAGGACGGGGAACAGATCGGTGGGGATGCCCGGCCCCATGTCCGAGATCTCGACGCAGGCCCGGTTCCTCTCGCGCCATGCCCGGACCCGAACCAGGCCCCCGCGCGGCGTGAAGGAGAGGGCGTTCTGACCCAGGTTGGCGAAGGCTTGCTGGAGCTTCTGGGAGTTGCCGAGAATGGGGAGGGGGTCGCCGTCCAATTCCATCAGGCACGGAGTCGTGTCCATGCCTCCCGCCTTCACGAGTGCCTTGGTTTCGGACAGCACGTCGCGGAGATCGAGGGCCGCGAACTCTTGCGGGTCGATGGGACGGCCCAGCGTGAGCAGATCGTTCATGAGCACGTTCAGTCTCTTCGACTGGTCCTTGATGTGGGCCGTGTACTCGGCGAACTCCGGTTGGTCCGCGAGCTTTCTTTCGAGGGCCGTCACGATGGTCGTGATGGCGAAGAGGGGGTTGCGGACCTCGTGCGCCACTCCGCCGGCGATCATGCCCACGGTTTCCAGGTTCTTGGCCTGCTCCAGCTTCCGCTGCAGCTCGATCTCCTGGGTCACGTCGCGCTTGGCCGCCACGAAGGCCGTGATGGCCCCGGAAGGATCGCGCACGGGCGAGATGACCGACTGTTCGGTGAAGAGCGAGCCGTCCTTTCTAAGGTTGTTCATCTGTCCTGTCCAGGCTCGGCCCGAGAGGATCGTCGCCCACATCTGCTCGTAGAAGGCGCGGTCGTGGAGGCCGCTCTTGAGGATCCGCGGATTCTGCCCCATGGCCTCCTCACGCGAGTACCCCGTGATGCTTTCAAAGGCGGGGTTCACGTAGATGATGGCCCCCTGGGCGTCGGTCATCACGATGCTCTCGTGGCTCTGCTCGATGGCCGCCGCGAGCCGGCCGCGCTCCTCTTCGGCGCGCCTCTGCTCCGTGATGTCGATGGCCGTCCCCTCCAGGACCTCCTGGCCGGTCTTCTCTTCCCGGACCAGGGAGACGTTCTCCAGGATCCAGACGGGGGAGCCGTCCTTCCGCCGCCCTTCGGAGACGAGGTTCTTGACGGCCCCTTCGCGCCTGATGCGTTCGACGAAAATGTCCCGAGCCTCCGGAGTCGGGTAGAGCCCTTGGGAGGGGTGCGCAAAGAGATCTTCGCGCGAGGAGTAACCAAAGATGGCGGCGAAGGCCTCGTTGCAATCCAGCACGCGTCCCTCGATCGTGGAGCGGAAGACGCCCGCGAGATTGCGCTCGACGAGGAGGCGGTAGCGCTCCTGGGTCTCCCGCAGTGCCTTCTCGGCCCGCTTCCGCTCGGTGATGTCGCGGATGTTGCACTGGATCACCTGCCTGTCGCCCACGGCGTAGACGTTGCTGACGAACTCGACCTCCCTCCTGCTGCCGTCCTTCGCCTCCAGCGGCATGTCCTCGTACCGGACGTATTTTTTCTCAAGAAGCTCGGCGAAGGCCGCTTTGGATGGCACCACATCCCTGAGAAAGCCCAGATCCCATATGCTCTTGCCGAGCACCTCCTGGGCCGAGTAGCCGAGAATGTTCAGGATGAACGGGTTGACATCGACGACGAGCCCCGTCTCCGCATCGAGGATGAGAATGCCGTCCTTGGCCGCTTCGAATAGCCGCCTGTAGCGCATCTCCGAGGTCCGCATCGCAACCACGGCCTCGTGCCTTTCGCCCTGGAGCCTGCGCTTCTCCAGGGCGCCCTGAATGGCGGGCATGAGGCGCGCCAGGCGGTCCTTGAGAACGTAGTCGTCGGCGCCGGCCTTGATGCACTCCACGGCGGTCTCCTCGTTGAGGGAGCCGGTGATGATGATGAAGGGAATCTCGGGCGCTCGCTCGTCCGCGAGGCGCAGCGCCGACATGCCGTCGAATTGGGGCAGGCTGTAGTCGGAGAGGATGAAGTCGGGATCGAACTCTTCTATGGCGGCAAGGAAGGTCTCCCGGTTCTCGACGCGCCTGGACACGAAGTCGATGCCGGCCTTCCGGATCTCCCGCTCCACCAGAGCCGCGTCCGTGGGCACGTCTTCCACCATGAGAATGCGCAGGGGTTGGCTCATGGCTTCCTCCTCCGCTGCCCGGCCGCGCGGGTCTGCAAGGGCGCCCTCACGGGGGGCGGCGTTTTACCGGGGCGACTGATTCAACAGGAGCCAGTAGAGGCCCAGGTTAGAGACGGCCTCCACGAACCGCTCGAAGTCCACCGGCTTGACGATGTAGCTGTTGACCCCCAGGCGATAGCTCTCGACCAGGTCCCTCTCCTCCCGGGATGAGGTGAGGACCACGACGGGAATGATCCTGGTGCGCTCGTCTCCCTTCACGCGGCGGAGCACCTCAAGCCCGTCCACCTTGGGGAGCTTGAGGTCCAGGAGGATGACCTTGGGGATCTGGGCCGTGTCCCGCCCCTCGTAGGCGCCCTGGCCGAAGAGGAAATCCAGGGCCTCGGCGCCGTCCGAGACCGAGAAGACGGGATTGACGATGTTGCCCTTCTTGAGCGCCCTGAGGGTCAGCTCCAGGTCGTTGGGGTTGTCCTCGACGATCAGGATGTCGACGGGTTCACGTCCGTTCATGTTCGTCCTCCTCCAGGGAAGGCAGGCTGAAGAAGAAGGTGGCGCCCTCCCCCAGCCGGCTCTCGGCCCAGACCCGCCCGCCGTGGCGGTTGACGATGCGCTTGACGATGGCCAGCCCCACGCCCGTTCCCGGGAATTCCCCCGTGCCGTGCAGGCGCTGGAAGACCCCGAACAGCTTGTGAGCGTACCGGTCGTCGAAGCCCACGCCGTTGTCTCTCACCCAGTATACAACCTCCGCACCGTCCCGTCGTCCTCCCACCTCGATGACCGCCGGCGCTCGGCCCGCGGAGAACTTGAGCGCGTTGCTCATGAGGTTGACCCAGACCTGCTTGAGGAGGGCCGGGTCTCCGGACGCATTCTCCAGGGGCGCCAGGTGGAAGGTGACGCCGGGGCCGGGCTGTGCGCCGGCGAGCCCCTCGAAGGCCACGCGCGCCAGCGCTGTCATGTCCACCGGGCCCCGCCGCAGCTCGTGGCGCCCAGCGCGCGAGAGATCCAGCAGGTCGTCGATGAGCTGGCCCATCTGCCGGGTGCTGGAGCGGATGATGCCCAGCAGGCGCCGGCCTTCGTCATCGAGCCGCTCCCCGTAGTCCTCCTCCACCGCCCGCGAAAATCCGTCGATGGCCCTGAGGGGTGCCCGCAGGTCGTGGGAGACGGAATAGGAGAAGGACTCGAGCTCCTTGTTGGCGGCCTCGAGCTGCACCGCCTCTTCAACCAGGCGCTCGTTCAGGGATCGGATCTCCTCCTCGATCCTCTTTCGTTCGGTGATGTCGCGGATGATGCCCACCAGGGTTCTCTCCCGGGTCTCCGGGTCGCGAAAGACCGACTTCTTGGTGGAGATCACGTTGCGCCGTCCGTTGGCATCCGTAAACGGCTCCTCGTTGATGTTCTCGGCCCCCGTGGCGAAGACCTCGTTGTCCTTCTCCCAGAAAACCTGCGCCTCTTCCTCCGGGAAGAAATCGAAGTCCGATCGGCCGAGCAGCTCCTCCATCGAGTGGCCGATGAACCGGCAGAAGGCGTCGTTGAGGATGGTCCATCGGTGCGCCGCGTCCTTCACGAAGACCGGGTCCGGCAGGGCGTTGATCACGTGCGCGAGGAACTCCTTCTGGCTGTTGAGCTGGGCGGTGCGCTCGGCCACGCGCCGCTCCAGCTCCTCGTAGAGCTGCACGTTTTCGATGGCCCGCGCCGTGGCGTCCGCCAGGGCCTGGAGAATGGCCACCTCGTCCTGCGTGGGCAGCCTCCTCTCGGCCCAATACCCGCCGATGGCGCCGATGGGCTCCTCTCGCCGGATGGGCACCATGGCGAGGCTCCTGACGAAGGTGGGACGGTAGGCGTCGTGAGGGATGCGCGCATCGGCGTAGATGTCCTCGATGACCGCGGGTTCGCGGTGGAGCATGGTCCAGCCGCTGATGCACTCCTCCAGGGGAAAGCGCATGCCCTTCCAGAGGGGACCGATGGCGTCCTCCTCCACGTAGTGGCACTGGTCCCCGTCCCTCAGCACGAAGGTCACGCCGTCGGCCCCCACCAGCCTTCGGGCCGTCCGGCGGACCACCTCCGCCACGTCCGGAAGGTCCCTCGCGGCGGCCAGCTCCTGGACGACCCGCGCGAGGTCCCTCAGGCGCTCGTTGAGCAGGCGGACCTCCTCCTCGGAGCGGACCCGCTCGGTGACGTCCAGCGCGATGCCGCCGAGAAGAAGACCGCCGGGCGTGGGCATGGGAAACTTGACCGAGTCGAAGACCCGGGTCCTGCCGCCTATATGCAGCACCTCCCGCCACGTCACCGGTTCGCCGCGCAACAGAGTGTCGGCGTCGTTGGCGCGGATGGTGCGGCCCTGCGCGGCGCCGTAGAGAGCCTCGGGGGGTTTGCTCATGAGCTCGGCGTGGGGTTTGCCCAGGGCGCTGGCCAGCCAGTGGTTGATGAACACGTAGCGGCTGTCCGCATCTTTGATGAAGGCCATGGCCGGGAGGTTCTGCATGAAGAGGGCGAACCGCTCCTCGCTCTCCCGCAGGGCTATCTCGGCCTCCTTGCGCTCGGTGATGTTCTCGTGCGCCACGACGATCCGCACCGGGCCATCTCCCGGGAAGCGGGTCACGCGGCACGCGAACCAGCGGCGCTCCTCGGGGGAGTGGCAGGGGTACTCGGCGCCGTAGTGCCCCCGGCCGCCCTCGGCGATCTGCCGGATGGCCTCCGCCACCGCCTCGGCCGACGGGGCATCGGGACCCAGCGCGGCGTCACAGACGGCCAGATAGTCGGCTCCGAGGCCCGTGTCCGCCAAGGAGAGCCCGTTGGCGGCCGCGAATTCCCGCCAGGCGCGGTTCACCTTGATGATCCGGCCTCGCTCGTCCAGGACGCAGATGTGCGCCGCCAGCGCGTCGAGGGTGGCCTCCGTGAACCGTTCGCTCGCCCGCAAGGCCTCCGATGCCTTCTTGCGTTCGGTGATGTCCTGGAAGGTGCCCCTCACCTGGACCACCCGGCCGTCGCGCATCACGGGCATCGCCTGGGTCCGAATCCACTTGGGCACGCCTTTGGCGCTCACGATCTGAAGCTCCAGGTCGTAGGGCGTCCCCGACTCGACGGCCTCCTTCACGGCCCGTTCGATCTGCGGCCGTGACTCGCTGGAGTAGAAGCCGAGGCCCAGTTTGACGCTCGTCCCCAGCGCGGGATCGAGGTCGTGGATGCGGGCCACCTCGTCCGTCCAGGTTCCGTCTCCCGTCGCCGGATCGAACTCCCACCCGCCCACGTGGGCCATTTCGCCGGTGAGCCGGAGCAGCTCGTCCCGGCGCCGGATCTCCTCTTCGGCCCGGGCGCGCTCGGTGATGTCCTGGCAGATGGCGAAGGTTCCCGCGAAGCTGCCGTCCTCCCCCATGTGCGGGGTGGAGGTGACGCGCAGGCGCCGGATCTCTCCGTCGGGTCTGCGAATCGAGGTGTCGTAGCTGCTCCGCAGCCCCTGGGCCCGCCGCTCCGTCTCCTCCCGGTAGCGGCCGAATTCCTCCGGCGTGCTGAACTCGGCGAGGTTGCGGCCCACGAGGGTGCCCGTCTCCACCCCGAAGATGCGGTCCTGGGCGGGGTTGCTGTACAGGATCGTCTCGTGCGGGTCCACGATGCCGACCCCCTCGCCCAAGTCCTCGACCAGGGTCCTGAAGCGCCCCTCGCTGCGCCTGAGCGCCCCCTCGGCCTCCTTCTGGCGGGTCAGATCCAGGACGAAGGCCACCGACTCCTCGCGATTCGGTCCGATCAGGACGAAGCCGACGAGCACCCAGATCCTCCGGCCGTCCTTCCGGACGTACTCCTTTTCGTAGGGGGTGCAGGCGCCTCGCTCCCTGGCTTCGGCAATGTGCACGTCGTCATGAGGGAGCCATTCGGGAGGGGTCAGGTCCGACCAGCGGACCTTCCCTGCCTTCAGCTCCTCTCGGGAGTAGCCCACGATCCGGAGGTACTGGTCGTTGGCCTCGAGGATGTTGCCGTGCACGTCCCCGAACAGGGTGCCCACCAGGTCCGAATCGAAGAAGGCCCGCAGCTTGGCCTGGCTGGCCAGAAGGGCCTCCTGGGTCCTGAGGCGGTCGCTCCGCTCCTGTATGGCCTCCAGGGCGTAGCCCAGGTCTCCGGCCAGTTCGTCCAGGAGGGCAACCTCCTCATCGCCGAAGGCGTGGGGCCGATCGGCGTAGACGGTGAGGGCGCCCAGGACGGCGCCCCGCACGCGGATGGGGAAGGCTGCCGAGGAGCGGTAGCCCGCCGCCAGGGCCGCCTTCCGCCAGGGGGCCATGGCCGGGTTGGTCGTCACGTCCAGGTTGAGGACGTGGCGGTTCTCCCGGATGGCCGTGCCCGTGGGGCCGCGCCCGGCGGGGGAGTCGTCCCAGCGCACCGTCACCCCGTCGAGATAGCTCCTCGCGCCCTCGCTGGAGGCGGCGGGAGCCACCGTTCCCGTGGACTCGTCCTTGAACCCGAACCAAGCCATGCGGAACATGCCGAGTTCCACGAGGATGCGGCAGGCCCCGGAGAGCAGGCGATCGCGGTCCTGCTCGCGCACGATGAGCTGGTTGATCTCGGAGATGGTCCTGAGCAGCCGGTTGAGCTGGAGGATGCGCCCCTCGGACCGCTCCCGTTCCGCGAGGATCGCCTGGAGGCCCCGCACCCGCTGACGGCGCCAGAGGCCGTACCCGGTGCCCGTCAGGGTGATCAGGACGGCCAGAAGCAGCAGTCCCTGCTGGATCATGTCCCGGTGGTAGGGCGCCAGCGCCTCCGAGCGGTCCACCTTCACCACCAGGCCCCAGTCCGTCCCCCGGATCGGCCGGGTAGCGGCGAGAACCGGCGTGCCGCGGTAGTCGATGAACTCGCCGAAGGTCTTCCGGCCGAGCACGGCGGAGCGCGCGGCGAGGCTCGGTGTGTTGAGAGGGAGGCGAAAGGAGAGTAGCTCGGCCGGTTTGAACCGAAGGGGGCTGAGGAAGAGGATCTTCCCGTCCTCCGGCTCGGCCAGGACGTTCTCCCCGGTGAGCGTCGGAATGGGCTCCCGCTCCATCAGGGGGAAGAGCCAGCGTGCCGGGTCCATCACCAGCAGGACCCATCCCGTCCTGGGTCCCTGGAACGGCCCCGGCACTGTGTCCACGGGAACCGTGAAGCCGAGGCGGCGCCTGCCCGTGCGGGCCCCCCGGTAGAAAGTGGCCCTCTCGGCCTGATTCGCCGCCATGGTCCGTGCCGCCTTGACAAAGTCGGGAGGAAGAGGAGGCGAATCGGGGGCCGCTACGACCAGTTCTCCGCGCCCGTCGAGCACGTAGGCGCCCAGATAGCCGTAGCTGGCCTTCAACGAGCCGAGGATTAGCGTCAGGTGCGCTTTCTCGGCGTCCACTTTGGCTGCCTGGCCCGCCAGGAGCGCCGGCACGCCGGGAAATGAGGCCACCACACGGGCGTCGCCCCAACGCTCGTGAAGCCAGGCCTCAAGGGCCTTCTCCCGATCGTCCGCCATGCCCGTCAGCCGTGCCCGCCAGGCCTCCACGGCCTGATCCCGCTCGCTGTGGGCGTAACGACGGGCCGCCAGGCCGATGAGCGCGAGCACCGCGAGGCAGACGGCCAAGCCGAGGGCGCGGCGAGGCGCGGATGGTCTTTGTTTCCCGGAATCGGTTGGAGCCGGAATACGCATCCTGGATCGCCCTCAGCGCGGCCAAGCGATGCTCATCCCGTGGTGCCGGT
>JBAWEQ010000151.1:0-8368 GCA_049591295.1 Acidobacteriota bacterium
CAACCCAAAGTCCGGCGGGGACGCTCTTGGGGTCCAACCGCATAACCCACCGAACCGCCGTGTACGGACCCGTACGCACGGTGGTGTGACAGGGAAAGCCCGCGAGGGCCTACCTATGTCGATTGTGCCAGCGCAGGGCATCAAGCGCGGCGCAGGGCCTCCCAGGACCAGAGGTCCTCTTCCGTGAGGGCCCAGGCGGGGAATTCCTCGCGGCGGATGAAGCGCTCCGCGTAGAGCCTGGCGAGCTTGGCGAAGCGCTCGCCGCCCACGGCGGCCATGTCGTAGAGGAGGGCCACCTGCGCCGCGTCGGCCAGGCGCGCCACGCCCTCCTTGGCGTACCACTGGGCCTCGTCGGGAGGCAGGGCGGAAAGGTGCCCGACGGTGTCCTCCAGGGCGCGGCGGGCCATCCTCGCCGGCTCCTCGCCCGCGCGCTCGAGCCTGGGGAGCATCTCCTCCAGGAAGCTTTCGTGGGCGCGCTTCTTGGTCATGGACTCGAGCAGATCCAGGGCCTGGATGTTCGAGGGGCCCTCCCAGATGGGGGTGATGAGCGCCTCCCGGTGCCAGCGGGCCACCGCGTACTCCTCCAGGAAGCCGAGTCCTCCGAAGAGCTCCATGGCCGTCTGCGTGATCGCCGAGGCGTGGTCCGCCGTCCGGTTCTTGGCCAGGTGCGTGAGGAAGCGCGCGGCGTGGTACGCCCGCGAGTAAGGCGGCCGCTCGAGCCAGGCCCGGTCGAAGGCGCGGGCGGCGAAGAGGGCCAGGGCCAGGCCGCCCGCCATCCGGACCTCCATCTCCACCAGGTCCCTCCGGACGAGGGGGTGCTCCGCGAGGGCCCTTCCGAAGCTGTGCCGGCGCCGGCTCCTCAGGGCGGCCTCCAGGTGGGCCTTCCGGGCGATGCCCATGGCGGCCACGGCGTTTGCCAGCCGCGAGACGGTGAGAGTCTCGAGGGTGTAGTAGATGCCCTCTTGGGCCTCCCCGATGAGCACCGCCTCGCTGCCCGCCAGCTCCACCTCGCCCGAAGGAACGGAGCGGGTGGCGCTCTTGTCCTTGAGCCGCCGTACGAAGAAGTTGAGCTCGCCGGCCCGGTTCAGACGGGGAACCAGAAAGAGCGCCAGCCCCTTGGGCCCGGGCGGGGCGCCCGCCGGACGGGCGGTGACGAGGGCCGCGTCGGCCAGCCCCGCGCCGCTGGCGAAGTATTTCTCGCCCGTGAGGCGCCAGCCCTCCCCGTCTCGGCGGGCTACGGTCTGGTTGGCCCCCAGGTCGGATCCGCCCTGGTTTTCGGTCATCCACGTGGCGCCCCAGGCCTCCCCGCTCAGCAGCTTCTCCTCCCAGGCCTTCTGGCCGGGGGCGTACTTGTGGAGGGCGTAGGCGGTCTGGCCGGTGATGGTGAGGAGGCAGTAGAGACCCGGGTCGGCCAGGAGGAACCCGAGGGCGTAATGCTCCAGCCAGGAGCGGCCCTCGAAGGGAGGCCGGTTGACGAAGGCCAGCTCCGGCAGGAGCCTCGCCTGGCTGGGATTCAGGCGCACCCGGTCGATGCGCCGCCCGTCCAGGTCGTGGGCCACGAGCACCGGCCTCGCCTCGTGGTCCGTGTGATAGCCCGCCTCGGCCACCTCGGCCCCGCACTTGGCTCCGAACGCCGAGAGCACCCCCTCGAAGCCGTGCCAGCCGGGCAGGAGCGCCTCCAGGATGAGGGGGAGGTCCGGCTCCAGATCCCAATGGTTTTTGCCGAAGGCGTAGGAGAGGGTCGGCGTCTCGTGCATGGAGGGCTCCGTGCTCCGATGGTAGGTTCTCACGGTCCTTGGTTCAAGGGCGGGCTGCCCGGCGTCGCCCCCGCCGGGAGTTCCACGGTGGATGCGCAGGACACCGGCGCGCCTTGCTCGGAGCGGGGTTCACCCGTGGGCTTTGACCTCGCCGGCGACCACCTCGGGGGTGCCCAGCAGGCCGGCGAGGTGGTGTTCCACCCAGAACTTCGCCACGGCGACCGAGCCCTCGGCGCCCGACTTGCTCCCGAAGACGGTCATGGACTCCCCGATCCCGTTGCCGTTGTCCAGCCAGTAGTAGGCAACGAACCCATGGGCCTTCTTCAGCAGAGGCACGAAGCTCTCCTGGATCTCGCGGTCGATCTTCTCCGCGTTGGCGGGGTCGAAACGGTAGCGGCGGCTGACGGCGTACATGGCGATCTCCTCATTGATGGCGAGAATGTAGGGTCCCTCGGGAGGGCACGCCAGAAGAAAGGGGGCGAGCAGAGGACGGCAGGGGGCCCTTGCACGTCGCGCAGCCGAGGCGGTCCCGAGAGGCGGTCGAACCCGGCGCGGCCTACCGGCCGAAGACCTCCTTGAGCAGGTCGGTGGTCCTCGCCGCGGGGTGTTTGCGGATGCGCTTCTCCTGCTGGCCCAGGACGGTGAAGAGGCCCGCGAGGGTCCGGTTGGTGACGTACTGGTCGAGGTTCACCGCCGGCTTCGTGACGAGGGGCAGCTGGTCGTAACGCTCGATCAGGCGGTTGTACTGCCGGGCCACGCCGACCTTCTCCATGCTCTTCGTCACGATGGGGAGGAACTTGGCGTCCAGGGCGGCGGAGGTATGGGCGCGGAAGTACTGCGTGGCGGCCGTGTTGCCTCCGCGCAGGATGTGCACGGCGTCGGGCAGGGTCATCTGCTTGATGGCATCGGCGAAGATGGGCCGGGCCTCTCCGGCGGCCTTTTCCGCGGCCCGGTTCATGGCCACCTCCAGCTCGTCCACCTCCTTGCCCATCCCGAGCTTGCGCAGCGCGTCGGCCATGGGCCGGATCTCCTTGGGCAGGGCGATGCGGATGAGGGCGTTGCCGAGGAAGCCGTCCACCTTGGAGGTCTGGAGGACGGTGCGCTCGGCTCCCACCTGGAGCGCCTCCTTCAGCCCCGCCGCGGCGGTCTTCTCGTCGATCCCTCCGCCCTGCGACAGGAGCTTGTCCAGTTGCGCCCGGGGTGCCGGGCCAGAACCCGCAACCAGCAGCGCCCCCGCCAGCAGCGCCATCACCCATGGATTCCGAAGGCGTGTCATCGGCACCTCCATTCAGAAAGACCCCCCAGGCGCGGGCGGTCGGGGAGAAAAGCCGAGAGCCCACCTCCTGATGGCCCGTTCGCCCATTGACCCATAGCAATGTAACACTGTATCGAGCCAACGTCCCCAAGGCGCGAAGCCCCTCGCGCCAATCCCGCCCGGCCATGGGCGGCGCCGGCTTCGGACCGGCAAACGCGGGTGCGGATCCAACGTCGGGGCGCCGCACCGAGGGGAGAGCCGCTCCATCCGGATGCGTCTACCGCCGGGCCCCTACGGCCTCCAGGGTGCGCTCTTGGCCCTTCGGTGGCCGGATCCTCGGCGAGGAACCCGGGCCGCCGGGCCGGCATTCCCGCCGGTCCCGCCGCTCATGCCAGCTCCGAGGCGGCAAAAGGCCGTCCATGAGCCGGGTAGATCTTGCGCGCGCCCAGCGCAACGAGCTTGGCATAGCTCCCCGGCACCCTATCCGGCTCGTGAGCGAAGATGCCGAAGCGAGGCTTCAGGCAGAAGGGCGGGCCGTTCATGGCGAGATCCCCGACGAAGGCCTCGCCGCTCTCCAGCAGCACCGAGACGGAACCGGGGGAGTGGCCGGGCGTGTGGATGACGCGGCCGGCGATGCCGTAAGGCGCGAGGTCCATGTCGTCGCCCTTCATCACGAGATCGGGCTCCAGGGCCGGCATCTTCACCAGAGGCAGCATCAGGGGCATGAAGGTGGTTCGAAAGAAGCGCCCCCACGGGGTAGTTCCTCTCGGAACCAGGACGGTTCCCTCTCGAAGCCACTGAGAATCTGCGCTGTGCACGGCCACCGGGGCGCCCGTCGCCTCATGCACTGCGGCCGCCGCGCCGGCGTGGTCGAAGTGGGCGTGGGTGATGACGATCAGCTTCAAGGAGCGCGGATCTTCCAGGAGGCGGGAGAGCCCCGCGACCACCGCCCTCGCCTGGGCGTGCCCCCCGGCGTCCACCAGGATCGCGCCCCTCTCGCGGATCAGGTAGCTGTTGGTGACCCCCCGCTTGATGACGTCGATGCTCACACTCATGGCGCCACCCCCCTGCCCATGTCGAGGATCGCGTCCCAAAGCCAGGGAGGTAGTGTCTCCTGCCAGAGCGTGCCCGGGCCTATGAGGCGGAACCCCGGCTCGCGCTCGCGGTGCGCTTGTTTGAGAAGCGCCAGGCTCCTCTCCCTCTCCCCGGCCGCGGCCCAGGCCGCGGCGCGGGCGAAGGCACCCACGTAGCGGGTCCCGGCCAGCCGTTCCAGCTCCTCGCAGACCTTCCGGGCGGCGTCATTCCCCTCCGTCCTGGCGGCGAGGAAGGCGCGGAAGCTCATGCCCAGGGTGAACCCGGACGCGATGGCGCGGTCCAAGTGCGGCGCGGCCTCGGCGTACTTCTCCTGGTGGAAGAGGCAGGCCCCCATCCAGAAATGGGCCGTAGGAATGTGGGGATCGAGCGCGAAGGCCCGCTCCAGAATGGCGACCGCTTCGTCGAGGAGACCGAGGCGGATGTACGCGGCTCCGCAAGCGGTGAGGGAGGCGGGGGAGAGCGGCTCCACCTCCACGCCCTTGAGGAGGGTCTCGACCGCCTCCTCGCGGCGGCCCTGGATCGCAAGCCAGTGTCCGTACCAGGCCATCTGGAAGCCCGACACCAGCCCGAGGTCGAGGGACCGGCGGAAGTGGCGCTCGGCCATGGCGTCGTCCCAGAGGTAGAGGAAGTACACGATGGCCATGGCGAGATGCGCGTCGGATGAGGAGGCGTCGAGCTCCAGGGCCTTCCCGGCCGCCGCCTTCGCGCGGGCGAGGCACGCCCCCGCCGGCATCATGCCCCAGACCCCGAGCATGCCGATGACGTTCGCCACCGAGACGTAGGGGGAGACGTAGTCGGGATCCTCCGCGATGGCGCGCTCGAAATGCGCCATGGCCCTCTGCATGTCGCCCTCGCTCCGCCGTTCCAGGAAATAGCGCCCCTTGAGATACAGGTTGAAGGCCTCGCGGTTCTCCGTGTACCGGCGGGTCAGGGTCTCGCGTTCCGTGCCGAGGAGCCTGCCTTTGAGCTTTTCGGCGACGGCGAGGGCGATGTCGTCCTGCACGGCGAAGATATCCTCGCCGGTGCGGTCGAACCGCTCGGACCAGAGGTGGTAGCCGTCGGAGACCTTGATGAGCTGGACCGTGATCCGAAGCCGTTCGCCCGCTTTGCGGACGCTTCCTTCGAGCACGGCGTCCACGCCCAGCCGGCGGCCGATCTCGCGCACATCCTCCAGCTTCCCCCGGAAGGCGAAGGAGGAGGTCCGCGCGGCCACGCTCAGGTCCTTCACCTTGGCGAGGGCGTTGAGGATCTCCTCGGCGATCCCGTCGCAGAGGTACTGCTGGTCCTGCCCGGGGCTCATGTCGGCGAAGGGGAGCACGGCCGCGCTCGGCGGGCGGGAGGAAGCGGTCCCTTCGGTCCTGTCGGCCCTGATCTCCTCCAGGCTCCTGCACAGATCCGACGAGGTGGGCCTTCCTTCGGGGGCCTTGCAGAGACACTGGCGGATGAGGGCGTCGAGGTCCTTGGGAAGGTCGGGCCTTGCCGCCGCAACGGCCGGGGGCGCGTCGTGGAGGACGGCGTGCATGAGCGAGGCCGGGGTGTCTCCCGAGAAGGGCCGGCGCCCCGTCGCCATCTCGTACAGGACGACCCCGAGAGAGTAGACGTCGGAGCGGGCGTCCGCGGGCGCTCCCCGGTATTGCTCCGGGGCCATGTAGGCGAAGGTGCCGAGGAGGGTGCCGGGGGCCGTTGCCGTCATCTCCGCGGTCGGGGAGTCCTCCGAACCGTCCGGCGGAAGGGCCAGCCTGGCCAGGCCGAAGTCGAGAACCTTCAACCGTCCGTCCGGGGTGATCATCACGTTGGCGGGCTTGAGGTCCCGGTGGACGATCCCCCGCTCGTGGGCCGCGGCCACCGCCTGCGCCAGGGCCGCGGCGAGGTCCAGCAGGCGGGACGGCTCCATCCCTTCCGCGGGGATGGCGGAGGCGAGTGTGCCGCCGTCCACCAGCTCCATCACGAAGTAGTGCTCTCCGTCGTCCTCTTCGACGGCGTGCACCGTGACGATGTTGGGGTGGTTCAGGGAAGCGAGGGCGCGCGCCTCCGCGGCGAAGCGGCGCAGGCGCTCGGTGTCCTTCGCCAATTCCCGGGGGAGGATCTTGAGGGCGATGCGGCGGCCGAGCCGGAGGTCCTCCGCCTCGTACACCTCCCCCATGGCGCCCGCGCCCGCCATGCGCACGATGCGGTAGTGCCCGAGGGTCGTGCCGGCCTCCATCGTCATGAGTTTTCCCCAACCCAAGGTAGCGCGTGCAGAGGGGGCGGTCAAGGGAGCTGGAGCCGCACGAGAGCAGCGTCCCGTTCGGGGCCAAGGCGGGGCCTCGGGGAGGCGGGAGCCCGCCGGCGGTGAGGAGAGCGCTCCTCCCTGTCCAATCGCGGGATTTGGGTCTACCGGGTGAGCTTCCGGTAGGTGATCCGGTGGGGCCTCGTGGCCTCCTCGCCGTAGCGCTTGCGGCGGTCCTCCTCGTACTCCTGGAAGTTGCCCTCGAAGAAGGTGGCGCTGCTCTCGCCCTCGAAGGCGAGGATGTGGGTGGCGATGCGGTCGAGGAACCAGCGGTCGTGGCTGATGACGAGGACGCAGCCGGCGAACTGCTCGAGGGCGTCCTCCAGGGCCCGCAGGGTGTTCACGTCCAGGTCGTTGGTGGGCTCGTCGAGGAGGAGCACGTTGGCGCCGGACTTGAGTGTGCGGGCCAGGTGCACGCGGTTGCGCTCGCCTCCCGAGAGCGTGGAGACCCTCTTCTGCTGGTCGGCCCCCGTGAAGGCGAACCGGCCGCAGTAGGCGCGCGAGTTCATCTGCACCTTGCCGAGCTGGACGTTGTCGAGCCCGTCGGAGATGACCTCGTAGACGGTCTTCTCGGGATCGAGGTCGGAGCGGGCCTGGTCCACGTAGGCGAGCTGGACCGTCTCGCCCACGCGCAGAGCCCCGGCGTCGGGCTTCTCCAGCTCCGCGATCATCTTGAAGAGCGTCGTCTTGCCGGCGCCGTTGGGGCCGATGATGCCCACCACGGCGGCCCGCGGGACGGAGAAGGTGACCCGCTCCATGAGGAGGTTGTCGCCGAAGCCCTTGCACAGATCCTTCGCCTCGATGACCACCTCACCCAGCCGGGGCCCCGGCGGGATGTAGATCTCCAGCTCTCCGGCCACCTCGTCGGGGCGGGCGTTGAGGAGCTGCTCGTAGGCGTTGATCCGGGCCTGGCCCTTGGCGTGGCGGGCCTTAGGGGCCATGCGGATCCACTCCAGCTCGCGCTGGAGGGTCTTCTGCCGGTCGCTCTCCTGCTTCTGCTCCTGGCGAAGCCGCTCCTGCTTCTGCTCGAGCCAGCTCGAGTAGTTGCCCTTCCAAGGGATGCCGTGCCCGCGGTCCAGCTCCAGGATCCAGCCCGCCACGTTGTCGAGGAAGTAGCGGTCGTGAGTCACCGCGATAACCGTCCCCTCGTACTGCTGGAGGTGGCGTTCGAGCCACGCCACGGACTCGGCGTCCAGGTGGTTGGTGGGCTCGTCCAACAGGAGGATGTCGGGCTTCTGGAGGAGCAGGCGGCAGAGGGCCACGCGCCGCAGTTCGCCGCCCGAGAGCACGCTCACCGGGGTGTCGCCGGGCGGGCAGCGCAGGGCGTCCATGGCCAGTTCGAGGCGGGAATCCAGGTCCCAGGCCGAGAGGGCGTCGAGCCGCTCCTGGACCTTGCCCTGCTCCTCGATGAGCTTGTCGTAGTCGGCATCGGGGGCGCCAAAGCCCTCGTTGATCTCGTCGAAGCGCTGAAGGAGCGCGACGGTCTCCGAGGCGCCCTCCTTGACGCATTCGAGCACCGTCTTGGCGGGATCGAGGCGGGGCTCCTGCTCCAGGTAGCCGATGCTGTACCCCGCCGACTTGTGGACCTCGCCCAGGAACTCCGCGTCGAGGCCGGCCATGATCTTCAGGAGCGAGCTCTTCCCCGAGCCGTTGAGCCCGATGACGCCGATCTTGGCGCCGTAGAAGTAGCCGAGGGAGATGTCCTTGAGGACCTGCTTGGGGCCGTGGACCTTGCCCACGCCCACCATCGAGTAGATGACCTTGTTCGGTTCGTCCTGCTTCGCCATGGGCCGTGAAACCTCCAGGGGGATTGTAGCAACCGGAACGCGAAAGGCGAAGAGCGAGAAGGGAAGGCCTCACCACAGAGAGCACGGAGAGCACGGAGGAAGGCCGAATGTCCACGTCCGTCCGAAAAGACCGTCCCGCCGGCTTCGAGCCCCGGCCGGGCCCTGGCCGCGCCGATGGCGCGGCGCTGGGGTCCTGGTCCGGGCG
>JBAWEQ010000152.1:0-1707 GCA_049591295.1 Acidobacteriota bacterium
ACCAGAACGGAGAGGCCCATGGCCCCCCACTCCAGCGCCGTGGAGGGGTGCGCCCCCTCCGCCGCGGCCTCGGCCGCATGGGCCGCCGCCGGGTGGTAGAGCACCGGCTCCAGCCACCGCTCCCACAGGCTCTCGCTTCCCGTCCACAGCTTCGGCAGCCCCACGTAACCCGCGAGGATCGCCCCGATGGCCAGGATCCACAGCGGCACCGTCATCATCTTGGGGCTCTCGTGCAGGTGGTGCGCCGCCTCGTGGCTCACCCGGTCCGAGTTGAAGAAGGTCAGGTACAAGAGCCGGAACATGTAGAAGGCCGTCATCAGCGCCGCACCCACGCCGACCACCCACAGCGTCAGGGCGTAGCCCTCCGGGAAGTGGCCCGCCCCGTTCGCGCTCGTGGCCGCCTGCCAGAGGATCTCGTCCTTCGAGAAGAACCCCGAGAGAAAGGGGATCCCCGCGATGGCCAGGCAGCCGATCAGGAAGGTCCGCGCCGTGTGCGGGATCTTGGTCCACAGCCCGCCCATCTTCCGGATGTCCTGCTCCCCGCTCATGGCGTGGATCACCGAGCCCGAGCCGAGGAACAGCAGCGCCTTGAAGAAGGCGTGCGTATAGAGGTGGAAGATCCCCGCCGCGTAGGCGCCCACCCCCACCCCCAGGAACATGTACCCGAGCTGGCTCACCGTCGAGTAGGCCAGCACCTTCTTGATGTCGTTCTGAACGAGCCCGATGGAGGCCGCGAAGAGCGCCGTGGCGCACCCCACCCCGGCCACCACCATGAGCGCCGTCGGGCTCATGGAGTAGAGCCCGTTCGATCGCGCCACCAGGTACACCCCGCTCGTCACCATGGTCGCCGCGTGGATCAGGGCGGAGACCGGCGTGGGACCCGCCATGGCGTCCGGCAGCCACACGTACAACGGCAGCTGCGCGCTCTTGCCCGTGGCCCCCACGAACAAGAGGATCGCCGCCGACGTGATCACCCACGCCGGGATCGCCCCCGAGGCGGCCAGCGCGTTCACCTTCGCCATGTCGAGGGTCCCGAACCAGTACAGGATCAGCATCAGCCCCGCGGCGAAGCCCATGTCCCCGATCCGGTTCGTCAGGAAGGCCTTCTTCCCCGCGTCCGCGCAGAAATCCTTCGTGTAGTAGAACCCGATCAGCAGGTAGGAGCAGAGCCCCACTCCCTCCCACCCGATGAACATCACCAGGTAGTTCCCCCCGAGAACCAGCGTCAGCATCATGGCCATGAACAGGTTCAGGTAGCTGAAGTACCGGAAGTACCCCGTATCGTGCGCCATGTAGCCGACCGAGTACACGTGGATCAGAAAGCCCACGAAGGTCACCACGAAGAGCATCACCGCGGAGAGCGGGTCCAGCACGAAGTGCCAGTCCACCGAGAAGCGGCCCGCGTGCCCGAGCCCCGTCACGAAGTCCCCCGCCGGAATCCACGGCGCGAAGTGCAGGCTCAGGCTGTGGTGCACGGCATCCGCCGTCACGTTCGCCGGCAGCACCGGCAGGTGCGCCCAGTCCATCGTCCCCAGCGAGAAGATCGCCCAGAAGGCCAGCAGCATGGAGAGCGCCGTGGAGCCGAGCGCCACCGCCGAGATCACCGAGCGCCGGTCCTTCTCCCACCGCCACCCGAAAACCCCGTTCACGAAGGCCCCCAGCGCCGGCAGGACGGGGATCAGCCAGAGAAGGCTCACGGGAGTCATG
>JBAWEQ010000153.1:0-11810 GCA_049591295.1 Acidobacteriota bacterium
GATCCCAGCCGCCCCATCGAGGCTCTCTTCGTGGAGATGGTGGGCCGGGGAGCCTCCGACCTCCACCTCACGACGGGCGAGCCGCCCATCCTGAGGATCAGCGGAGAGATCGTGAGGACGGATCACCCCGCCATCACCCCCGAGCAGATGACCGGGCTGCTGCTGCCCATCTGCCCGGAGAAGAACCGCAAGGAGTACGAGGAGACCCGCGACACGGACTTCGCCTATCACATGGAGGGGCTCGCGCGCTTCCGGTGCAACCTCTTCAGGGACCGCTTCGGAATGGGCGGCGTCTTCCGGCAGATCCCCACCGAGATCTGGTCCGTCGAGCATCTGGGCCTCTCCAAGGAGGTCGTGGACCTCTGCTGGCTCAGCAAGGGTTTCGTCGTGGTGACGGGGCCGACGGGCTCGGGCAAGTCCACCACGCTGGCCTCGCTGGTGGACTACGTCAACCGGAACCGCACCGACCACATCGTCACCATCGAGGACCCGGTGGAGTTCGTGCACAAGAACAAGCGATGCCTCATCAACCAGCGGGAGGTCGGGACGCACACGCAGAGCTTCAAGCGCGCCCTGCGGGCCACCCTCCGCGAGGACCCGGACATCGTGCTCGTGGGCGAGATGCGGGACCTGGAGACGGTGGCCATCGCCATCGAGACGGCGGAGACGGGCCACCTCGTCTTCGGCACCCTCCACACCAGCACGGCGGCCTCCACGGTGGACCGGATCATCGACCAGTTCCCGGCCGACCGCCAGTCGCAGATCCGCGTCATGCTCTCGGAGACGCTGAAGGGGGTCATCTCCCAGACGCTCTGCAAGAAGGTGGGAGGAGGACGAGTGGCGGCCTACGAGATCCTGCTGGTGAGCAGCGCCATCTCCAACCTCATCCGCGAGGGCAAGACCTTCCAGATCGCCTCGCTCATGCAGACCCAGCGGGCCGCCGGCAACGTGACCATGAACGACTCGCTCGTGGATCTCGTCAAGCGCGGCCTCATCGCCCCCGAGGAGGCCTACGTCAAGAGCTCCGACAAGATCGGCCTCAAGGCCGTCTTCGAGCGCCAGAAGATCTCGCTGGAGACGAGGGTGGACGCGTAGGGGGCGAGAGGCGAGGCGCGAGACGCTAGACGCGGGACGCGGGGACGCCGGCTGTTCCCAATCCTGTTCGGGCGTCATCCCGTGGGCGGCATCGAAGGGCCGCATGCACGGGATCCCGCCGACAAAAGTCTGCACGGTTTTGAATCCAACGAGATCCTGAGCAAGGTTCCCCTCGAAGGAGCCCTCAGGATGACCTGTCTGTGCGGCGGGTGAGCCGCGGGACGCGAGACGCTGGACGCGAGAAGGGCGAGGGTAGGCCTTCCCTTCACGTTGCCCTGTACGGATCTCCCGGATCGGGAGCGACTGGCGCTCGGCTTGCCGGCGGGGGAAAGGCTACGTGCACCGCGGCAGCCGCCGTGTTCCTGTCCTTGTCCCCTTGTCCCTTGGTTTCCCAGTCCGCGCGTCCCCTAGTCGCCCACCAGCCGGACGAAGGCGGCGACGATGGCGGGGTCGAAGAGGGTGCCGGCCTTCTCCTGGAGGTAGGCGAGGACCCTCTCGCGGGGCCACGCGTCCCGGTAGGGCCGGTCGAAGCTGAGGGCGTCCCAGTTGTCCACCACGGCGAAGACCCGCGCCGCCAGCGGGATCTCCTCTCCCTTGAGGCCCCTCGGGTATCCCGAGCCGTCCCAGCGCTCGTGGTGGCAGTAGGGGATATCGAGGGCCGGCCGGAGGTACGTGACCGGCCAGAGGAGGGTGAGGGCGAACTCGGCGTGCTTGCGCATCACCGCCCACTCCTCCTCCGACAGGGGTCCCGGCTTGAGAAGGATGCCGTCCGGGATGCCCATCTTCCCGATGTCGTGCAGGAGGGCGCCCCTGCGGACGTGGGTCAGCGCCTGTTCGTCCATGCCCACCGCCCGCGCCAGGCGCATCGTCAATTCGGTGACCCGCATGGTGTGGCCCTGCGTCTCCCGGTCCCTCAGCTCCAGCGCCCGCGACCATCCCTCCAGCGTGGTCTCGTAGGCGAGGCCGAGCTCCACGTTGGAGCGCTGGAGGTTCTGGAAGAGGGTCATGCTGTCCAGGGCGATGGCGCCCTGACCGGCCAGCGTCTGAAGGTAGTTCCTCCACTCCTCGTCCGGGTCCAGCAACCCCCGGTGGAAGACTTCGAAGACGCCCTTGACCTGGCCGTGGGCCACGAGGGGTGCCGCGAAGTAGGCGCGGAACTCCTCGGACGCCAGCAGCTCCGAGCGGGCGAAGCCGTTGGGGGTGGCGGCGAGATCGGGCACCTCCACAAGGCGGCGCTCGATGGCTGCCCTTCCCGCGCAGCACTCGCCCATGCGGAGTCGGGTGCGGCGGGGGGCCTCGGTGCGAAAGCCCCGGCCCGCCGAGTATTCGAGCGTCTGGGTGTCGGCGTTCAGGAGGAGGACGTCCGCCGCGTCCACCCCCAGCTGCTGCGTGACCTGTTCGAGGAAGACGGAGAGGGTGAAGTGCAGGTCCATGCTGCTGGTGATGGCCGAGTCGATGGCCCTCAGCCCCCCCAGCCGCTGGAGCTGGAGCTTGATCCGCTCCTCGGCGCGCCTGCGCTCCGTGACGTCCCGGACGACCGACACCCTGACGAGCCTCCCCTTATAGGTGATGTTCCGTCCCTGGGTCTCCACGTAGAGGAGAGAGCCGTCCTTCCGCCTGGCCGTATGCTCGTAGAGCCCCGTCCTTCCCGACCGGATGCTCTCGATGACGCCCTCCGCGTGCTCGGGCGCCACGAACTCCGTCACCTCCCGGCCGATCATCTCCTCGAGACCGTAGCCCAGCATCTCCGCGAGCTGCCGGTTGGCGTCGAGCACCCGGCCGTTTTCGGTGATGCCGATGCCTTCGAAGGTGGCCTCGGAGAGGCGGCGGAAGCGCTCCTCGCTCGCCGCGAGCTCTTCCTGCGCCTGCCTCCTCTCCGTCACGTCCCGCGTCGTCATGACGATGCCCTGGACGGCGGGGGAATCCAGCAGGTTGGCCCCCAGCGACTCGAGATGCACCCAACGACCGTCCGCGTGCCGGAAGCGATACTCGCGGGGGACTCCGAGCTCGGTGCGGCTGTTGAGCCGGCCGAAGGCATCCCTCAGGATGGGCAGGTCGTCGGGATGGACCAGTTCGAAGGGGTTCCTGTCCAGCATCCCTCCCGGCCCATACCCCATGATCCTGGCCGCCGAAGGGCTCTCGTAGAGGATGCGGCCCGAGGGGGCGTGGATCGTGATGATGTCGTGGGCGTTCTGCACGAGGGCGCGAAAGCGCTCCTCGCTCGCCGCCAGGGCCTCCTGGGCCTGCGAGCGCTCCTCCATCTCCGTCTCGATCTGCCCGATGGCCTGCTCCAGCTCGATGGTGCGCTCGTAGACCCGCCGCTCCAGGTCGTTGCGGGCCGCCTGGAGCCTCCGCGTGAGCACCTCGTTCTCCGCCGCCCCCATGACCTGGCGCACGAGGGTGAAGGCCACCAGGATCCCGATGGCGGCCAGGATCAGGGGGCTGAATGTCTTGGGGTGGCGCAGCATCAGCGCGGCCATCACTCCGATGAGGAAGAGGTAGGCCAGGTAGAACGACACCCAGGAGGGCCGGACCAGGGGCGGCGCCGGCCCGGCCGGCCCCTCCCTTCCCAGCACGCTCAACTGCCTCAGCCCAGCGAGTCCGGCCAGGAGGTAGCTCAGGAACCACCCGAAGCCGAGCCATGGGGTGATCCACCCGAAGGGCTCCGCCAGGCGGGAGGACCACAGCGTGTCCGAGAGGATCAGCAGCGCCATGCTGCCGGCCAGCAGGCCGTAGATGCCCACCGCGAAGCGCTCCTTCCGGCTGAAGACCAGGGAGAGCAGGGCCCAGAGGAGGGCCAGGTCGCCCAGCGGATAGGCTACGGCGCTGAAGACCAGCAGGGGGCTCTTGCCGTCGCCCGCGAGGGCGGGGCCCAGGAGCAGCGCCCAGAGCAGCATGCCCGCGGTGGCCACCACGACGGCCACGTCCACGAAGACCTTGCCCCGCTCGGCGCGGCTCAGGGGCGCCCTGGGCAGCCGCAGCGCGCCCGCGAAGAACAGCGGATAGAACAGGAGGAAGAAGCCGTTGTGCAGATAGGCCGGGACGCCCTGTCCGTAACCGGCGCCCAGCGCCGTAAACAGATCACCCGTGGCCGCCGACAGATAGGCGACACCCAGCAGCAGCCACGCACTCGCGGCCCTGGGAGAGGCGGACCACAGGCGCCGGCTGCACAGGAACATGACGGCCGCCGCGGCGAGGGGAACGAGCACGATCACCGCGCCGTCCACGGCGGCGAACCAGCCCCGGCCGGAGGTCAGGAGCAGCGCCGCGGCGTAGGCGAGGGCCAGCAGAGCGGCCGAGACCAGTCCGGTCCGCCAGAGCTCCTGGCCCGACGGGTGGGGCGGGTCGTTTTCTGCCGAAGGGCCGTGCCGGCTGTCCGCCATCTGCACCGCCTCCCTCCCCTGCCTCGGCCCCCGCTGCTCCGGGGAACCTCGCCCCGCCGGCTTTCGCCTGAAACCGCTGGTCTACCGCCATGCTACCACCTTCGGCAGGACGCGCAAGGGCGGCAGGGGCGGAGGGCGATTTCAGATCCCAGAGTGCAGATTCCAGATTGGCAGGTTGCAGGTTCAGAAAGAGAATGGGGGACAGCGCAAGCCTCCCCGCGGGCCTTTACTCTTTACTCTTCACTCTTTACCGTCTCCCTGAACGGGAGAGACAGGCGCCCTTGCCTGTCGGGTATCCTCATGGGGAGGGGAAGGACGATTTCAGATTCCAGAGTGCAGATTCCAGATTGGCAGGTGGCGGGTTCAGAAAAATGGGGGGACAGCGCAGGCCTCCCCGCGGGCCTTTACTCTTTACTCTTCACTCTTTACCGTCTCCCTGAACGGGAGAGACAGGCGCCCTCGCCTGTCGCGTACCCTCATGCGGAGGGGAAGGACGATTGCAGAGTGCAGAGTGCAGATTCCAGATTGAGCGACGAGAGCAGGAAGAACCTTCCCGCCGTGGGACGCGCCGTAGGAGCGTGCCCCAGCGCGCGACTCGGCCGGGCCAGCAGGACGGCGCAAGGGCGGCGCGAAGCGCGCCGCCCGCCCCTGCGCCCCGGAGCTGACGCCGAGGTCTCCCCGGTTTTACTGAATATCAGCGATGGCGGTCTTCTCGATCTTGTCGGCGCACTGCTTGGCCCACTGATCGGCCTCCTCGCTGCTCTTGGCTCCGAAGACGTCGAGCTTGAACATCTTGATCGTGGTGTCGCTCATGATCAGACCGATGTAGTGGCCCTGGTAGTCGATGTAGTCGGGCCTGGTGCCCGCGCCCACCCAGTGGTTCAGCCTGCGCTGGGTGATGCCCCATCCCCAGGCGTACCTCGTCTCCTTGGGCGGGTCGTATCCGGTGAAGGCATCGGACTTGTGCGAGGCGTAGCTCTCGCGCGTGGACTGGATGTCCCGGTCCATTTGCATGGGGTAGTACTTCCCCTGACTCCTGATCAGTAGGGCGGGCTTTTCCATGACGGTGAGATCGAAACTATACGTAGCCTCCTCATAAGCCACGTTTTGGGTCTTCACCGGTTTGTAGGCCACGAAATTCACGGCCACGTTGGTGATCCTCATGTCCGCATCGCCAGCGCTGTTCCTCGTGAAGCCCGGCGAAACCTTCCTGCATCCCGCGGGGACCAGGCCCGCAAAGGGCGGCGGCACCTGGTCGCGGGGCGTGGCCGCCCCGGCGAAGAAACTGGCGATGACCATGACCAACAGCGGAATCCAGCGAACGGGTTTCATCTCCCCTCCTCCTTTCAACGGCCCCGGCATCACCCCTGAGCGCGTCCGCATTCAGCGGGAACCCTTTGGCGGCGGTGGTTCGGGACGCAGGCAGTATACCCGATCCCCGCGGCTGCGCAAGCGGGCGGAAGGGCGGAGGAGCCGAGGAGCGGAGGGGCAGGGGAGCGGAAGGGAAGGACGATTTCAGAGTGCAGAGCGCAGATTCCAGATTTCAGATTTCAGATTGAATGACGGGAGCAGGTGGACCCTTGCCGGCGTAGGAGCGCGCCCCGGCGCGCAACTCACCCGAGCCTAGCAGGGCGGCGCAAGCGCCGCGTCAAGCGCCGCGCTGCCTGCTATTCGCCTTGTAATGAGGGAATGGGGAGATGGGGCGGACGGCTGTCGCAGTCGGTGCCCCCATCGGCCGTTTCATGGGGAAGGGTGGGGAGCGAGATGGGCCTTGCCCCGGCATGGCGAAAAAAGCACGAAAAAAGGGGCCCGAAGGCCCCTCTGATTCGAACAGCGCTGAGTCGCAGGTCAGTCGTTGGCGACCCGGACCTGCTCCGCCTGGGGACCCTTCGGCCCCGGCGTCACTTCGAGGGTGACCTTCTGACCCTCGGTGAGGCTCTTGAACCCCTCGCCCACGATGTTGGTGTGATGGACGAAGGCATCTTTGCCGTCTTCGACCGTGATGAACCCATAGCCCTTCTTGTCGTCGAACCACTTTACGATTCCATTTACCACGTGATACTCCTTGCTCTGATACATCCACCGTAACAACGAGTTTGCTAAGGTGTGCACGAGGGACTGTAGCACGAGTCCGGCCGGAAGTCAAGGAAAATAAAATAGTTGCGCCGCGTGCGGCCCGTTGACGCCGATGCGCTTACGGGTTGGAAGGTCGCAGGGTACAAATTGAACGCGATGAGCAGAGGGGTGGGATGGCCGGGAGAGACGGGCGCCATCAGGCGGAGGAAGGGGCGAAGCAGTGACAGGTTACAGGTTGGTAGGTTGGAGGTTAGAGGTTCGGCGAGAGACCGGGGAGCAGGGCAGTTCCCCGATGCCGCCCCTTCACCCTTCACTCTTTACTCTTCACTCTTTACCGTCTCCCGCAGCGGCCGATATGGACGACGGGTCCGCCCTGAGACCTCCGTGGCGAAGGCCTCCTAGAGAAAGGGCCGCGGCCGCCACCGGGTGCGGCGCCGGGGAGGCACCCATGCCCCAGGGTCCTCGCGGTCAGGTGTCCAGTGTTTGTGAGCCGAAACGCAAGCAGTAGAGACCGTTCTTTTGCGCTCTCCAGATCTCGGGGAGGCCCCGAAGCAGGCGCGCCTGGCGTGGTATCATGGTTGTCAAGCAGGAGAGACGATCACTCAAGGGGAGAAAACCATGGAGACGAGCGAGGCCACGGGGCAGAGCTACAAGGACCGCAGGACGGGACTCATGGTGTTCGGGGCGGGGCAGATCCTCCTGGGCCTGCTTTGCCTTGTGGGCTGCCTGTTCACAGTGGCGGCATCCCTCCTTTCCAGGGGGGCGGCGGGCGGCGGCCCCCCCGACAAGTTCATGCTGGCGGCGAGCCTCGGGTTGTACGGCGGCCTCGCGGTGTTCTTCCTCTGGATGGGCATCGGTTCTCTAATGGGCAGGCGGTGGGCGCGGGCGCTGACCCTTGTGGTCTCGATCTACTGGCTCATCGCGGGGGCTCTGGTGACCCTTTTCGTCATCTTCATCGTGCCCCGCGTGATGGCCTCCGCTCTGGAGGCCGGCGGGAGGTTCAATGCGGGATCGCCCCCCCGCGCCTCCCTTCTCATCGCCACGGTGGTCCTGGTCGCCCTCACGGCCTTCTTCATGATCCTGATTCCCACCGCGCTGGTGCTCTTCTACCGAAGCCCCCACGTCAAGGCCACCTGCGAGCGCCTGGACCCGAAGGAACGCTGGACCGACCGGGTCCCGCTCGCCGTCCTCGCTCTCACGGTTCTGCTCGCCGCGGGAGGCGTAAAGGTCTTCTTCCTGTTCGCCCTGCCCGCCTACCCCGTCTTCGGCTACCTCCTCAAGGGGCCGCTCGCCGCCATGGCCTACCTGGTGATGGCGGCGGTCCTCTGGGTCCTCGCCGTAGGCGTCTACCGCCGCCTGCGCTGGGCCTGGACGGCGACCCTCGCCCTGACCCTGCTCGGCTTTGTGTCGGGCCTGGTCAGCTTCGCGAGGATCGGGCCGGAGGGTTGGCTCGAGATGGTCCCGACGGGCCCGACACCCCCCGGCATGGAGAAGGTCCTCGGCACCATGATGCCGGCCATCGGGATCCTGATGGCCGCCGGCATGCTGGCTTGGCTCGCCTTCCTCCTCTACGTCCTGCGGTACTTCAAACAGCCGCCCGTTCCGGCCGAACCGGGCGCCTGAGAAGGCTGGCCGAGGGATCGCCAGGAAGCGGACCCCCGGTTGCCCGCCGTCGCCGCCATGCCTTCCGCCCGCCCCCGCCGGGGCATG
Organism: Acidobacteriota bacterium; assembly: GCA_049591295.1. Classification (GTDB taxonomy): domain Bacteria; phylum Acidobacteriota; class UBA4820; order UBA4820; family DSQY01; genus DTPS01. Next base: position 8,265 of record JBAWEQ010000153.1, read on the forward strand.
TGTAGCTCCCATCGGGTCGTAGGCAGCTCCCGTCAGGCCATCGGAAGCTCCCGTCAGGTCATCGGTAGCTCCCGTGAGGTCATCGGAAGCTCCCGTCAGGTCACCGGAAGCTCCCGTGAGGTCATCGGAAGCTCCCGTGAGGTCATCGGAAGCTCTCGTGCGGTCATCGGAAGCTCTCATGAGGTCATCGGTAGCTCTCGTGAGGTCATGGGAAGCTCTCGTCAGGTCATCGGTAGCTCCCGTACGGTCGTAGGTAGCTGCCGAAAAGGCGTGTAGAACCTTCAGAATGAGAAGGTGAGGAAGTAAGGAAGCCGTTGGAGCGCGCCCCAGCGCGCGTAACTGAGGAGCGGAAAGGCGGAGGAGCAGGGGGGCGGAGGGGCGGAGGAGCGGAGGAGCAGAGGGGCAGAGGGGCGGAGGAGCGGAGGAGCGGAGGGGCGGAGGAGCAGAGGGGCAGAGGGGCGGAGGGCGTGGGTGGAGCAGCTACAGGCTGAAAGGTTGCAGGTTACAGGTCATGCCCGATGCGTAGAGGGGCGGGATGGACGGGAGAGACAGGCGCCCTCGCCTGTCGGGTGCCCTCAGACGGCGGGGCAGGCCGATTTCAGATTGGAAGAGTGCAGATTCCAGGTTGAAAGACGAGAGCAGGACAAACCTCCCCTCCGTAGGAGCGCACCCCAGTGCGCGACCGTGTGGGATAAAGAATGGGCCGCGGAGGCGCCCGCGGCTTGACGGCGGGGAGTAGGCGGACGGACCATGAATGGGAAACGTGGAAGAGGGGGACTCCGTGAGCGACCTGCCGGTGAGGATGGCGGCCTTCGAATGGCTGAGGGCTCAGGTGGCGGCCCACGGCGACGTCTTGCCCCGGCCCCTGCTGGCGGAGGGATTCGTTTGGAAGAACCAGCGCGTCCCCCTGCTGGGTCCGCAAGGAATCTTCAAGCCCCAGGTCTGCGAGCTGCCTCTCTCCATCACGTCAATCCCCGGAGGGCCCTACCAGGATGGGTCTTCAGGGCGGGATCTGCTGTACTACAAGTACCGGGGCACCGACCCAAACCACCGTGACAACCAGGGGCTACGCTCGGCGATGAAGGGCCGAATTCCCCTCATCTATTTCTTCAGACTCGTGGAAGGGAAGTACCTTGTCTCATGGCCAGTGTTCATCGTGGCCGACGATCCAGGAATCCTCACCTTTACCGTAGCGGTGGAAGAGGAACGGCTGGCGGCATTCCAGCCGGCGGGGAAATTCGCAGGCTACCAGGTGGCCGAAGATACGGGCGAGAGCCGCAGGGCCTATCTCACGGCCCAAGCCAAGGTCCGGCTCCACCAGCGCTCCTTCCGCGAGCGGGTTCTCTTGGCCTACCGGGAGCAGTGCGCTTTCTGCCGCCTGAGGCACCAGGAGCTCCTGGACGCCGCGCACATCATCGCCGACAGCGACCCCGAGGGCGAGCCCATCATCACCAACGGCATCGCTCTCTGCAAGCTCCACCACGCCGCTTTCGACAGCCACTTCCTAGGCGTCACCAGCGACTACATCATCCAGGTCCGCCCCGACATCCTCCGCGAGCCCGACGGCCCCATGCACCAGCACGGCCTCAAGGCCATGGAAGGCCAGCGGCTGGTCCTGCCCAAGCGTGAAATCCATTGGCCCGCCCCTGCTTTGTTGGAAAAGCGGTACGAGGAGTTCAGGGAGACATGGTGAACAGCGCCCGCTCCATCTCTCGTGAATGGCCTACAGACGAGACTCGCCGCCCATCCCCGTTCAGCCTGACGCGCTCTTCGTCGACTCGCCGTCGCTCATGAAATGTGGCATTTCAAGATCTGACCCTGGCTTCCCGGACCTCTCGGCCTACGCTCCGGACGGGGGCTGCCTGCAAGGGGGGTGTACGGGTGCGCCGCCCTACGAAGCGAACGACAATATCACCAAGACGGACTACGGCCTCTCCACCTCGCCAAACGGGCCCTTCACCCCGACTCTCAAGGCCCGACCCGGCACCGACAACCAGCCCCCCGATAGTAGCAACACGCTGGTCTTCTACCTCAAGGTCCCCGCCCAGAGCTCGGGCGACAATTTCCAAGTGGAGGTCACGAAGTGCGACGGCAACGGGAATCCCCTCCCCCAAAGGGTCGTGGGTATGAGCGCCGTCTTTACCTCCTGGAAGCGGGTGTACGTCGAGAGGGACCACATGTTTAGGAGGGGAAACTTGCTAGATCCCGATACGGTCAGTCCGCCGGCGGGACAGCTTTACTTGGAGCGGTGGGACAGCACGACGCTGGCAACGGACTCCAGCAAGTATGCTCAGGGTGGTGATCAAGTCGTGGTTTTCGATACCCAGCACCCCTACCCGGATGGTGCGTACGAAACGGCCACCATCCAGGCCAACCCGGCTCCTGCATTTGCGGATGTTCCAACAAATGCTGGCGGAACGAAAAGCGTACTTGTGGTTTACTTGGACCACTCTCTTAGCAATACCTATGTTCCCAGCCCCATGACCTTCGACAGTGGTGATTGCGCTGCGGTCGGCGTGATCCACAGTGCCGATGGCCTGATTTACGACACCGATCCCAACCAGCTCAACGGGCCGGGCTCGGCCTTCTACGATGCGGACATGCGGGACATCGAGCAGCCCTTCGATGATGCGTACGTGGAGTTCTTTGCACCGAGGTCTGGCATGGGGGCTGTGCCCTACATCGACGACACTGTTCCTTTCTACGATGCAGGCATCTCGGGGGGTACCGAGTCCAACAACCGTATGAACTTCGAAGTCATTTGGGGGAAAAACGAAGCGGGCACAAACTACATCTATTTGCTTGGATGCAAGGGCAGGCCATTTACCGGCGATAGGCTAACAACCGGCATCACTGACCACAGCAGCTTGCACTATTCCTATATTTATATTGATTCGCTGGAAACATGGGGCGCTTATTCTGGGGAAAACTTCACCGAAGCACAAATGATTCAAGCAGAGCAGTCCGACACGGACCACGAACTCGGCCACGAATTCTCAACCAATGCTTGCACTGACCTTCCTGACTGTACCGATCCCCAAAATAAACCGAAGCAGGGGGAACACGATGACCGGAACTGGTGGGAGTATGATAATCCCCCAACAACAGGCTGCCCGCCTCCGCATCCCTGTCTCATGTATCCTTTTCTCGAAAATCCACCGACGGGCATCAATTATTTCTGCAATGAGGACCTGTTTCTTGGGGATCCAAATTGTTCGGCCAGCCCGCCTAACCCGAGACAGGGCGCAATCCGAACGGCAACAGATCCCCTGCCATAGGAGGAATGACGATGCGGCGCATGATAGTGGCCATTTTCTTCCTTATCTTCGCTTGTGCCCTCTGGGGACAGGCGCTCAAACTGCAAGTCACCCCAGCCCAACTCGTTGTTCTTCCCGGGGCGCCCCTAACAGGCTGTTGAAAATTGCAGTGTGAGATGTTTTTGTCTAGCTCATTCGCCGTGGAATTCGGGTTATGGCTGATGAATGGGGTGGCGATGGGGATCAGACCGGGGGCGGAAGGGCCGGATGTTACTCTCCTGACGCGGGA
>JBAWEQ010000154.1:0-4132 GCA_049591295.1 Acidobacteriota bacterium
CTCCCGGCGTGGCCGCCAGCAGGGGGCCGCCGGGGAGCGCGAGCAGACCCCACGCCTCGCCGAGGGAGCCGTCTCCGGCCGGCACGAGCCGCCCGTCCTCCTCGAGGCGCGAGAGCCCTCCCGTGTGGCCCACCCACAGCGGGCCGCCCTCCTCCCGGGCGAAGGCCAGCGTCATGCCGCCCATGCCGAGGGGATGGCTCGACCACGAATGGAGGCAGAGGTCCACCACCTTCACGAGCCCGTCCTCCGTGGCCAGCCAGATCAGGCCCTCGCGGTCCACCGCCGCGGCGGCCGCGCCCTTGGCCGGAAGTCCCCGGGTGCGGTCGATCACCTGCGGCGCTCTCCCCTTCTCTAGGACGAGAACGCCGTCCGCCTCCGAGGTGAGCACGAGCCTGCCCCCTCCCGCGGCGGCCCCGTCCGCGGTAAAGCCCGGCGGGAACGTCCAGGAGGGATCCGTGACGAAGCCTCTTCCCTCAAGGCGCGCCAGGCCGTGGGGGTAGACGAGGAAGGTCTCTCCATCGAGCGAGACCACCCCGACCGCGGGTCCGCCGGAGGGTGCGGCCACGGCCTGTGTCCCGCCGTCGCCCATCCGCACCAGATCCGGCCCAGCGGCCACGATGGCCCCGTGAGCCTCATCGGGATACACCGCAGCCCGCGCCGAAGGGAGCACCGCCCCCATGCGCTCCAGGCGCCCCCCCTGCCAGCGGAGCACCTCTCCGCCGTCCACGAACCAGACGGGGCCTCCCGCTCCGGCCATGGCCTCGCACCGCCGTCCCGAGAGGCGCCCGGCGCCCGGCGGAAGGGGCACCACGATGGGCATCCCCCCCGGTCCGCCGGTGGGGTTGACGGTGGCGGGGCCCTCCTGCGTCATGACCCACAGCAAGCCCGCGTCGTCCTCTGCGAAGCCCCTCACCGAATCGTGGGGCAGCCCGTCGGCCGAGGTCAGATTGGAGAAGCTCTTGCCGTCATACCGCCCGGCGCCGTAAGAGGTCCCGGCCCAGATGAAGCCGCGCGAATCCTGAAACACCGTGAAGACCTGCGAAAACTTGAGGCCGTCGTCCATGGAGTAGACGCGGAGGGCCGGCCGCTGAGCCAGGGCCGCGACGGCCAGCGCGGCCAGGGGAAGGGCCGCGAGCCACCGCGCCGCGCGCGCGACGCGGCGAGGCCCGTTCCGCCGCATCGAGATCATCGCGCGGCCTTCGATGGATGCCGATTCCACAAGGTTTCCCCCTCCCGCTGCACTCAAACATAGGCTGGCCCGGAGAGGCGGTCAAGCCGGAGAGGGGCCGCCCTGGGCGGGGAGGGGGCGGGAATGAATCTGCCGGTCGAATTGTTCGCCTCTTCTATTTCACCAATGCCTTTGATTCTGAACGAGATGGCGGGCAATGTGAGGAAGGTGGCCAGGTGATCGAAGGGGAGCGACCGCTCGACTGGTATCTCGAGGGCGTGCTGGCGGACGGTAAGCCCTGGATCATCGCCATCACGCCCGTTCCCTTCACGGTGGGGCGGAACGTCAACCGGAACCTGTGCCTGGCCGCCAACAGCGTGTCGCGGGACCACGCCGTCCTCGATGTCCGCGACGGACGCCTCCTCGTCCGCGACCTCCAGAGCACCAACGGCACCTTCGTCAACCGCCAGCGCATCGCTGAGGAGGAGGTGCCCCTGGCGCAGGGCGACGTGGTCCATTTCGGCACCGCCGAATTCCGCGTCTGGACCTCCCAGCCCGAATCCGAATCGGACCAGACGCTCTCCTGCGACCTCCTGGCCCTCGGCCTGCCGAACCACTTCCTGGCCTCCGAGCGGGAGATGCGCGCGCTGCTGGCCAGGCGCCTGGTCCGGCACCTCCTTCAGCCCATCGTCAACCTGCAATGCGGCACGCGCCACGGGTACGAGATCATGGGCCGGGGCAACCACCCCCCGCTCCCCACCCACCCCCAGGAACTCTTCGTGATCGCGGAGGCCCTGGGCTGCGCGACCCACCTGAGCAGGCTCTTCTGGGAAGAGGGGCTCAACGTCTGCACCGGCCTGCCCGGCAACCCCAGCCTCTACATCAACGTCCACCCCGCCGAGATGGAGTGCCCCACGCTTATCCCGGCTCTCCGGCGCTACCGCGAAGCCAACCCCCGCACCCCCGTGATTCTCGAAGTGAGCGAGCGCTTCGTCAGCAACCTCGGCATCATGACGAAGATGAGGCGCGAGCTGGTCGGCTTGGGCATGGAGCTGGCCTACGACGACTTCGGCGCCGGCCAGGCCCGCTTTCTGGAGCTGGTGGAGGTGCCTCCGCACGTCCTCAAGTTCGACATCTCGCTGGTGAAGGACATCCACGAACGCACGGGCCGCCACCAGCAGCTCGTGGCCAAGCTGGTCCAGATGGCCTCGGAGCTGGGCATCTCCTGCCTCGCCGAGGGGGTGGAGTGCCAGGAGGAGCGTGACGTGTGCGCCGGGCTCGGCTTCCACTACGCCCAGGGGTTCTTCTTCGGCAGGCCCTCCGAGGCCGCCTCGGCCTGCGCCTGAGGTCCGCTTCCCCGCAGCGAACGGACCGCGGCGCGCCGGGTCCGAAGCCCCTCTGAATCCGCCGTGACGCCCTGATCTCACGGCGGTCCGGCTTCCCGAAGACGGCCGCGCGAATGCGGACCCGGATGCCGCGCGGCTCGCGGGGGGACTCTTTCCCCGATCGAAGAACCCCTCCCGGGACATTTTCCCCGGCCCCTCACCCGCGACGCGACACTCCCCACCCGCGCCCACCCGAAAAGGGCCGCACCGCGCGCTCCTGGACGGAGGGTTCTTCCTGGCACCCGCCTTGCTGGTCGTGGCGTGCCTCACCCCTCGACGGGTGAACCCTGAAAGGAGGACGACTCGCCATGCTCAGCCTCAAGAAAGCTAGCTTGATCGGCGCAGGTCTTGCCTTGGCGCTCGCGCTCTACACCACGGGACCCCGAGCGAACACGCCCACGGATGGCTCCGATGACGTGGTCTTTGCCGGACCGCTGACGGCGTCCACGAGCACGAGCCTGACGCTCCAGGGCGTCACCTTCTCCATCACCACGGATACGCTCATCAAGGGCCTGGACTCCACCGGCTCCATCGTGGACGTCGATCCCACCACCCTCGTGGCCGCGAGCCCGGTGACCGTCTACGGCCACGATGACAACGGCGTCGCCGTGGCCGACCTCGTCTTCGCGGGCGACGCCTTCCGCTTCTCGGGCACGGTGACCGCCCTCCAGGTCAACGCCTCCGGAGGATCCGAGGCCGTGATCGATGGGATCTACACCGTGGAGGTCGGCCAGACGACCTTCGTGAGTCCCGGCGACAGCGTCGTCCGCCGCAGCGCCGGCGAGGACCAGGGCGGCGGCACGATGCAGGTGGGAAGCGAGGTCGTCCTGCTGGGCATCGCCCAGGACGGCGTCTTCACGGCCGTCTACGGCCGCGTGGAGTCGGGAGGAGGCAGCGGCAGCGGCACCGAGGCCATCGAGAACGGGTTCATCCTGACCCCCTCCTTCGACGCCTCCGGCAACCTGACGGGATTCACCATGAGCAGCCGCGGCTCGGTGGCCACCATCGTCCTGGGAAGCTCGACCCAGATCTCGGGCGCGGGTTCCAGCTCCGGCACCGCCGCCCTCACCGCCGGCCGCCACGTCAAGGTCTGGGGCACCACCCAGACGGACGGGAGCGTGCTGGCCTCCCAGGTCATCCTGAAGGGGGGCGAGCGGCACTGACCCGCCCTCTTTCCTGACTTCGCCCCGTCGCCGCGCGCCGCGCCGCGACGGGTTGCCCATCCTGCCAGCCGCGGGCGCCGCCTGCCCATCCCTCCACCCACGCGCCCCCCGGACAGTCCGAGGTCCGACGTGCACCTCGGTAGATCGGAGCCACCCCGCCCGGGGTGGCTCCGCCGTCTTCGCGGCGCCGTGTGGACGCCGCGCCCGGCCGCTTCGAGGGGGGCCATCAGGTTGAAGGCGCCCTCACGGCATCCCCCACGCGCAGTTCCTAGGACCGAAACGGAAACAACACAATCGACATAGGTAGGCCCTCGCGGGCTTTCCCTGTCACACCACCGTGCGTACGGGTCCGTACACGGCGGTTCGGTGGGTTATGCGGTTGGACCCCAAGAGCGTCCCCGCCGGACTTTGGGTTG
>JBAWEQ010000155.1:0-54141 GCA_049591295.1 Acidobacteriota bacterium
CTCCCGCCCTCCCCGATCTGGTCCGTTCGGCATCCCGGAACGCGGGGGCTCTTGCGCACTTGCACGGTCCAAACTTTTGTGGTAGATTATATCGGTTTTCGCGGGGGAACCCGCGGAGACGCCGATGTAGCTCAACGGTAGAGCAGCGGATTTGTAATCCGTTGGTTGGAGGTTCAAGTCCTCTCATCGGCTCCAGGCGGGAAGCGAGTATTCCCGGCTAGGCCATGTTGACCGGAAACCGGGTTGTGACCCTGAAAGCTCCACGTGGAGGGGTTCCCGAGTGGCCAAAGGGAGCAGACTGTAAATCTGCCGGCCTTGCGCCTACGTAGGTTCAAATCCTACCCCCTCCACCACTTTGAAAGTAGATGAGTTGATGAGTTGATTGAGTTGATAAGAGGCGGGGTACAGCGCACGGCGCGCCTCTCAACTTATCAACCTAATCCACTTATCAACCGTTGTTCAGGCGGGTGTAGCTCAGTTGGTAGAGCATCAGCCTTCCAAGCTGAGGGTCGCGGGTTCGAATCCCGTCGCCCGCTCCAAAGAGATGGAAACAGGGAAACGGTGAAGCAGAGTAGGAGGAGGCGGACGGGATTCGAAGAGCGGGAAACGGCGTAGGCCCGCCGCGAGATCGCGAGCGAAGAGCGAGCGGTCGCAGCGGAGCGGGGCAAGCCGAGGGACCCGCCCGGGGAACCGTAGAGCGGCTTGGAACGGAGCGAGCGGACTCTGACGCGAGCGAGGCTCCTAGCCGCTGTAGGTTCGAATCCCGTCGCCCGCTCCAGGTCGTGATGAGGTGATGAGGAGATGGCGAGGTGATGAAGATAGGGATGGCCGGCTCGCCGATGGGCGACCTCCTCATCTCCCGATCCCCTCATCTCCTAATCTCGGCATTTCGGCCCGCGTAGCTCAGTCGGTAGAGCGCATCCTTGGTAAGGATGAGGTCACCAGTTCAATCCTGGTCGCGGGCTCCACACCCCCCGCAGTAGGGACCGAAGAGCCGGGGGAGAGAAGGCGAAGGACGGCGGGGCGGCCGGAAACGCAGGCTGCCGGAGGCGGATCGGATGTCTAAAGAGAAGTTCCAGCGCACGAAGCCGCACCTGAACGTGGGGACCATCGGCCACGTGGACCACGGCAAGACGACGCTGACCGCCGCCATCACCCAGGTCCTGGCCAAGCGGGGGCTCGCGAAGTTCACGGCGTACGATCAGATCGACAAGGCGCCCGAAGAGAAGGCGCGGGGCATCACCATCAATACGGCCCACGTGGAATACGAAACGGAGCTCCGCCACTACGCCCACGTGGACTGCCCCGGCCACGCCGACTACGTCAAAAACATGATCACGGGCGCCGCCCAGATGGACGGGGCCGTTCTCGTGGTCTCGGCCGCGGACGGGCCCATGCCCCAGACCCGGGAGCACATCCTCCTGGCCCGCCAGGTGGGGGTTCCGTCCATCGTGGTCTTCATGAACAAGGTGGACATGGTCCCCGACGCGGAACTGTTGGACCTCGTGGAGATGGAGATCCGGGACCTCCTCTCCGCGTACGACTTCCCCGGCGCGGACACGCCGGTGGTGCGGGGGTCGGCCCTCCAGGCGCTCCAGTGCGGCTGCGGCCGCGACGAGTGCCCGAAATGCAAGCCCATCCTGGAGCTCATGAAGGTCTGCGACGACTACTTCCCCACCCCGGAGCGGGCCGTGGACAAGCCCTTCCTCATGCCCATCGAGGACGTCTTCTCCATCTCGGGGCGCGGCACGGTGGTCACCGGCCGCATCCAGCGGGGCGAGGTGAAGGTCGGCCAGGAGGTGGAGGTCGTGGGGCTTCGCGACACCCAGAAGACCGTGGTCACCGGTGTCGAGATGTTCCACAAGATCCTCGAGGAGGGACAGGCCGGGGACAATGCGGGCCTGCTCCTCAGGGGCATCAAGAAGGAAGACGTGGAGCGCGGCCAGGTGGTGTCGGCCCCCGGCGCCATCACCCCCCACCGGCGCTTCAAAGCCGAGGCATACATCCTGACCAAGGAGGAAGGGGGGCGGCATACGCCCTTCTTCAAGGGATACCGCCCTCAGTTCTACTTCCGAACCACGGACGTGACGGGGAGCGTCAGCCTTCCCTCGGACCGGGAAATGGTCATGCCCGGCGACAACGTGGCCATGGAAGTGGATCTGGTCACCCCCATCGCCCTGGAGCGGGGCCTTCGATTTGCCATTCGAGAGGGCGGCCGGACCGTCGGGGCCGGGGCTGTCACGGAAATTTTGGAGTAAGCGATGCGCGACATCATCCACCTGCAGTGCGGCGCGTGCAAGCGGCGCAACTACACGACGACCAAGAACAAGAAGAAACAGCAGGGAAAGCTGGAGGTGAAGAAGTACTGCCCCTTCTGCCGCTCCCACCAGGTTCACAAAGAGGTGAAGTGATCGGATTGCAGGCGAGTAGCTCCAATTGGTAGAGCGCCGGTCTCCAAAACCGGATGTTGGGGGTTCGAATCCCTCCTCGCCTGCCAACTTTGAAACGGAACCGTCGGATGGGCCGGCGGGTGAAGATAGGAAAGGAGGTGAGAGGGATTCGAAGGGTGGGAAACGGCGTAGGCCCGCCGCGAGAACGTGAGCGAAGAGCGAGCGTTCGCAGCGGAGCGGTCCAAGCCGAGGGACCCGCCCCGGGAACCGTAGGCGGCCTTGAAACACAGCCGCGAGACCCGCGAGCGGCGAGGCTTCTAGGCCGCGTAGGTTCGAATCCCTCCTCGCCTGCCACTTTCTCCCTTTTCTCCGTCACAAGAGGTCGACCGTGAAGATAGTGGATTGGTTTCAGAGCCTGCCGGCATTCCTGAGGGACGTTCGACTGGAGGTCAAGAAGACCTCTTTCCCCAGCAGGAACGAGGTCGTGAACACCACGCTCGTGGTTATCGTGGTGGTGATCATCTTCGGCGTCTTCCTCTGGGCCGTCGATCAGGTGATCTTCAGTTTGCTCAACAGGCTGTTTTCACTCTTTCATTAAGCGGAAGGGCCATGGCCGAGATGCAGTGGTACATCATCCATACCTACTCGGGCTTTGAAAACCGGGTCAAGGAAAGCCTTCTGAACCGGATCGAGGCCTTCGGCCTTGGGGAGCACTTCGGGGAGGTCATGATCCCCACCGAGAACGTGGTGGAGGTGCGCAACGGCAAAAAGCACGTCTCCACCAAGAAATTTTTCCCGGGCTACGTGCTGGTGCAGATGCTGCTGACCGACGAGACCCAGCAGGTGGTGCTCAACACCCCCAAGGTCACCGGCTTCGTCGGCACGGAGGCGCTCAGGCCCGAGGAGATTGACCGGGTGCTTGGCCACATGACGAGGGCCACGGAGGCACCGAAGCCCAAGTATTCCTTCGAGCCGGGCGAGAAGGTGAAGATCATCGAGGGTCCCTTCGCCTCCTTTCAGGGCGTGGTGGACAAGGTCAATCCGGACCACTCCACCCTGACGGTGCTCGTCACCATTTTCGGGCGCTCGACCCCAGTGGAGTTGAATTTCCTTCAGGTGGAGAAGCTTTAGGAGAGAAACCGCGGAGCGCGAGGTGCGACTAGGCAGAACAAGGCTTCCTAATCGCCGAATCGCCAATCGCCTAATCGCCAAGCGGAGCGAGCCATGGCCAAAAAGATCATCGCGGAAGTGAAATTGCAGATTCCGGCGGGGAACGCCAACCCGGCCCCGCCCGTGGGCCCGGCGCTGGGCCAACACGGCGTGAACATCATGGGATTCTGCAAGGATTTTAACGCCAAAACGAAGGGGCAGGAGGGTTTCATCATTCCGGTGGTGATCACGGTCTACGGCGACCGCTCCTTCAGCTTCATCACCAAGACCCCTCCGGCCTCCGACCTCCTCAAGAAGGCGGCGAGCATCGCCAAGGGGTCGGGCGAGCCGAACAAGAACAAGGTGGGAAGGGTCACGCACAAGCAGATCGAAGAGATCGCCAAGACCAAGATGAAGGACCTGAACACCACCTCCATCGAAAGTGCCATCCGCACCATCTCGGGGTCGGCCCGCAGCATGGGGCTGGAGATCGTGGACTAAGGAGCCGTCTATGGGCAAGACAGGAAAGAAATACAAGGCGGCGGCGGGGCAGATCGAGGCCAGGGAATACCCCATTCCCGAGGCGCTGGGGCTCCTCAGGAAGGTGGCCTACGCCGGCTTCGACGAGACCGTTGAGGTCAGCATGAACCTCGGCGTGGACCCCAAGCACGCCGACCAGATGGTGCGCGGTACCACCGTGCTGCCGAACGGCCTGGGCCGCAGCGTCCGGGTGCTGGTGATCGCGCAGGGCGAGAAGCAGAAGGAGGCCGAAGCCGCCGGAGCCGACGTGGTCATGGCCGAGGAGGCGGTGGCCAAGATCCAGGGCGGCTGGCTGGAGTTCGAGGCGGTCGTGGCGACGCCCGACATGATGAAGGAGGTCGGCAAGCTGGGTAAGGTGCTGGGGCCGCGCGGGCTCATGCCCAACCCCAAGCTCGGCACCGTCACCTTCGACGTGGGCCAGGCCGTGAGGGACCTCAAGGCGGGCAAGGTGGAGTTCCGCGTGGACAAGACGGGGATCATCCACTGCCCCGTGGGCAAGAAGTCGTTCGAGGAAGGCAAGCTCCAGGAGAACCTCACGAGCCTATTCGAGGCGGTGGTAAGGGCCAAGCCCGCCGCGGCCAAGGGCAAGTACATCAAGAGCGCCTACCTCTGCACCAGCATGAGTCCCAGCATCCGGCTGGACGTTTCTGGATTCTAAGGAGGGCGCTGTGAACCGGGCCGAGAAACAGGGAGCGATCGAGGCGATCCGCGAGGTGATCCAGGGGAACGAAGCCTTCTACCTGGTCGACTTCAAGGGCCTCAAGGTCAAGGAAATCAGCAGCCTTCGAGACCGGGTGCGGCAGTCTTCGGGGTCTTTGCGGGTGGTCAAGAACACCCTCCTGAAGAAGGCATCCGAGGGTACCGACCTTTCGGGCGCCGATGCCTGGATGGTGGGACCCACGGCCATCGCTTGGTCTCAGCGGGACCCGATCCCTCTGGCGAAGGTGCTGGTGGATTTCTCCAAGGAGAATCCCAACCTGAAGGTGAAGGGCGGCGTCATCGACGGCAGGGCCGTGGATGCCGTCGCGGTGGAGGTGCTGTCCAAGCTGCCCGGTCTCGACGGTATCCGGGCTCAGCTCATCGGGCTGTTGCAGGCGCCCGCCACGAAACTCGCGACACTCTTGCAAACCCCCGCACGGAACGTGGCAGTCTGCCTCTCCGAGCGCGGCAAGCAAACCGTAGAGTAGGTAACGAAGGAGGAGTTCCACCATGGCCGACCTGAATACGATCGTCGAAGAACTGAGCGCCCTGACCGTGCTGGAGGCCGCTCAGTTGAGCAAGATGCTGGAAGAGAAGTGGGGCGTGTCCGCCGCCGCGGCCGCTCCGGTCATGATGGCTGCGCCCGGCGCCGCCGCACCGGCCGAGGAGAAGACCGAGTTCGACGTCATCCTCAAGGCTGCCGGCGAAAAGAAGATCGAGGTCATCAAAGTGGTCCGCGAGATCACGAGCCTCGGTCTGAAGGAAGCCAAGGAGCTGGTCGAGGCCGCCCCGAAGACCCTGAAGGAAGCGGTCACCAAGGACGAGGCCGAGGCCATCAAGAAAAAGTTCGAGGAGAAGGGCGCGACTGTCGAGATCAAATAGCTTGTGCCTAGACAGTGCGAGGCCGGGCAGGGCGCCTGCGGGCGTACCCTGCCCGTGTGCCTTTTTTCCTGTATCATGGGCACAGCCAGTCCCGACAGGAAATCGGATGGGCCCGGACGTCTCCGCCCGGGCCGAGGTCCGAAGATATGGTACCAGCGGAGCGGTTCGAAGAGAAGCAACGGCCCACGGTCGCGACACCGGACCGATCCGCCCAGAGCATGACCCTTTTGCCCCTTTCGGCTTCGTTTAGGAGAAGGCCTGATGCCCAAGACCGTTGATGTCGGGAAGCGACAGAGGCTCGATTACTCCCGCATCCACACCACCGTACCCATCCCCAACCTGCTCGAACTGCAGCGGGAGTCCTACCGCAGGTTCCTCCAGATGGACCTGCTCCCGGAGGAGCGCGAGAGCCTGGGCCTTCAGGAGGCCTTCCGCTCCGTGTTCCCCATCAAGGACTTCCGGGGGGAGTGCGCCCTGCAGTTCGTGGATTACTCCCTCGGGGACTGGGAGTGCCGGTGCGGATTTCTGAAAGGACTGGAGCATCTGAGGCAGACCTGCTCCCATTGCAAGGGACGGATCATCATCCTGGATACCCAGCAGCGCGAGGTCCAGTGCCAGCACTGCGGCCAGATCAACCCCCTCCAGATCCCCAGGTGCCCCCACTGCGACGACGTGGTGAACCTGAGGGTGCACTCCGCCGTGGACGAGTGTCAGGAGCGGGGCATGACCTACGGGGTGCCCCTGAAGATCCGCGTGCGCCTCGAGGTCTATCAGAAGGATGCCGCGGGGCATCCTTCGGTGCTGGACATCAAGGAGGAGGAGGTCTTCTTCGGCAACATGCCCCTCATGACCGAGAAGGGGACCTTCATCATCAACGGCACCGAGCGGGCCGTGGTGAGCCAGCTCCACCGCTCTCCGGGCGTCTTCTTCCAGACCAACGAGAACCACACCGAGTTCGTGGGCAAGATCATCCCCGCCCGCGGCTCCTGGGTAGAGCTGGAGATGGACGCCAAGAACACGCTCTACGTGAGGATCGACCGCAAGCGACGATTCCCGGCCTCGGTCTTTCTCCGGGCCCTGGGGCTCGGCGAGAACACCTCCCTCCTCAAGCGCTTCTATCCCGTCGACACCCTGCACCTTGAGGACGGGGCCCTCCGCATGACCGTCTCGGACCGCCTGGCCGGGCTGGTGGCCGGTGAGACCGTCAAGGAGGGCAAGGAGATCGTCCTCGAGGAGGGCAAGAAGATCCGCCGGAGTCAGGTCGCCCGCCTCAAGAAGGCGGGGGTGGAGTCGGTGCTGCTCCAGCAGGACGAGCTTCCGGACATCTACTCCTTCCAGGACGTGGCGGACCCCGAGAGCGGCGAACTGCTGGCGGAGAGCTCACAGCCCATCGCCGTGGACCGGCTCCTGGAACTGGCGAAGCAGGGCCTGAAGCAGATCGAGGTGATCCTGCCCAAGGCCACGGAGCTGGGCACGGCCATCCTGGAGACCATGGCGAAGGACGTCTGCCGGACCCAGGAGGAGGCCTACCTGGACTTCTTCCGCAAGGTCCGCCCCGGCGATCCCGTCACCCCGGCGGGCGCCAAGTCCTTCTTCGACCTCATGTTCTTCGACGACAAGCGGTACGATTTCTCGCGCGTCGGAGCCATGAAGTTCCTCACCAAGCTCCACCCCCACGACTACCGCGCCATGAGCAAGAAGGCCCTGGCGGAGGAGCTGGAGAGACGCCGCATCCTCACCCTCGAGGACTACTGCGAGATCGTCGAGTATCTTCTCAAATTGAAAAATAACATCGGCACGCTGGACGACATCGACCACCTGGGCAACCGCCGGGTCCGGTCGGTGGGCGAGCTGCTCGAGAACCAGATCCGCATCGGCCTGGCCCGCATGGAGCGCGCCTCCAAGGAGAAGATGAGCGTCTACCACAACCTGGCCACGGCCATGCCGCGCGACCTTCTCAACGCGAAGCCGGTGGTGGCCTCCATTCTGGAGTTCTTCGGCTCCAGCCAGCTGAGCCAGTTCATGGACCAGACGAACCCCCTCTCGGAGATCACGCACAAGCGGCGCCTGAGCGCACTGGGCCCGGGCGGCCTGAGCCGAGAGCGCGCCGGGTTCGAGGTCCGCGACGTCCATACGAGCCACTACGGCCGGCTCTGCCCCATCGAGACGCCGGAAGGTCCCAACATCGGCCTCATCTCCTCCCTCTCCACCTACGCGCGCATCAACGAGTTCGGCTTCATCGAGTCGCCCTACAAGAAGGTCGAAAACGGGCGCGTGCTCAACCACTACACCATCACCTATCCGGGCGACAGCCGCTTCAAGCTGGGGGACGTGGTGGTCCATGAGGAGCTTCACGAGGAGGAGGTCAGGCTCAAGAAAGGCCGGAAGCGGCTTCCCATGACGCTGCCGGCGGCCTTCTACCTCACCGCCTGGGAGGAGGACCTCTACACCATCGCCCAGGCCAACGCCATGCAGGATGAGAAGGGCAACCTGGTGTCCGAGAAGGTGCAGGCCCGCAAGTTCGGCGAGTTCGTCCTGGCCCCGAAGGCCGAGATCCAGTACATCGACGTCTCCCCCAAGCAGCTGGTCTCCATCGCCGCGGCGCTCATCCCCTTCCTGGAGCACGACGACGCCAACCGCGCGCTCATGGGCTCCAACATGCAGCGCCAGGCGGTCCCTCTGTTGAGGCCCGAAGCCCCCGTGGTGGGCACGGGCATGGAACTCGTGGTGGGCAAGGACAGCGAATCCACCGTGGTCTGCCGCCGCTCGGGCATCGTGGACGTGGTGGACGCCAACCGGATCATCGTTCGGGTGGGCGGCGGCGAGGGCGAGGACCTCTACGACTTCGGCGCGGACATCTACCAGCTCACGAAGTTCCAGCGCTCCAACCAGAACACCTGCATCAACCAGAAGCCCATCGTCAAGGTGGGCGACGTGGTGAAGGCCGGCGACGTGCTCGCGGACGGACCCTGCACCGACGGCGGGGAGCTGGCCCTCGGGCGGAACGTCCTGGTGGCCTTCATGCCCTGGCGCGGTTACAACTACGAGGACGCCATCCTCCTCTCCGAGACCCTCGTGAAGGAGGACGTCTACACCTCGATCCACATCGAGGAGCTCGAGATCGAGGCGCGGGACACCAAGCTGGGCAAGGAGGAGATCACCCGCGACATCCCGAACATCTCCGAGGGCTACCTCAAGGACCTGGACGAGAGCGGCATCATCCGGATCGGGGCCCACGTGAAGCCCGGCGACATCCTCGTGGGCAAGGTCACCCCCAAGGGCGAGACCCAGATGACCCCCGAGGAGAAGCTCTTGAGGGCCATCTTCGGCGAGAAATCGGCCGAGTACCGCGACGCCTCGCTGCGGTGCCCGCCGGGCATCTCGGGCGTGATCGTGGACGTGAAGATCTTCACCCGCAAGGGGGCCGAGAAGGACGCCCGCACGCTCGCCATCGAGAAGGAGTACGTGGACCGCATGGACAAGAACATGCGGGACCAGATCCGGATCCTCCGGGAGGAGAACCGGAAGAAGATCACCGACCTGCTCGACGGCACGGTGGCCGCGGCGCCCCTCTACGACGACCTGACGGGGGAGGAGCTCATCGGCAAGGGCAAGAAGCTCTCCGCCAAGCAGCTCTCCACCATCAAGGCCGACCTGCTGCCTCGAATCCAGGTGCAGGCCAAGTACAAGGACGCCATCCAGCGCATCCGCGAGATCGAGGAGCGCACCCGGCGGAAGATCGAGGTTCTGGAGCAGGGCTTCCGGGAGAAGATCAACAACCTGGAGCGCGGTGACGAGCTGCTGCCGGGCGTCATCAAGATGGTCAAGGTCTACGTGGCCATAAAGCGGAAGATCCAGGTGGGCGACAAGATGGCCGGCCGCCACGGCAACAAGGGCGTGGTGAGCCGCATCCTGCCCGTGGAGGACATGCCCTTCCTGCCCGACGGCACTCCCGTGGAGATCGTGCTCAACCCGCTGGGGGTCCCGAGCCGCATGAACGTGGGGCAGATCCTGGAGACCCACCTCGGCTGGGCGGCGAGGGCGCTGGGCCTGTGGGTGGCCAGCCCGGTCTTCGACGGAGCCTCCGAGGAGGACATCAAGGGACTCCTCGGGCAATCGGAGCTGCCGGCGGAGGGAAAGATCCACCTCCGCGACGGCCGCACGGGCGATCCCATGCACCAGAAGGTGACCGTGGGCTACATCTACATCATGAAGCTCGCCCACCTGGTGGAGGACAAGATCCACGCCCGCTCCATCGGCCCCTACTCGCTCATCACGCAGCAGCCCCTCGGAGGCAAGGCCCAGTTCGGAGGCCAGCGCTTCGGCGAAATGGAGGTGTGGGCCCTGGAGGCCTACGGCGCGGCCAACATCCTGCAGGAGATTCTCACCGTCAAATCGGATGACGTCTACGGCCGGACCAAGATGTACGAGAGCATCGTCAAGGGGCAGTACCCTGACGAACCCGGTGTGCCCGAGTCCTTCAACGTTCTGGTGAAGGAGCTTCAGGGCTTGGCCATTGACGTAAAGATACTCGAAACCGAAGATCAGTCGGCGTCGGAAAACGCTTGACGTCGAGGGGGTAGTGCCTTGATGCGTAGCAGCTATCTCGAGAAGAAACACAGCATCAACCGGATCCGCGGGATCCAGTTGATGCTGGCGTCCCCCGAACAGATCCGGGCCTGGTCGCACGGCGAGGTCACCAAGCCGGAGACCATCAACTACCGGACCTTCAAGCCCGAGCGCGACGGGCTCTTCTGCGCCAAGATCTTCGGGCCCATCAACGACTGGGAGTGCCTCTGCGGCAAGTACAAGCGGATCAAGTACAGGGGCATCACCTGCGAGAAGTGCGGCGTGGAGGTCATCCAGTCCAAGGTCCGGCGCGAGCGCCTGGGCCACATCGAGCTGGCGGCCCCCGTCTCCCACATCTGGTTCCTGAAGGGGACACCCTCACGCATCTCCATCATCCTGGGCATGAAGCTCAAGGACGTGGAGAGCGTCAACTACTACGAGCAGTGGGTCATCACCGACCCCGGCTTCGTGGCCGTGGACGTGGACGAGGCCAAGGAGGCCTACCTCGCCCGGCACCCCAACGACTCCCCGCAGGAGCGCAACCGAATCTTCCGGAACATCGAGGAGGCGGTCTGGAAGTACGAGTCCGTCACCGAGGTGGCGGAAGGCGCGGACCCCGCCAAGGAGTTCGAGCAGCTCATCAAGCTCAACGAGAACAGCCGGGTCTACAACGAGGAGCTGGGAGGGCAGACGGCCCTTCGGTACAAGGCGCTCCTCTTCGACAAGACCCTGGACGCGTTCCGGTCGCTCTACGGGCCGGACGGCTTCACCGTGAGCATCGGCGCGGCGGGCCTCCAGGACCTCATGCGGCACTTCAACGAGGACTGCCAGTGCGCCTCCTGCCAGGTGGCGCGCGGCTCCAGGCTCTCGCGCATGCAGTGCGAGCAGAACCTCCTGCGCTCCTACATCCGGATCCTGGCCAACAACCAGAAGCGCGCCAACCTCAACAAGCGGCTGAAGGTCGTGGAGGCCTTCCTCAAGAGCGGGAACAGGCCCGAGTGGATGGTCCTGGAGGTGCTCCCGGTGATCCCGCCCGAGCTGCGGCCGCTGGTGCCGCTGGACGGCGGACGCTTCGCCACGAGCGACCTCAACGACCTCTACCGGCGCGTCATCAACCGGAACAACCGCCTCAAGAAGCTCATCGAGATGCGCGCCCCCGACGTGATCGTCCGGAACGAGAAGCGCATGCTCCAGGAGGCGGTGGACGCCCTCTTCGACAACGGCCGCCGCGGCCGCATCCTGAAGGGCACCAACAACCGGCCGCTCAAGTCCCTCTCCGACACCCTCAAGGGCAAGCAGGGGCGCTTCCGGCAGAACCTGCTGGGCAAGCGCGTGGACTACTCAGGGCGCTCCGTCATCGTCGTGGGTCCCGAGTTGAAGCTCAACCAGTGCGGCCTGCCCAAGCTCATGGCCATCGAGCTCTTCAAGCCCTTCATCTTCAACAAGCTGGAGGAGCGTGGCCTGGCGCCGACCATCAAGCAGGCCAAGGAGATGGTGGAGCGGGGCGTCCCCGAGGTCTACGACGCCCTGGACGAGATCATCCAGAAGCACCCGGTCCTGCTGAACCGCGCCCCCACCCTGCACCGGCTGGGCATCCAGGCCTTCGAGCCCGTGCTCGTCGAGGGCAAGGCCATCAAGCTCAACCCCCTGGTCTGCACCGCCTTCAACGCCGACTTCGACGGCGACCAGATGGCCGTGCACGTGCCCCTGAGCCCGGCCGCGCAGATCGAGGCCTCGGTGCTCATGATGTCCACCAACAACCTCCTCTATCCCGCCAGCGGCGACCCCATCATCGTGCCCACGCAGGACGTGGTGCTGGGCGTCTACTACCTCACCCACTCCCTCAATGGGGCCAAGGGCGAGGGGCGGGCATTCACCTCGGTGGACGAGGCGCTCATGGCGCTGGACAACGGGTGGGTGGACCTGCACGCCCAGATCAAGCTGCGCTACACGGGCGAGGTCATCGACCTCACCTCCACCATCTACGACCAGGACATCAGCCACACGCCGCCCATCATGCTGAAGAACGAGATCCTTTCCACCACGGTGGGGCGCGTGCTCTTCAACGACGTCCTCCCCAAGGGCCTCCCCTTCATCAACGGGCTCATGAAGAAGGCCGGCCTCAAGGACCTCTTCAACTACACCTTCCAGCGGTTCGGCCGCGAAACGCTGTCCCACCTGGCGGACGCCGTCAAGGAGTCGGGCTTCCTGTACGCCACCAAGGCCGGCATCTCCTTCGGGTACGAGGACATGCAGATCCCGAAGGAGAAGACCGCCCTCGTGGACGGCGCCCTGGACGAGGTGGAGGTGGTGGACCAGCAGTACCGCGACGGGGCCATCACCAACCGCGAGCGCAAGAACAAGGTGGTGGACATCTGGAACAAGGTGACGGACCTGGTGGCCGACGCCATGTTCAAGCAGATGCAGAAGGCCGAGGCGGCCGAGCAGGGCTTCAACCCGATCTTCATCATGGCCGACTCGGGGGCCCGCGGAAGCAAGCAGCAGATCCGCCAGCTCGCGGGCATGCGCGGCCTCATGGCCAACCCCTCCGGCGAGATCATCGAACAGCCCATCACGGCCAACTTCCGCGAGGGGCTCAACGTGCTGCAGTACTTCATCTCCACGCACGGCGCCCGCAAGGGCCTGGCGGACACGGCCCTGAAGACGGCGGACGCCGGCTACCTCACCCGGCGCCTCGTGGACGTGGCCCAGGACGTCATCATCACCGAGGAGGACTGCAACACCCTCGACGGCATCTACATCTCGCCGCTCATGGAGGGCGGGCGCATCATCCAGCCCATCCGCGACCGCATCGTCGGCCGCGTGGCGCTGGACGACATCAAGGACCCGTACTCCGGCGAAGTCATCGTGGACGCCAACCTGGAAATCACGCTGGAGCGTGCGCAGGCCGTGCAGGACGCGGGCATCGAGCGCGTGAAGATCCGCTCCGTGCTGACCTGCGAGACCAAGCGCGGCGTGTGCGCCCGCTGCTACGGCCGCAACCTGGCCAGTGGCCAGATGGTCGAGCTCGGCGACGCCATCGGCGTCATGGCCGCCCAGTCCATCGGCGAGCCCGGCACCCAGCTCACGATGCGGACCTTCCACATCGGCGGCACGGCGAGCAAGGAGGCCGTGGAGACGAGCCACGTGGCCAGGGGCACCGGCACCGTCAAGCTGGTCAACGCCAAGACGATCACGGCTCCCGACGGCGATCTCATCGTCATCGGCAGGGGCGGCTCCATCGTCATCGAGGACGACAAGGGCCGCGAGCGAGAGAAGTACCCCCTGGCCTACGGCGCCCACATCAAGGTTCCCATCGGTTCCATCATGCAGCCCAAGACCATCCTCGTGGAATGGGACCCCTACACCAACCCCATCCTCGCGGACGTGGGGGGCGAGGTCCACTTCCGGGACATCCAGGAAGGCGTGACCGTGCAGGAGGAGACCGACAACGTGACGGGCCTGAGCCAGCGGGTGGTCATCGAATCCAAGGACCCCGGCAAGGAGGCCCGCATCGTCCTGCGCGAAGAGGGCAAGAAGTCCGGCGGACGCAGCTTCCCGCTGCCCTCCGGCGCCCACCTCGTGGTGGACGAGGGCCAGAAGGTCTTCCCCGGAACCATCCTGGCCAAGATCCCCCGCGAGACCTCCAAGACCCGCGACATCGTGGGCGGCCTGCCCCGCGTGGTGGAGCTCTTCGAGGCCCGCCATCCCAAGAACCCGGCCATCATCACCGAGATCGACGGCGAGGTGCACTACGGCGAGGTGGTCCGCGGCATGCGGAAGATTTACATCGACAACCCCAGGACCGGCGAGCGCAAGGAGTACTCCATCCCCAAGGGCACGCACATCTCGGTGCTCGAAGGCGAGTGGCTACACGCGGGCGACCCGATCTGCGAGGGCGCCGTGGACCCCCACGACATCGTGCGCGTCCTGGGCATCAAGGAGCTCCAGCGGTACATGGTCAACGAGATCCAGGAGGTCTACCGCCTGCAGGGCGTCATGATCAACGACAAGCACATCGAGACCATCGTGCGCCAGATGATCCGCTGGATGCGCGTGGACGCGGTGGGCGAGTCCCGGTTCCTGGCCGGCCAGCAGGTGGACCGCTTCGAGTTCCAGCGCGAGAACCAGCACCTGCTCGACGAGGGCATCCAGCCCGCCGTGGGCCGGCCCCAGCTGTTGGGCATCACCAAGGCCGCGCTCGCCACCGACAGCTGGATCTCAGCCGCCTCCTTCCAGGAGACCACCCGGGTGCTCACCGAGGCCTGCATCAACGGGGCCACCGACTACCTCCGAGGCCTCAAGGAGAACGTCATCCTGGGCCGCCTCATCCCGGCCGGCACCGGCTTCTACACCTACCACAACGTGGAGGTGGAGCACGACGACACGGTGCGGCCCATGGAAGAAGGTATCAGAGAGACCTTCGCCGCCGATCTGCCGGCTGAGCTGGCCGTCCAGAAGCTCCTGGAAGAGCGTCATCACACCGTGACGGTTCAGAAAGAAGCGGACATGGACGACAAGGGCGACGCCTGAGCTTCCTCTTCATCATGACTGCCACACCCAGGGGGCGGGAGCGATCCCGCCCCC
This sequence comes from Acidobacteriota bacterium, assembly GCA_049591295.1. Taxonomy (GTDB): domain Bacteria; phylum Acidobacteriota; class UBA4820; order UBA4820; family DSQY01; genus DTPS01. The sequence continues at coordinate 14,817 of JBAWEQ010000155.1, forward strand.
TCGCCGTTTCCGATCCGTGGCCGGGCCTCGGCCGCGCCTTTGGCGCGGCGCTGGGGCCCTGAGCCGGGCGCGCCCACGCCAGCGTGGTCGCGCTCCGTCCTCAGGCCCTCAGCCGCCCTTTGGGCGCCAGGCCCGGCTTTCCTGGTGTGTGCCGTTGACCCCCACTGTCCGTGTTTGCGCCGGCGGCGACGGACCTCCTGCTTCGTCAGCTTTCGGCGCCCACATCCTCAGCGTACAGGGAGTACGCTTGCGGTGTGGTCGCCTCACCTTCCTCGCATGAGGCCCATCGGCGCCGGAACGCGCCTTCCTCCGCTTCGCTTCGGAAGGCAGACCGCTCAAGGGAGGCCTGGAGCTATTTTGGACAGCCACGGGACACGATGATCCTCTCCCTGTCTCCATCTCTCGCCTCATCGTCCAGGGCGGTGATAGCGCTGTTTCACCCGCGAGCAGATCGTCCATTTCATCGGACCGGGGCGGGAAAGGCCCTAAAAACGGTTGCCCTGCAGCGGGCGCGCAGGTGGATGCCCGCGTCGGGCGGCTCTTGCCGGGGGGGGGGGGGAGAGAGGCCATGGGTGGAAACTTGGGAGGCGCACGGGCGATGGGCAAGGGGACGGAGTGGTGAAGGGGCGATCGCCTGGCCGTCTATCCCGTCTGCCCATTTCGTCGGTCTAAGCACCGCCGAGGAAGGTGTGCTAGCCTTGCCAAGAGGTCATTATGCAGGGGAGCGGGGACATTTGCTGCGATAGGCAGCCCATTTCAACGATATGCGGCTGTTGTGCGGCCCGTGTCATCGGCCGAATACGCGTTAGGAGGCGGCATGACCAGTAGCCCGTCGCAAGATGAGGCATTCGATGAATTTAACTGTATGGGAGAGAGCGCTGTCTCCGCTGCTCAGCTTGCCGGACGTTGGAGACAGAAGGGCCCAGATTGGGACGCATGGGCGCAAGTGTGGTTGAGGGGAGTGGAATCGGCTAGGCGTGATGCGCGAGAAGCAGAAACGCGGGCCATCGCTCGGCGTGCCAACATCATCGCTATCATCGCGGCGGCCTTCGCTGCCGTATCCGCAATCACCGCCATACTTGTCGCAGTGTACAAGTGAGAGCTTCTAACGGGCGCCCTCTCACCCGCGTGGGTTTGTGGAACAGCGTATTGATGCACCTAGTCCTTTTGATGATCTGCATGGCCTGCCTCGCCGTTGTAGCCTCGTCGCAGAGCGGCGCGGCGAGGTCTTGGGCCCAGTTCTGCGGCTGCTACCGGCTCGTGCTCGGCCCCTGGGTTCCACCATTACCGGCCAAGGATTCCCTGCGCTCCTTCGCCCCGCCCCAAGCTATTCGTCTGCAGAAGACCGCGAGGCGAAAGGACGACGGCGGATACCCCAATTTTCCAGAGGGCAGCCGCGCCGTGACCCCCCTCCTTTGCGGAGAAGCGTCCCGGTTCAGACGGCATTTCCAGATCGGATCGTGGTTGCCGGAGGGCAAACACGGCATCAGGATCGTGTGGTCGACAGGGAAAATCTGGGTCATCGTCCATCTGACCAAGCAGGGGAACAGGCTCGTCGGACGTATCGAAACCGGAAGCGATGCCCTCGGGCAGCCCATGTCTGCATGCACCGTCGAGGCCAACAAAACCGAATGTCCCCAGCAGAGGCATCGCCAGCCTCAAGAGCCCTGAAGGCGAAGGCCTGCCACCCCGCCCCGTCGCGGCGAACCGTGGCACGGGATGCGGCGTACTTTCGCCGCTGATGCACATCATCCATAAGACAACCCGAAAGAAAAGCGGCGCCCGGGGGCCGGGCGCCGTGAGAGGAGAGGGGGTGAAGGGATGGACCAGAATCTCTAGAACTTCACCTGGAGCGTGAGCTGCACGCGCTTCTCGTTGGGGATGCGCGGATCGTTGTGCTGCGTGACCTGATAATCCAGCAGCCACATGTTCTGACCCACGAAGCGATAGGAGACTCCGAAGATGGATGTCTTCTGGACGTCGTCCACCACGGTGGAGCCGCCGTCGGGATTGGGATCGAAGTGGTCGTACCGGCCGATCACGCCCCACTTCGTGTCCTCGGGGAAGCGCACATTGGCGAAGAAGGAGTAGCCCTTCTGCTTGCGGGCGCTGCCGTCGGGATTGAGGGCCGTTCCGAACTCGTTGCCCTTACCCGAGAAATATTCAGCCTGGCCGGTGAAGTAGTGGTTTTCATACGAGATCATGCCGTCGAAGACAGTCCAGTCGGGCAGGTCCTTCCCGGCGACCTTCGATACGTTCCCCTTGCCGTTCACGCCGAAGACGGTGAACTGGAGACCGGGCACCCCAACGGGGAAGGGACGCAGGGAGAAGCGCGCCATAAGGGCCTTGTTCTGGTTCTTCTCTGCTCCGTGATAGCCGTTGCCATTGTAGATGCCGAACTGCCAGGAGCCGTAGCGGCCGGCGTAAGCGCCGTCCACGTTCTTGCGGTACTCCTCGGGCATGAGACCGCCGAAGTTGGAGCCCACGATGACGCCGTCGTCGGCGCTGTTGAGGATGCCGTTGCGCTCCAAGAACATGGGGTCTTGCAGCCGGTAGCCGTTGACGGCCTCGTCCCAGTCGAGCCAGGGGATGACCACCTGGCCGAAGTTCACGTAGGGCTGGGAGAGCACGTTGTTGCCGTTCCAGTGGAAGCTCCCGTAGAGGTACTTGATCCGGGGCTGCCAGTCCTGCGCCGAGTTCTGGTAGACGTCGGTGGTGATGCGGCCTGAAAACCAGGGGGTGATGTCGTCCGTCACGTCGAGGTAGCCCCGCTTGAGAACGAACTGACTGTATGATTTCGTCTCGCCGGGCGTGCCCGCGTACTGGTTGCCGTTCTGGTAGGAGAGGTAGAAGGTGCCGCCCACGTGCAGGCCCTTGAGGGCCGCGGGAACGCTGGAGGGCTGGCTCTTGACCGTCTCCTGGACGGTCTGTTTGATCTCCTGCTGGCTCTGGGCCTCCTTCTGGGCTTTCTGCTGGTCGTACTGGGCCTGGACGGCCTCGGCCTGCTGCTCGGTGATGACCTTGTTCTCGACCAGGATCTTCAACAGAGGGTCCAACTGCTCGGCCGATTGGGCGTAGACCGAGAGCCCCGTCAGGGCCAGGGCCGCCAGACCCGCCGCCACCACTCGCATCGCTGATCTCCTCACATCTGCCTCCTTTCCGGTCCTTCTTCCGGTTCACGAATCGGCCGAACCCTGCCGTCCGCCTCCGGGGCATGGCCGGTCACGCTCAGGCTAAGGAGGGGCTGTTGCCCGTTCATCACGGCTCTTTTTCGGAATTGCAACCTGGGGGGCGCCCGGACCCCGGCCGTGGTAAGGTGGGAGCATCAGGAGGTGTCCCATGAAAGCACAGGTCTCGTGGGGGATTCTGGTCTTCCTGGCGGCCGGAGTGATGGGCGTGTGCGCCCAGGCTCCGCCAGCCCAAGCTCCGTCGCCCCAGGCTCCGGCGGCCCAGTCGCCGCTGGAGAAGGCGAAGGCGGCCTACGACCAGCGGGCCAACCCGGAACAGGCGAGGGCGGCCATGCAGCTCTTCGCGGAGGCGGCCAAGGCGGACCCGAGGTCCTACGATGCCCTGTGGCGGGGCGCCAGGGCCTGCTACTTCTATGGCGAATACACCCGCGCGAAGGCCTCGGGCGACGAGAAGATGACCCTCTTCCAGGACGGCATCGACCGCGCCAAGGCCGCGGTGGCGCTCGATCCCAAGGGAGTGGAGGGCCACTTCTGGCTCGGCGTGCTCTACGGGGTCTACGGAGAGGCCAAGGGGATCTTCAAGTCCCTCAGCCTGGTGCCGAGCATCAAGCAGGAGATGCAGACGTGCCAGGAGCTGAACCCGGCGGTGGAGGGTTACGGCCCCGACCGGGTGCTGGGGCGGATGTACTACAAGCTGCCCTGGTTCAAGGGGGGCGACAACAAGAAGTCCATCCAATACCTGGAGGCCTCGCTGAAAGGCGCTCCCACCAACGCCCTCACGCGCCTCTACCTGGCCGAGGTCTACAAGGCCGAGGGGATGAAGGACAAGGCCCTCGAGCAGGTCAAGGCGATCGTGGGCATGACGCCCGACCCGCAGTGGGCCCCCGAATTCACCTCCATCAAGGCGAAGGCCGAGAAGCTCCTCCAGAAGTGGAGCTAGGCCAAGACTCGGGGAGAAGCGAACGCGGCACGCGAGGACGGCGGCTTCTCCGCCGCCAGCTTGGCTCCATCTGAAGGCCGTCAGCCGTCAGCACACAAAAGAAAAAGGGCGGAGCCGCCGGGCTCCGCCCTTTCTTAGCTCAATCGCTCAATCGCTTAATCGCTCAATCACTTCATCGCTTCCTTCGTCGGCTTGGCCACCACGCGGTAGAGCGCGTAGACCACCACGGCGAGGACGGCGACGCCGGGCCAGGCCCCCAGCGGGGGCTGAGGGAAGAGGGCGAGGAAGTCCCCCTTCAGGACGGGCCAGATGCCGGCCAGAGTGATGGGCACCGCCAGAAGAATGCCCATGAGCGCCTCGCCGGTGATGAGGCCCGAGGCGAAGAGCAGCCCCTTCTTGTCCCCGTCCGCTTCGGCCGCCTTCAGGCGGGTCAGCAGGCCCTTGGAGGCGCCCTTGGCGGCCTTGTTTCTGAGCCTGGCGGCGAAGTAGGCCACCATGCCTCCCACGAGAATCGGGGTGGAGAGGGAGAAGGGGAGGTAGATGCCCACGGCCACCGCGAGGACCGGCGTTCGGAACTCGCTGCCCCTGGCCTTGAGATATTGGTCGAGGACGATGATGCCGACGGCGATCACGGCCCCGATGGCCACCATGGTCCACGGGAGGCCGCCCATGAAGACGCCCTTGGAGACGGCCGCCATGAGGGTGGCCTGGGGCGCCGGCAGTGGGTTGGGGTGGGCCTGGATCCAGGCCGGGGTGGCGTTGAAGGGGATTCCGACGCCGTACTTGAGGTTCAGGACGTGCAGGACGGGCGCGATGACGAAGGCCGAGGAGAGCACCCCCACGACCAGCATGAACTCCTGCTTCCACGGCGTGGAGCCGACGAGGTACCCCGCCTTGAGGTCTTGGAGGTTGTCACCCGCGATGGAGGCGGCGCAGCAGACCACGGCGCCGATGAGGATGGCGGCGGCGGGCCCCGCGGGGTTGCCGCGGCCCAGGAACACCAGCAGGACCAGGGAGGCGAAGAGGATGGTGGCGATGGTGACCCCCGAGATGGGGTTGTTGGAGGAGCCCACCAGCCCGGCCATGTAGCCGGCCACCGCCGCGAAGAGGAAGCCGGCGATGAGCATGATCACGGCCATTACCAGGCTGACGGCCAGCTTGGACACCACCAGGTGGTAGATGAAAAAGAGCGGGATGATGGCCAGGAACGAGAAGACCAGGACCCAGATCATGGGCATGTCCTTGTCCGTCCGCTCGATGGTGCTCCCGCCCTTCTCGTCCTTCAGCGCCTGAAGCCCGCTCTTGACACCGGTGAGGAGCTGGCTGCGGAGCTGGATCAGGGCCCAGAAGCCACCCACGCACATGGCGCCCACGCCGAGGTAGCGGATCTGGCTGCTCCAGAGTGTGTTGGCCGCCTCGACCGCGTCGTGCGCCCCGGCGGGCCACCCGTGGAAGGCCGCGTAGATCGGGATGGCGATCCACCACGAGAGGGCGCCCCCAAGGAACACCAGAATCGCGATGTTCAGGCCCACGATGTAGCCTACGCCCAGGAGCGCGGGGGAGAGGTCGAGGCCGAAGTAGGCCACGCTGTTGCCGACCCGCGCGCCGACCTCCAGGGTGGAGGCCCAGAGCTTCAGCCCGGCATCCTGGCAGAACTTCAGCACGCCCCCCGTGAGGGCGGCGTAGACGATGGCCGAGAGGCTGCCCTTCTCCTGCCCCTGGCCGGCCTTGAGCACCTCCGCCGTGGCGATGCCCTCGGGGAACTTGATCTCTTTGTCGCCGTGCACGACCAGGGCGCGGCGGAGGGGGACGGAGAAGAGGACGCCGATGGTCCCGCCCAGGGCGCAGATCAGGAGCGTCTCCCAGTAGTTGTACTCCTTCCAGTATCCGAGGATCACGAGGCCGGGGATGGTGAAGACGGCCGCCGCGGCCACCGCCTCACCGGCCGAAGCGGCCGTCTGGACGATGTTGTTCTCCAGGATGTTGCTGCGCTTGAAGAAGGAGAAGATGGTCATGGAGATGACCGCCGCCGGGATGGAGGCGGAGACGGTCATGCCCGCGAAGAGCCCCAGGTAGGCGTTGGCCGCGGCCAGGATTACGGCCAGCAGGATGCCCAGAATGATCGCTTTCACCGTGATCTCGGGCAGGTTCTGGCTGGCCGGGATCACGGGTTTGAAGCCGGAGTGGTTGCCGTCGTCGTCGCGGGCCATCTATCCCTCCTCTACCATTTCCAGAACTGCCACCAGTGCTTGGTTTCGGCCTTGGGCTTGACGAGCGGCTCCTTGAAGACCTTGGACTCCTTCTCCTTGGCGGCCTGGTGCTTCTGGATTCGCTCGATCTGCCTCCGGGCGTTCTTCGACAGGACGGTGCCGGGGACCTCCTGGGTGATGCGGGTGAAGTAGAGCAGCGCCTCCTTGTCCTGGTTGTCTCGGTAGAGGGCCTCGCCGAGGCGGTAGTAGAGGAGCGGCATGTTCCAGTACGTGGGGTAGTGCTCGATGGCGTACCGGTAGCGGCCGATGGCCCCCTTGGGGTGACCGTACTTCAGGTAGAAGTCGCCCACCTTGATCTCGTGCGCGGCCAGGAAGTCGTTCACCGAGCGGATCCGCTGCTTGGCCTCGGCCGCGTAGGAGCTCTTGGGATAGTTCTCGATCAGGGCCTGGAAGGCATCTCTCGCGCTCAGGGCCGGTGTGATGTCCCGATCGGGCGTGCTGATCTCCTCGAAGTAGGCCTCGCCGATCTTGAACTGGCAGTAAGGCGCATCGGGGTGCGTGGGGTGAAAAGCCAGGAAGGACTGGTACCGGCTGATGGCCTCGGCGTAGGACTCCAGGGTGTGCTCCTGGTAGTAGCTGTCCGCCGTGGCGACGGCGGCCTTGTCCCGGTATTCGCCGGCGTCCTCGCGCAAGGCGATCTGGTCGAAAAACTTCCGGGCGGTGGCCGGCTTGTGTTTATGGAGGGCCTCCATGCCCTTGGAGTACAGCTCGGCCACCGGCGTCACCTGCTTGGGAGCGACCTCGCCCTTGGGGCGGCGGTGATGACAGCCGGCGGTCATCAAGAGCATGACGACCAGCGCGGCGGCGAGAAGCCTGGCACTCTTCACGATCGACCTCCTATGAGGGCAAACAGGTCCCTGGGCAACCGGCGGGGCCGGCCCTGCAGGTCCGTCGCCGCGTGCTCCGTATAACCACGGCACAACAAGGCGCCGTCCCCCTTGCGAACCATCTCGTATTCGAACCGGAAGCGGACCGCGCTGCTGTCCGCCAGCCTGGCCAACAGTTCCACCTCGTCGTCGTAGCGGGCCGGCCGCAGGTACTGAACGTGCACCTGAAGCACCGGCATGCGGGTCCCGCTCTCCTCCAGCTCCCGGTACGCGAGGCCGTGCTGACGGAGGTACTCGGTCCGGGCCACCTCCATCCAGGCCAGGTAGGCGGAATGGTGCACCACGCCCATCTGGTCCGTCTCCACGTACCGGACCCTCACCGTGGTCCTGCACTCATCCACGGAGCATCCCCTCCAGGCGCGAGGCGGCCGCCGCCGGATCGGGGGCGCCGAAGATCGCGGAGCCCGCCACGAACCAGTCGGCACCCGCATCCAAAAGGGCCGGAAGGGTCTCCTCGGCCACGCCGCCGTCCACCTCGATGGCCAGCGCGAGCCCCCGCTCGAAAACCTTCCTCTTGAGGGACCTGATCTTGTCCAGGGCCACCGGAATGAACCGCTGGCCCCCGAATCCGGGGTTCACGCTCATGATCAGGACGAAGTCCAGGTCGGGAAGGACGAGGTCGAGGGTCTCCACCGGCGTGGCGGGGTTGAGCGCCACGCCTGGGCGCATGCCCTCCTCCCTGATCCTCTGAATGGTGCGGTGGAGGTGGGGGCACGCTTCCTGGTGCACGGAAAGAAGCGAGGCTCCCGCCCGGGCGAAATCGGCGAGGTAGCGGTCCGGCTCCTCGATCATGAGGTGGCAGTCCAGGGGAAGGGTCGCCACGGCCTTGAGTCTCGCCACGACCGGCGGCCCCAGCGTGATGTTGGGCACGAAGCGGCCGTCCATCACGTCCACGTGCAACAGTCCGCTGTGGGGTTCCACGAGGGCGATCTGGTCGGCCAGGCGGGCGAAGTCGGCGGAGAGGATGCTCGGGGCGAGGAGCCTCGCGGGTACTCCGCTCATGGCTGGCTCACCGTGAGCTGGACCAGATCGGTCCTGTGCAGCGGCATCCCCGGCCCCGGGTTCTGCCCCAACACGGTGTCGGGCTGGGCGCCGGATGTTCGGCCCACCTGCGGCGTGGCGAACTGAATGCCGTAGGCCTGGAGCTGATCCTTCGCCGACTGGGCGTTCAGCCCCACGAGGTAGGGCATGACGAAGGTCAGGGAGGGAGGGCCCAGGCTCACGAGAACGGAGACGTCGGCATCCCTCGGGACCGTCTGGCCCGGCGGCGGCTCCTGCGCCACGATGGTCGAAGAGCTCGCCGGCGCGTGGACGTAGGCCGTGTTGAGCCACCGAAGTCCGGATTGCTGGATCTGGAGCTGCGCCTCGTCCATCCTCATCCCCAGAAGATTGGGCATGGCGAGGCTCTCGATCCCCTTGCTCACGATGACCTGCAGGGTCATGCCGCGCCGGACCGTCATCCCCGCGCCGGGAGTCTGGCTGATGACGGTGCCTTTGGAGGCCTTCAGATCGTACCGCTCGGTCCTGACCGCGAACTGGAGGTGGGAGCGGCTGGCCTGCCAGCTCGCCTGGTCCTCGGTGAGCCCGACGACCAGCGGTACCGCCGTATTGGTGCCCAGAAAAGAGAATTGGATGAGCAGGTAACCCCCGAGGCCTATCCCACCGAGGAAGAGTCCTGCGTAGATGATCAAACGCAGTATTCGCAATGCGCTCCTCCGAACCCGCGTAGTGTAGCACAAGCCGTCCGCCCTCGCCGCAGCCCCCATGGGGCGCCTGGGAGGGGCGCGGTTTGCCGGGCTGACGGCTTTTGGGTATACTCCCGTGCGGGAGATCACCGCATGTGGTTTCGTCAGAAGAAGAAACCCGAGCTTCAGGACGGCGAGGAGCGCTCGGTCCACGTGCCCGCCGGCATGTGGATGAAGTGCGAGTCCTGCGGGCAGATCATGTTCGCCCAGATCGTGATCGAGAACAACCACGTCTGCCCCAAGTGCAACTACCACTTCCGAATTTCGGCCCGCCAGCGCTGCGAAGGGCTCTTCGATGAGGGGCGGTACGAGGAGTTCGACGAGGCCGTCTCCCCCACGGATCCGCTGAAATTCAAGGACCAGAAGCGCTACCAGGACCGGCTGGTCCAGTATCAGGGGCAGGTGGGCAGCCAGGATGCCGTGCTGAATGCGCGCGGCACCATGGGAGGCATGCCCGTGGTCATCGCCTGCATGGAATACGCCTTCATGGGGGGCTCCATGGGCAGCGTGGTGGGCGAGAAGCTCACCAGGGCGGCCGAGGAGACCCTGCGCACGCGTGCGCCCCTGGTCGTCATCTCCTGCTCGGGAGGGGCCCGGATGCAGGAGTCGGTCTACTCTCTCATGCAGATGGGAAAGATCTCGGCGGCCATCGGAAGGCTCAGGGAGGCCGGTGTGCCCTACCTATCGGTGATGACCGACCCGACCACGGGCGGCGTCACCGCCTCCTTCGCCATGCTCGGAGACGTGAACATCGCCGAGCCCAAGGCGCTCATAGGCTTCGCGGGTCCCCGGGTGATCGAGCAGACCATCCGCCAAAAGCTCCCGGAGGGGTTCCAGCGCTCCGAATTCCTGCTCGAGAAGGGCTTTCTCGACCTGGTCGTTCACCGGAACCAGATGCGAGAGACCCTCGTCCGGCTGCTGGCCCTCTTTACGGGGAAGACCCCCGCTCCATGAACTTCCCTCAATCGTTGCGCTACCTTGACGCGCTCATCGAGATGGGCATCAAGGTCGGGCTCGATCACACCCGCGCCCTGGCGCGGGCCTTGGGTGATCCTCAGCGCTCCTTCCCGTGTGTGATCGTGGGGGGGACGAACGGCAAGGGCTCGACGGCCGCCTACCTGGCCGCGATCCTCCAGGGGGCCGGATACCGCACGGGGCTCTTCACCTCCCCGCACCTGGTGGACGTGCGGGAGCGGATCCGTGTGGACGGACGGATCATCGGCAAGGAGGCCTTCGCCGAAGCGGCCAGCCACCTGAGGGCGACGGCCGAGGCCGCCATGGGGAGCGGCCTTCTGGAGGGGTGCCCCACCTATTTCGAGGCGCTCACCCTCATGGGGTTCCTCCACTTCATGCGGGAGCGGGTGGAGGCGGGCGTGCTGGAGGTGGGCCTGGGCGGGCGGCTGGACTGCACCAACATCGCCGATCCGTTGGTCTCCGTGGTCACCAACGTGGGCAGGGACCACGAGGAGTGGTTGGGCAAGGGCGTGATGCGCATTGCGAGGGAGAAGGCGGGTATCTTCCGGCCCGGCGTGCCCGCCCTCACGGCGGCCAGCGGCCCCAGGGTGCTCTCGGTCCTCCGGCGGGAGGCCGAGCGGCTCGGAACCCGGCTCCTTCCCCTGAGCGAATGCGGGGTGAGCGTCGGAACCGAAGGCTGGCGCATGGTGTGCGGCCGCGACTCCCTGGATCTGCCCCTGCCCGCCCTTCCCGGCAGGCACCAGGTGGATAACGCTGCGCTGGCGGTTCGCTGCTGCTGGGTCTTGAGGCAGCTGGGCTGGCACGTTCCCGATGAGTCCATCCGAGAGGGGATCGCCGGGGCGAGATGGCCGGGTCGCCTGGAACTCGCGGTCCGGTCCCCGGAAACCTACCTTGACGGAGCCCACAACCCCGATGGCTGCCGCGCCTTGGCCCGCTGGGTGGCGGGGCGGCCCGAGGCGCGCCGCGCCCTGGTCTTCACGGCCATGAAGGACAAGCCCATCGGCGTCATGGCGCAGCTGCTTTTCCCATCCTTCGGCCGCGTTTGGGCCACGGCGGTTCCCATGGCCCGCTGTGCCCGGATCGAAACCATCCGGCGCCGCAGCCGTGGGCTCGTGACGGACCTGGCCGAAGACCCCGGCGAGGCCCTGGCGGCAGCGCGGCGGTGGGCGGGAAGAGACGGGCTGGTGGTGGCGGCCGGCAGCCTCTACCTGGTCGGCTACCTCAAGTCGTCCCTGGAGGACGCGGACCCACTATCCTGGGGAAGTGGGTTGTAGGTTTTGAGCAGCCTCAACAGGTGGAACCGGAGAATGGATCGGAGCACGGCCGGCTCCTCCACGGTCACCCCCTCGCCCATGAAAAGGACGAGCCTGCGCACCTCCTCGAGATCATCCGTGCGAAACCGGATGCGGACCTGCCCGTCCTGGACCCACATCTCCTGGCCGGGCATCAGCATGAGTCGCCCGGCCCACCTGGCCCAGTCCGCGAAGCGCAGGGTCACGCTGAACAGCTTGCCCCTGCTCAGCCACCCCTGGGTTCCCCTCATCTTGGCGGGGCCCGCGGGGCAGTCCGCGAAGGTCTCGTCCAGGAGCTTCACCTCGCCGCAGTGGCGGGCCGGGATGTTGACGAGTGCACGGTCCTCTGCGCGAAACGCGAAGAGCACCAGTTCGCCGGCGACCTTGGATAGGAAGAAGGGGTGCAGCACGAATGGGCCAGGGTCTTCACCGGCCTCCGCCGTCAAACGGACCTGCAGTTTGCGCCTGGAGTAGAGGGCCTGGTGAATGGCCTCGATAGCTTGTCGGCGCTTGAGGGCCCCCGTGGTGGGAACGGCAGGTCTCGCCCCGGCCATCTGCATGGGATCGGAGGTGTCCAGGGGAGGCACCGGGATGGCGTAGTGGTAAGCCCGGCGCGGAGTGTGTGCGAGGGGGAGCCCGAGCTCCCTCTTCATGAAATCCAGATCTCGACAGACGGTCCTTGACGTGACTCCGAGCGCTTCCGCCAGGCGGACGAGGGTCACCTTCTCACCCTTCCGCCGGAGCAGTTCGTCAATGCGCCGAACGCGGTCGATGGCGGCCTTGTTTTTCACAGGAGCCAATGAGCACCTCCCTTACTCCCCCAGGCAAGACGAGTGCCAACTCCCCCTTCCTCCAGAATAGTGCAGTACCGTGCTTTTGGGAACGGCGCGCCGATGCGTCTGAATCAGGGCCGAGACACCTCTGGCGTGCAATACTGAAATGGCTTTGAATATCAGGATGTTAGAGTGTAAAACGAATTTGACGGAGGAAAGGGGAGTTGATACGCCGGCGAGCTCAGGAACGGCCCCGCGGAGGAGGCAGGCCCGGAAAGTGGCGCACTACGGGCCGACCCTTCTCGGGCCCGCTCTCGACGGTCACCACGTCCACCCGGAGGCGGGCCAGGGAGATCCCCCTCCTGCGGCAATAGGCCCTTGCCGCCCGCCACACCCGCCGGGCCTTCTCCGGGGTGACGGCGGTGACCGCCGCACCGGCGCCGCCCCTTTGGCGGGTCTTCACCTCAACCACCACCACGGACTCTCCGAACCGCAGGATCAGGTCCGCCTCCCCACCGCGGATGCGGTAGTTCCGCTCCAGGAGCCCGTATCCCCGTTCCTCGAGGTAGCCGGCAGCCACCTCCTCGCCCCAGCTGCCCACGGCGGAAGGCCGCTCCTCAGCGGGGGACCTCCGCAGAAACGCCAGGAGCCCGCGCCACCAGGAGCGAAGCAGACTCCGCGGGCGATCCGCTTGCGGCGGCGTCATCGTGCCTCAGCGGCGCCGGCGGCCGGGCGGGCGGCCCTCATCACCTGCTCCCCGCATCCCCTCCCTGCCCTGCATGAGGAGCTGGCGCCGGAGGAGGAGGAATTGTACCTGCTGGCGCGGGGTCATAACGGCTAGAAGCCGGGACTCCAGGCCTCTCATCTGCTGCTCGAACTCCTCCTGCCCCTTCCGAAAGCCCTCCACGGACTTGTTGAAGGCCGAATCGGGCGTCTTGGGGTCATCCAGCTGGGCCTGGAGGGAGGAGGCCAAGCTCCGGATGGCCGCCTGGTGGTCCATGCGGGCTTGGTCGATCTGCTGAAAGAGGTCCATCACCTTGAGTGTCTGCGCATCCGTCAACGCCAGAGCTTCGCGCATGCGCTGGACCAAGTAGAGCTGGGCAACGTCGCGGCGGGTTCCCTGATCGGGGCCGGCTCCGGGCCCTGGAGCTGGGGGCCCACCCGGCATCTGGGCGGCGGCGGGCAGGACCACGAGGCCAAAAAGTGCGGCGGCGATGCAGGCTTTAACCATTCCATCCTCCTGATTCCGTGGCGGCTAGGTAGTAGCCGAGGTCGCCGGTCTGCGTCTGTCCCAGTTCGGCGGCGGAGGCCTCGCTCCATTGCAGCAGGGAGGCGGTGGATTCCTCATGGGCCAGGTCGAGCAGGGAGGCCTCCCGGGCGGTCCATGTGGGCGAAGAGGTGGGACGTGGGGCCCCAAGCGCCACCGAAACGGCCGCGTGCCGGCTTTGAAACGGGAGGAACCCCATCCAGGCCAGTGCGAGGCCCGCCGCCAGAGCCGCGGAGGCCAGGGCGGGCCGCCACCGGAGGAGGGTCCAGGGCCTGGGTTCCGACCCCGCCCGGTGGCGGGCGCTGAGCCTCAGCACGAGCGTCTCCTGCCAGTGGGCCGGTGCCGGTGCCGGCGCCGCCTCACGGAGTGCCGCTTCGATCGCCCTCAGCGCAGCGGCTTCCTCCCGGCAGCGGGAGCACTGGGCCAGATGCTGGCCGGCCTCGACCGATGCCGGCCCTCCTGCTACTACCGCCCTCAAGGCTTCGTCATGGGTCATCGCCAGGCTCCAACTGCCTACGCAGGTTACGCAACGCGAAGAAATAGTGGGCCTTTGCCGTGCCCTCGGCGAGGCCCAGCACCGCGCCGATCTCCTTGAATGAGAGGTCCTGCCAAGTTCGCAGGGCCACGACGGCCCGCTGCTGCGGCGGCAGGCGCGCCAGGGCCTCCCGCAGCAGCCGGCCCTCCTCCCGGCTCTGGGCCGCGTGGAGGGGGGAGGCGGCCGGCGAGGGGCCCTCTCGAATCTCGCCGGGCAACTCCTCGTGGGTCACCGCGGAGGAAGCCAGGTGGTTCAGGGCGAGGTTGTGGGCGATCCGGAAGAGGTAGGTCTTGACGGAGGCCTCGCCCCGAAAGGCGTCCACCGCTCCGACGAACCGCACCAAAGCCTCCTGCGCCAGGTCCTCCCCATCGGCCGGGCTTCGCACCATGGCCGCGCAATATCGCCGGAGCGGCTCCCCGAACTCCCGGACGAGCTGACGGATGGCATCTTCCTGTCGGGCTTTGAGGGCTTTGAGCCATCGCTCCTGGTCCTCCCGCATGCACCGCTCCGATCTATGGACCGGGTCCACCTCACGAGAGTTTAAGCCGGTAACGGCGGCCGTGGAAACCCCGGCTCACCGGCACGTCACGGCGGCCTGCGCCCAAGGGCCGGGATGCCGAGAGGAGGGGATGACCCAGCAACCCTTGTCCCCACCTTCCCCTGTCCCTTGTCCTCCGTCCCCAATGGACACAGCCCTTGTGGCAAAATGGTCACAAGACGTTCTCCGGAGCCCTGTTTCTAGAGGATCCGGAGTTGGCATAGGGTTTGCTCAAAAGACCACCGGAGGTGGGAGTGTACTACCAGAGAACCCTCAGGCAAGGCATCGAGTGCAGCGGCATCGGGCTCCACTCCGGGAAAAAAGTGCTCCTGCGCCTTCTGCCCGCCCAGCCCGACACGGGCATCGTCTTCCGCAGGATCGACCAGGACGGATACGAGATCTCCGCCAGCGCCCTCAACGTGAACAAGGTTGATTTTGCCACCACGCTGGGGGCCGGAGGAATCCAGGTCAAGACGGTGGAACACCTTCTCGGGGCTTTCTACGGACTGGGCGTGGACAACGCCGTGGTGGAGCTGGACGCCTCCGAAGTGCCCATCATGGATGGCTCGGCGGCCCCCTTCGTCTACCTCATCCGCGAATCAGGCGTGATCAACCAGAACAGGACGAGACGCTACTTCAGGGTCACCAAGCCCCTGGAGGTGAAAGAGGCCGATCGCTGGATCAAGCTCCTCCCCTCCGACGAGCTGCGCGTAACCTACACCATCGAGTTCAACCACCCCATGATCCGTCAGCAGACCCTCACCATTCCCGTGAATGAAAACACCTTCGTGGACCAGATCGCCCCGGCCCGCACCTTCGGCTTCATGCGGGACGTAGAGGCACTCAGGGTCCGGGGGCTGGCGCTCGGCGGTTCGGTGGACAACGCCATCGTTCTCGGCGAAAGCCGTGCGCTCAACTCGGACCTCCGGTTCCTGAACGAGTTCGTGCGGCACAAGATCCTCGATGTCCTGGGGGACATCTCCCTGGCGGGATTCCCCCTCAAAGCCCATCTCCTGGTCCATAAGGGCGGCCACCGTCTTCACACCCAGATGGCGCGGCTGCTCAGGACTTCCATGGCCTCCAATCAAATCGAGTCCTCCAAGGAGAGCTGGTCCCCTGCCCTGGGCTTGGCACCTCCTTTCGCGTAACCTCCTTACTCAACTTCCTTCCTCCAACCATCGAGGGCCGAAAGGCCCTCCTTTTTTTGGGGGGACAGGGAACGGGAGACAGGAAAAGCCGGGAGCACCGTCCCCCCGTCATCTCGGCATCTCCTCATCTCGGAATCTCGGGGGATAAAAATGCGACACGCTAGAGGCTAGATGCGAAAATCCCCCGGGTTGGATCATGGACGATGGATGTGGGAGCGATCGCCCGATCACGGCCCGGTCGCCGTCAGGCGACGGCTCCCACGACGCACGGCGCATGGTTGTGGGAGCGATTGCCCAATCGCGAGGGGTCGCCACCGGGGGACGCCCCCTGCAAGGAGAGCCCTGGCTCCAGGCTTCTGCGCGCCTTCGGGCTCTCCTTCAATCGGCCATTCGCAATTTTCTCAGGGGAGCGGTTCGCTGAAGGTACAGCCCTTGGAGGGGCAGGCCCTGGAGGCTCCCGAGCGGCCCCGGCGCTCCACGAGGTAGGGGCTGCCGCACAGCGGGCAGGGACCCGGGAGGGGCTTGGACCAGGAGACGAAGTCGCACTCCGGGTACCCCGTGCAGCCGTAAAAGACCTTCCGGCTCTTGGTGAAACGCTTGGCGAGGGGCTTGCCGCACTTGGGGCAGGGGACCTCCACCGTCTCCTTCTGGATGTACTTGCAGGTGGGGTAGTTGGAGCAGGCCACGAAGGGACCGTACCTCCCCTGCTTCTTCACGAGGGAGTTGCCGCACTCGGGGCACTTCTCGTCGAGGACCTCATCCTTGGCGGCCACGACCTTGCCCTCCTTGCTGCGCCGGAGCTTGATGGTGGTCTTGCAGGCGGGGTAGTTCTCGCAGGCGAGGAAGGGGCCGAACCGGCCCTGGCGGACGGCCATGGCCCCCCCGCACTTCTCGCAGGTCTTGTGCTCCTCGGGCACCTCGGGGGGGTTCTCGTCGGCCACGGGGCGGGTCCCCTTGCACTCCGGGTAGCCCGTACAGGCCAGGAACCGTCCGAATCGGCCCATCCGCAGCACCATGGGCTTGCCGCATTTGTCGCAGACCTCGTCGGTGGGCTGTCCCTCCCTCCGCAGGTCCACCATGCTGCCCTTGGCCGCCTCCAGCTCCTTGGCGAACTGCTCCCAGAAACGCTTGAGCAGGGCCAGCCGCTCCTCCTTGCCGCTTTCCACGCGGTCGAGGTCGTTCTCCAGGCTGGCCGTGTAGCCGACATCGAACAGGGCCGGAAAGTGTTTCACCAGGATGTCGCTCACGATCTTGCCGAGGTCCGTAGGCACGAGGAAGGCCTTCTCCTTGACCACGTATTCGCGCTCTTGGATGGTGGAGATGATGGCCGCGTAGGTGGAGGGCCGGCCGATGCCATTCTCCTCTAGAGCCTTGACGAGCGAAGCCTCGGTGTAACGGGCCGGCGGTTCGGTAAATTTCTGCTCGGGCGTCAGTTCCAGGAGGCGCAGAGGCTCGCCCTCCCGCAGAGACGGAAGCACGCCCTTCTCGCCGTTTTCCTCCACCTCGTAGGCGGCCAGGAATCCCTGGAAGACGCACACCGATCCCGCGGCCGAGAAGGTTCCATCGCCGCAGACCACCTGGACCTTCGTAGCGTCGAAGACGGCGTCGGCCATCTGCGAGGCCACGAACCGTCTCCAGATCAGCCGGTAGAGGGCGTGCTCGTCCCTGGAGAGGAAGCCCTTCACGGAATCGGGCGTCCGGGTCACGTCGGTCGGACGAATGGCCTCGTGTGCATCCTGTGCCGCCTTGGCCGGCGCGTAGAGGCGGGGTTTGGGCGCCAGGTAGTCGGACCCGAAGGCCTGCGGGATGAACGCCCGGGCCGCCTCCACGGCCTGCGGCGAGACCCGTGTGGAATCGGTGCGCATATAGGTGATGAGGCCGACCGTCTCCCCGTCGGCCAGGTCCACGCCCTCGTAGAGGCGCTGGGCGACGGACATGGTCTTCTTCACGGGGAAGTGCAGAAGGCGGGCCGCCTCCTGCTGGAGCTTGCTGGTGATGAAGGGGGGCAGAGGAGAGCGCTTCTGCTTCTTCTTTTCGACCTTGGAGACCGACCAGGGGCGCCCGTCGAGGCCCTGTAGGACGGCTTCGCTCTCGGCGGCGGATCGCACCTCCGCCTTCTTGCCCTGCCACTGGGTCAGCTTGGCTTCGAAGGGGATATGGGCCTCCCCCTCGAGGCGGGCCGTGAGGGTCCAGTACTCCTCGGTGACGAAGGCGCGGATGGCCTCCTCGCGCTCGCAGATCATGCGCAGGGCCACGGTCTGCACCCGGCCCGCGGAGAGGCCCTTCTTGACCTTGTCCCACAGCAGCGGGGAGATCTGGTAGCCCACCAGCCGGTCGATCACACGGCGGGCCATCTGGGCGTTCACCTTGCGCGCATCCACCTCGGTCGGGTGCTCCACGGCCTCCCGGATGGCGCCAGAGGTGATCTCGTGGAAGCGGACCCGCCCCACCGGCTTGCCCGTGTCCTTGAGGATTTCCTGGAGGTGGTAGCAGATGGCCTCTCCCTCCCGGTCGGGGTCGGCCGCCAGCAGAATGGCACCGGCCTTCTGGGCGGCGGAGTGGATCTCGGCCACGGCGGTCTTCTTCTTGGGCAGGATCACAAAGGTGGGGCGGAAGTCCTTCTCCACGTCCACCGCCATCTTGTTGGAAGGCAGGTCTCGCACGTGGCCCATGGAGGCCTTCACGGTGAAGCCCTTGCCCAGATACTTCTGGATGGCCTTGGCCTTGGCCGGCGATTCCACGATCAAGAGGGTCTGAGACATCAGTGGGGCTCCTTCATCCGGCCCTTCAGGGCGTAGCGCATCCCGGGCAATTCTACACAGACGCCGGCCATTTGCAACTCGAGAAGGCCGGAGAGCACCTCCGATGCGGGCAGGTCGGAGCTCCGGCACAACTCATCCACGCTGAGTCCCCGGTCGGGCTTCAATATCGCGAGGAGCCGTCGGTTCGCCGCCGATGGTTCCGAGAGGGAATCCTGGGCGGTCCCCTCCGGCTCCTCCGTCTGTTTCAGCTTGCAACGAAGATGCTCAGGCAGTTCCTCCAAGAGGTCCTGCCCCCGCTGGATTAGCTTGGCCCCCTTCTGAATCAAGGTATTAGGGCCAATAGCCGTGCGGCTGGTAATGTTTTGCGGGACCGCGAACACTTCTCTGCCCGTTTCAAGGGCGAAACGGGCAGTGATGAGAGAGCCGGAACGCTCGGTGGCCTCCACGATCACCACGCCCCAGACCAAGCCCGCAATAACCCGGTTCCGGATGGGAAAATTCCTGGGCGCCGGTGGGGTGCCTGGCGGGAACTCCGTCACCACGGCTCCTCCCCGCTCCACGATCCGCCGCATGAGCCCTTCGTTTTCCCGAGGGTAGGGCACGTCGATCCCGGTGCCCAGAACGGCCACGGCCCTGCCTGGGATCACGAGGGAACCCTCGTGGGCAGAGGAGTCTATGCCGCGGGCCAGGCCGCTCACCACGGTCAATCCAGACCGGGCCAATTCGGCCGCCAGAGTCTGCGCCACGTTCTGCCCGTAGACGGTGCACAGGCGGGAGCCCACCACCGCCACGGCCGGGCCTTCCAGCGCCTCGACCGAGCCAAGCAGGTAGAGGGCCGGGGGAGGATCGGGAACGGTTCTCAAGACGGCGGGGTACCGGCCGTCGTCCCAGCTCAGAAGCGTAATTCCACGGGCCTGGGCCTCCCTGTCCTGGCGTTCGCACGCCTCCCAATCCAGTTTGGCAACGGCCTTGCTTATCGAAGGGTGGAGCTCGGGGACGTTTCTCCCGGAGCGGAGCCGGAGCAGGAGTTCCTCCTGGCCAAGAAGTTCGGCTCTCCGGATGGTGGAGAGGCCGGCAAGGCGGGTCAAGGCTCCATAGAGATAGGACAGCACGCAACCTCCGGCGGCAGAAGGATTCCAACCTATACCACAGGGTTCGAACGAGGCGCAATCGCAAGACCACTTGAACGAAGGCAAAGAAAGAACAAGGGGAAAGCCCATGGTATCCCGAGCCTATTTTGAACAGACTGCCCTCATCCACCTGGACTTCTTGTACAACCTGGCGCTGAAGATCACCAGGAACGAGGACGACGCCCAGGATCTGGTCCAGGAGACGTTCCTTCGGGCCTACCGGTTTTTCGACAAGTACGAGCCCGGCACCAACTGCAAGGCCTGGCTCTACCGAATCCTCAAGAACACCTTCATCAACCACTACCGCAAACAGCACCGGCGGCCGAACGAGGTGGATTTCGAGTCCATCGAGGAGACGCAGGAGAGCCAGGTCGAGCACACGGGCATGCGGCCCGCCGACCCCGAGGCGACGCTGATGAACTCCATCCTCAAGGAGGACGTCCAGCACGCCTTCGAGACGCTCCCCCCGGGCTACCGGGAGGCTTTGATGCTATCCTTGGTAGGCGGCTTTTCCTACCGGGAGATCGCCGACATGATGGACTGCCCCATCGGAACGATCATGTCCCGCATACACAGGGCCCGGAAGCTGATGCAGAAGCAGCTCGGCGGGCACACTCCGGACCGCGGCTGGAGCCAGGGGGCCCAGCTCGTGGCACCGGCCATGGCCCAGGGGGCCTGAAGAGGAAGAGGCGCAGACGGGGCACCGCCGGAATCCGCTGGGGCGGTGAGAATGCGCACTGTTGGGAGGGATGCAGATGTCAGCTTGCGGACGGGTGCGGGCCAAGCTTGGTGCTTACCTGCGTGGACAACTCGACGAGCGCGGAAAACAGGAGGTCGAGTCCCATTGCGCGGCTTGCCTCCCCTGCGCCTCGGCGCTGAAGGCCCAGAGGGTCCTGGTGGAGGCGGTCATCCCGCTGGGACGCTCCCTGGAACCGGCGCCGGCCAAACTGCGTGACGCTCTGGGCGTCTGCATGGACTGCATGGACAACCCGAGCAGGGCCATCTGCCGCCGCCTCAAGCATCGGTTGCGGCTTGCAGCCGGGCCCGCTTCCGGCGTATCATTCGCCTCCGAGGAGAATAGCCATGGCATCGAACACTAAGAAAACGACCATTCTGGCCGCCGCCCTCGCCGGAGTTCTGGCGATGGCGACGGTCTTCGCGGGGACCGACGTGGGGCAGGCCGCCCAGGATTTCATGCTCCAGCCCGTGCAGGGCGGCCAGCCGGTGAGCCTTCTCAAGAACGAGGGCAAGCCCACCCTGCTGTTCTTCTGGGCCACGTGGTGTCCCCCCTGCAAGCGGGAGATCCCCGACCTGAAGAAGATCCACGAGGAGTATGCCAAGAAGGGGCTCCGGATGCTGGGCGTGGCCCTCAACTTCCGGGAGAGCCGGGAAGACGTGGTCCGGTTCCAGCAGGAGCAGCAGCTGCCCTACACCGTCCTCTGGGACGTGGACAACAAGATCGCCACCGAGTACGGCGTCGAGGGAATCCCCACGGTGATCCTCCTGGATGGGAAGGGCGTGATCCGGTACCGGGGGCACCAGATGACCGAGGAGTTCACCAAGCTCCTGCAGAGCTATACCGCCGGCCAGAAGGACTGAGATCAAACACAAGTAAGGTCTGCACGAGGGCCCCGCTCCACGTCGAGCGGGGCCCTTGCCGTCTTCACGGGCAGAGGCGGCGGAAGAGCCGGGGCGACCAGTCTCCGTCCCGATAGGGGTAGACCATGGGACGGCCTTCCGTCAGGTCCAGCAGGAGGGCGCCGTCCCGGTCGGTGCGGTAGACCCGGGCGGGCAGGGAAGCGTAGCGGGCCAGCACGGCGGGCGACGGGTGGCCGAAGCGGTTGGCCCGCCCCACGCTGATGAGGACCACCTTGGGGGCCACGGCATCCAGCCAGGGCGGGCTGCTGGAGGTGGCGGACCCGTGGTGGGGCGAGATCAGCGCGTAGGCCGACAGGAGAAGGCGGGCCTTCAGGATGTCCCGCTCGCCCGCCCGTTCAAGGTCCCCCGTGGCGAGCACCGCGGTGGGGCCGAACGTGAGCCTGGCCACCAGGCTGCGGTCGTTCTCGTCGGGGAGGTCGCACGGCTCCCCAGGGCCGAGGACCGAGAGAGAGGGTCCCGAGGTGACGAATCCCTGTCCGCGGGTCAGCGGAATCAGGGGAACTTTTCTGGCCGAGGCTATCGCGGCGATTCGCTGCGGCAGATCGGGCTCGGGGGGATCGGAGGCTGGATAGGCCAGGAAGCCCACGGGGAGGTCCTGGATCAGGTCCTCGGCGGCGCCGCAGTGGTCGCGGTCCCAGTGCGTCAGCACGATGCCGGTCAGGTCCTTCACGCCCGCCCTGGCTAGAAACGGCTCGATCACGGTGATCCCCGAGCCGGGTCCCTCGATGCCGCTGGTGCCCGCGTCGACGAGAAAGCAGCCGCCCTGCCAGAGCACGGCCTGGCATGAAGCCTCCCCGACGTCGAGGAGGGCCACTCCCCGGGCGTCCCGAACGGCCGGCCCGGTTGGCCAGGTCCAGAAGGCGACGGCGGCGGCCCCGATGAGCACCCATCCGGATGCCCGGCGGCGGGACGGCCAGGCCAGCATGGCGAGCCCCAGGAGGTAGAGAGCCGTCCAGCCCCACCACGGAAACGGAACGAAGAAGCTTCCCCAGGCACTCCTGCCCAGTCCCTCCGCCATGGCCATGAAGGGCCTGGCCGTCAGCTCCAGGCTCCAGGCCAGAGCCTGGTGCAGGCCCGGCACGAACCCGAGACCCAGGATGTACAGGAGCCCGATCCCCTGGACGGCCATGAGGGGGAGGGAAGCGGCCGGAGTGGCGAGCCATCCCCACGGGGAGAACCGGTGGAAGGTGATCACCAGGATGGGAAGCGTGGCCAGCTGGGCCGAGAGCCCCACCCAGAGCAGCTTGAGGAACCAACCCAGCGGGCCCTTGGAAGGCAGGGCCGCGGGGTAGGCGCTCCAGAACACCAGGATGCCCAGGGTCGCCGCGAAGGTGAGCTGGAAGCCGGCGTCCAAGATGAACTGGGGCCGGTAGACGAGGAGCAAGGCCGCCGCCAGCGTCCACGCCGTGACCGCGCTGTGGGGTCTGGCGAGCAGGCGCAACAGGAGAAACAGAGCCGCCATCAGGAGCGCGCGCGACAGGGAGCTGCTCGGCGCGACGAGGAGCCCGTACACCGCCAGCAGGACGAGCGCGGCCCCGTCCCGCCATGAGGGGGGGCACCGGAGGGCGTGGGCCAGCCCCATGAAGAGGAGCAGGACCAGGCCCACGTTGAAGCCCGAGAGCGCGATCAGGTGGAGGAGGCCGGATCGGCTCAGGTCGGCGGTGCTCCGGGTGTCCAGGAGCCCCCGTTCGCCCAGCAGCAGGGCCAGAAGGGCACCCCGGAGATCGCCCGTGTCCTCCTCCAGGCGGGACCGGATGGCCCGTCTGTATCGGCCGATCAGGTGCCATTTCCCGGGAGGAGATTCGTGGACGAGGGCGGCGCTCCGGCACGTGCCCACGAGAGAAATGCCCTGGCGTGCGAGGTAGGCCGCCGAATCGAATTGTCCCGGGTTGGATGCGGAGCGCGGGGCGGTGAACCCCAGGCTCGCCTCCAGCCGCGCCCCCTCGGCGGGAGGCGGGGTGGGCAGGTAGGCCCGGGCGAGGGAGCGGACGGGGAGCCAGGCCGACTCCATGCGGGCGAAGTCGAGCTGAAGCGTGATCCGGCTTCCGTCGGGCCAGGGCTCGGCCTCGACGACTTTGCCCCTCACCCAGACGTAGGTGGGGCCTTGGGCCTGGGACACGGTTTGGGTGAGCCAGTCGGGAGCTAGGGGGTGGAGCCGGGCTCCTCCCGCGGCCAGCCCCACGATGGCCGCCAGCAGGGGCAGGGCGAGACGCAGGCGGGGCAGGCGCAGCACCGAGGCGGCCACGGCGAGGGCCGACAGGGCAATCCACCAGGGCGCGACGATCCACGGGGCGAGAGAGACCCCCGCGGCAAACGCGGCCAGGACGGCTGTGCGCGCCTCCCATGACCTCACGGAGAAATTCCCCCCTTCCTCCCCGGCCATACGCGAAGCGCCCCGGCCGTCAACCGCGACCGGGGCGCCGAGGAACGCGCTGCGAAGGCCACGAGCGGGTCAGTGCTTGTCCTTGCTCCCGGCGGCCTTCAGGAACTTGGCGCGCTGCCCCTCGAGGTAGCTGTCGCCGGGCTTCTGCTTGAGGGCCATATCGATGGTCCCCACGGCCTGGTCACTCTTCCCCATCTTGTAGTACACCTCCGCCACCGTGTCCAGGATGCCGGGATCCTGCTTGCTGAGCTCGGCGGCGCGCTGCCCCGCCGTCAGGGCCTTCTCCAGCTCCACCCCCAGCTCCGCGCAGTGCCAGGCGTAGTCGTTGAGGAACTGGGCGTCGTCCTGGTGGGAGGGAAGCAGCTCGTGGTAGAGGGCCATGAGGCTGTCCTCGGCCTTCTGCTTGGCGGCCACGTCCTTGGCGTTCTTGGCCTCCCGGCGGTAGTGGCCCGAGAGCGTGCTGAAGGCCTCGGCGGCGTTGGGGTCCTTGGCATCGGTGGCGACCACGGTGAGGGCCTCGATGCCCTTCGGGGCATCGGTGGTCAGCCAGGCCTGCGCCTCGATGAATCTCAGCGTCTGCGTGGCCTTCTCGTCCGGCCCCGGCTTGAGAGCCCTGGCCTTGTCCACCCAGACCAGCGACTCCTTCGGCTCGCCGCGGTCCAGGTACTTCTGGGCGATGGTGACCCCTTCGGCCACGGTCGGAGCGGCGGAGGCCCGATCGAGGTAGTCCTGCAGCGTGTCCACGCCGTAGAGGTAGCCCAGCAGGGTCTTGAGCCACTCCGACCGGCCGTCGTATCCGATGATGCGGTCCACCTCCGCCCCCTTCGTGTCCAGAACCACGGTGGTGGGGATCCCGGTGACGTGATAGCTCTTGAGGAGGGGCTTGTTGTCCGGAAGGTCCACGTTGGCATGGTACCAGATGACGTTGCGGTCGAAACGATCCATCGTGTTCTGCGTAAGGACGTCACGGTCCAGTTTCTGGCAGGACCCTCACCAGTCCGCGTAGAACTTGAGGACCACCATCTTGTTCTGGCTCTTCGCCGCCGCCTCGGCCTGCTCCAGCGAACCCTTGAACCAGGGTTTTTCGCCGGCCAGCAGGACCACGGGCAACAGCGCCAGGAGTCCGATCAGGAAACGCTTCATGGGCACCTCCCCAGGTGAACTCTGAGGCGGCCGGGACCTCCCGGCCGCCCCTCCAAAAGAAGATCAGCATAGCGCAGGGCGCCCGCTGGTTCCATAGCTGGAAGCTGGCTACGAAGGGAGGCGGATCTGGAACCCAGCGCCGCCCAGGGGAGAGACGAAGGACGAGAGCTCCCCCCCGTGTTCCCGGACGATCTTGCGGGCGATGGCCAGCCCCAGGCCCGTGCCGCCCGGCTTCTGGCTGGCAAAGGGCACGAAGAGCTCTTGCGCGGCTTCGGGGCTCAGGCCCGGCCCGTCGTCCTCCACGCGGATCGTCGCCCCCTCGGGCTCCAGGCCGCACGAGAGGCGCACGCGCCCGAAGCCCCGGCCGCCCTGCGAGAGGGCCTCGGCCGCGTTGCGCGTAAGGTTCCGGATGGCCCTGGCCAGGGCCTCCCGGTCCGCCCGAACGCTGTCGCCGTCTCCGGCCGAAACCTCCACCTGGAGGTCCGGAAATTGTCGCCTGAGCGCCTGCGCCTCCTCTTCCAGGAGCGGCCCGAGGGGAATCGTCTCGGTCACCAGGGGCAGCGGGCGTGCGAAGAAGAGGAGGTTCTGGACCACCGTCTCCAGCCCGCGGACCTCCTCCAGCAACCCCTGGTAGTGAGCCTGACCCGCCATCTCCGGCCGGTCCTGGGCCAGAAGCTTGATGTGGGCCGTGAAGGTGCTGAGGCTGTTGCGCACCTCGTGCGCCACTCCCGCGGCCACCTCGCCGAGGCGGGAGAGGGCCTCCCGCTCGCGTATCGTCCTGCGCATCTGGTAGAGCGAGGTCTGGTCCTTCATGATCAAGAGATAGCCCCGAAGCTGGTGGAGAAGGTTGAACAGCGGAATTCCCACGACCTGGAGGAGAAGAGCCGGGGCTCCCGGCACCTCCTCTCGCAGGGTCAGGCTCCGCTTGTCCATGGACTCCCTCAGGGCGGCCAGGGCCTCCGGCCTGGCCGCGAGCAGGGTCTCGGCCGCGTCGCCCAGCCGGGGGACCGTCGGCAGGCCGAGGAGGGAGCGGCCGGCGGCGTTGAGGCCCGAGAGGCGTCCCGCCTCGTCGAACCGGAGGTACCCCGCCTCGAGGTTGGCGCAGAGGGCCTCGGCGAGCCCCTCCACCTCCTCGGCCCTGCGCTTCTCCCGCTGGTGCAGTTCGGCCAGCTCGTCGCTGCGAGCCCTCAGCTCCTGGAGCGTGTGCTGGAAGACCTCCACCATGGCCAGGGCGGGAGAGCCCCCGCCGGGCGAGGGGAGGTACTCGCTGGCGTCACGCGCCGTGCTGGCCAGGCCCTGGTAGGAGCGATAGAGCCTCAGGGCCAGCCAGATCCACAGCAGGCTCAAC
The DNA here is from genome assembly GCA_049591295.1 of Acidobacteriota bacterium. Taxonomy (GTDB): domain Bacteria; phylum Acidobacteriota; class UBA4820; order UBA4820; family DSQY01; genus DTPS01. The sequence continues at coordinate 40,800 of JBAWEQ010000155.1, forward strand.
AGGGTCAGCCCCACGGCCTCGAACACCGAGATCAGGACGTACCGGCTCCGGAGCCGCTCGTAGGCGGGCGCCGCGAACGTCACCATCAGGAGCCGGCCGTCCTCCAGACTCCTCAGGTAGAGCCAGCGGCCTCCCTCGCGGATCACCTCTTCCGTCCCCTTCGGTGGGGCGTCCACCCTTGGCGGGGCGAAGGCGGGCTCGGTCCACAGCACCCGCGGCCCGAACAGCAGGGCCATGCCCTGGGGCTGGATCGGCGAGGGCGGCAGGTCCGGTGGCAGGAGAGCCAGCCGCCAAGGCGGCCCGGAAGGCTGCCGGAAGCCGCTGCCCTCCAGGGCCTTCCACCCCCTCCTGCCGAGGAGGAGGGCCTGGTCCGAGACCGCCTTCCGCTGGATGGCCAGCGACTGCGACAGGGTCACGAGGCCGCTCCCCGAGGCGAACAGGAAGAGCGTGCAGGTAGCCAGCAGGGCCCAGACGAGGAGCCGCCTCGTGTCGGGCTTGAGCAGGCTCATGGGGAGAGGCGGCCGAGAAGGGTCCCGTACCAGGCCCAGAACCGGCCCGCAAAGAAGAGGCTGGCCAGGGCGGCCGCCGAGAGGAAGGTTCCGAAGGGAAGCGGCGTCCGACGGCCCTTTCCGGTCAGCAGGAGGTAGCCGCCGCCCAGGAGCGTTCCCAGCAGGGCGCCCCCGAGAATCGTGAGGAGGACCCCCCGCCAGCCCAGGAAGGCACCCACCATGGCGAGAAACTTCACGTCCCCCCACCCCATGGCCTCGATGCCGAACAGGGCGTAGAGCGTGATCAGGAGGGCGGGGATGGCGGCGCCGAGGGCGGCGCCAGCCAGCGAGTCGGTGAGGTTGGTCCAGGGAAGGTAGGGCGAAAACAGCAGTCCGAGCGCGATGCCGGGCAGCGTGAGGCGGTCGGGCAGGATCTGGTGCTCCAGGTCGATGAGCCCCAGCACCACGCACAGGAGGGCGAAGAGACCCGCCGCCGCGCCGGGGAAGGTGGGGCCCCAGACCCAGGCGGAGAGGAGAAAAAGCACTCCCACCGAGGCCTCGACGGCGGGATACCGAACGGCGATGGGCCCCCGGCAGGCTGCGCAGCGGCCCCGCAGGAACGCCCAGGAGACCACGGGAACGTTCTGGAACCAGCGGATGGGACTCCCGCAATGGGGACAATGGGAGGGCGGGTTCACGATGGACTCGCCCCGCGGCAGGCGGTAGATGAGCACGTTGGCGAAGGAGCCCAGGACCAGCCCGAAGAGCAGGGCGAAGGCGAGGGAGAGGGTCACCATTGCCCGAATTTCCCGCGGAACTTGAAGGGCGTCTGGCAGGTCACGGCGCCGGTCTTGGGGTCGTAGAGGTAGGGCTTGCCGTCGGGATCGACGGGCAGGGATTTCAGGTAGCCCGCGGTGACCAGCGTCCTCAGGGTGGGCGGAGGCGTCCCCTTTTCCTTTCGGTAGATCTCCATCGCGGCCGTGAGTTTGCGCAGGTCGATCTTGATGGTCAGGTCGAAGATGTTGCGCTCCGCCGCGAAGCGGAAGTAGGAGGCCTGGTGCTCCTCCTGGCCGGCGAATTCCTGGGCGATGCTCTGCCAGTAGTGCAGGGAGCTCTCGTAGTCCCCCTGGTACTTGTAGGCGTTGGCCAGCATGTCCTTGAGGATCGGCCGGTTCGGATTCCTGGCGTAGGCGATGTGGAAGTACTTCAGGGCCTTGGCGTAGTCGTGGGCCTGGAAGAAGGCGTAGGTGCCGGCGTCCCAGGCCACGAGCCAGTCCTTGGGGTCGGCGGCGATCCCCTTGTCCGAGAGGGCGTAGAGCATGTCCCACTTTTTGTCCAGGCTGAGGAAGAGGTTCCCCATGATGTAGGCCTCGTAAAACCGGGGGTCCAGATCCGTGATCACGTCGTAGGTGTGCAGGAGGTAGGTGTCCCTCACGTTCTCCTTGTATCGGTCGAAGTACTGGATGGACCAGATGAAGATGAGGTCGGCCGCGAAGTTGTCCTGCCCCAGGCAGGCCACCTTGAGGTAGGCGCTGGAGGGGATGTAGTAGGAGCGGAACTCGCTGGGGTAGGTATCGTGCAGGGCGACCATCTGCTGGTGCAGGGGGACCACCGCGGCGAGCAGCAGGACGATGACCAGCACTCCCGCCAGGGTGCGCACTCTCACACCAGGTCGCGCCGCTTGAAGCAGAGCGAGGAGGCCAGGAGGAGCACGGCCACCATGAGGAGCGTGTAGGTGACCCCCCGTGCGGCGAATCCGGGGGCCGTCGCGATGTCGTGCACCACCAGGTTGTTGATGTTGAGCAGGTTGAGGTCGGGCAGGAGGTGGTAGAGCAGGAGAAGCGCGCGCTTGGCGAATTCGGACTGCACCAGCGGAACCAGGAAGGAGGGGATGCTCGAGCTGGTATGGCCGATGAGGTAGAAGGCCACCGTGCAGATGGCGCTCACCACGGGCGAACTGACCGAGGAGAAGAAGAGGGCCACCGCGGAGAGGATCATCAGCTCCAGGTAGATGTACCCGACGGCGGGAAAGATCCGGGCCGTGAAGGCCCCCACCGAGGCCAGGACCCCCGCCAGGACGAGCGTCATGGCCACCAGGTTGACCAGGAGCACGGTCATGATCCCGATATACCGGCCCAGGATGAAGCTGCTTCGGGAGAGGGGCTTGGAGAGGACGTTGTAGATGGTCTTGCGCTCCACCTCCTTGTAGATGAGGCCGATGCCGATGAAGATGGCGGTGGCCGCCGAGAAGTAGGCGATGGTCGAGAGCCCCATGTCCAGGATGACGCGGCGCAGGCTCCCGATGGCCAGGAGCCCCATCACGAAGGAGAAGAGCAGGAGGCAGACGGCGAAGGCCAGCAGGATGTAGAAGATCCGGCTCCTCACGGCCTCCTTGAAGGTGTTCTTGGCGATGGCGTAGACCTGGACGAGGGTCAGCCTCGGCGTGATCGCCACGGGCGTCATGTTCCTCCTCCCGGAATCTGGGCCATGAACAGGTCCTCGAGGGAGACCTTGTGGGGCATCACGGAGCGCACCGAGGCCCCCTCGGCCCTCGCCTTGTCCAGAAGCGTTTGGAGGATCGCCTCGGACTCCACGCGCACCAGCACCTGGCCGCCCCGATGGGTCAGGACCGAACAGCCGGGGGGAGGCGAGAAGGTCTCCAGCCCCCGCAGGGTGACGTCCCAGAAGCGCACCTCCGAGCCCAACAGCACCTCCAGGATCCCCTCCTGAACGACGCGGCCCTTGACCAGGATGGCCACCTGGTCGCAGAGCATCTCGGCGTCCGCCAGGATGTGGGACGAGAAGAAGACCGTCTTGCCCTGCTCCTTGAGCGAGAGGATGAGGTCGCGGATCTCCCTCCGGCCGATGGGGTCCAGGCCGCTCATGGGTTCGTCCAGGATCACCAGCTCGGGATCGTGGATGAGGGCCTGGGCCAGCCCGATGCGCTGGAGCATGCCCTTGCTGTACTTGCGGAGCTGGAGCTTGCCCTGGCCCTTGAGGCCCACGGTCTCCAGCAGTTCGGGGACGCGCCGCGAGAGCTGGGAGGGCGAGAGGCCGTAGAGGCGGCCCATGAAGGCGAGCAGCTCGGCTCCCTTGAGGTAGTCGTAGAAATAGGGCGTCTCGGGGAGAAAGCCGATGCGGCGGCGGACGGAGCGGTCCGTCGAGCTCCTCCCGAAGATCCGGGCTTCGCCCGCATCGGGGAAGAGCAGGCCGGCCAGGATCTTGATGGTGGTCGTCTTGCCGGCGCCGTTGGGACCCAGAAAGCCGTAGATGACCCCCTTGGGCACCGAGAGGTTGATGCCATCCAACACGTGGTGCACCCCGATGGAGAGGTGCCCCCGGAAGGACTTCTTTAACTCGGTGACCTGCAGCACATGATCCATCGCGTCCGCGCTCTACGGCCCCAGGATACCCTGCCGGGAAGCGCGCGGCAAGGTGGGGGAGGGGACAATCGGAATTCGCAAAGACGGGATGACCACAGAGGCGCAGAGACACAGAGACACACAGGGATTGGGGATCAGGAGCTGGCTGCGGCCGTCCCTCGCGTCTCGCCTTTCGCTTCATCGCTCTATCGCTTCATCGCTTCATCGCGTCTCGCGTCTCGCGTCTCCCGTCTCCCGTCTCCCGTCTCACGTCTCCCGTCTCGCGTCTCACGTTTCGCTTCATCGCTTCTCTCCTCTCCCGTATACTGGCCCCTGATGGAGGTGCCCCATGCCCGACCACTTCGTCGATCTGCGTTCGGACACCGTGACGCGCCCCACACCCCGCATGCGGAAGGCCATGGCGGAGGCGGAGGTGGGCGACGACGTCTACGGTGAAGATCCCACCATCAACCGGCTCCAGGAGCTGGCGGCCGGACTGATGCGGAAGGAGGCGGCGCTCTTCATGCCCTCGGGCAGCATGGCCAACCAGACCGCCGTGAAGGTCCACACCCGGCCGGGCGACGAGGTGATCTGCGAGGCGCAGTGCCACATCTACAACATCGAGACCGGCACCATGGCCGCCTTCTCGGGCGTTCTTCCGAGGCCCGTTCCGGGGACTCGCGGCGTGCTGGATCCGGAGCGGGTGGCCGCGGCGATCCGCCCGGCGAGCTACTACCTGCCGCGCACCTCCCTCGTGGCGGCCGAGAACAGCCACAACCTGGCCGGCGGCACGGTGATGGGCGTGGAGGCCTCGCGGGCGATCGGAGAGGTGGCGAGGAAAAACGGCCTGGCCAGCCACCTGGACGGAGCGCGGATCTTCAACGCGGCCGCCGCTCTCGGGGTGGAGGCGGGGGCCCTCGCCGAGCCCTTCGACTCGGTCATGTTCTGCATCTCCAAGGGGCTCTGCGCCCCCGTCGGCTCCCTCCTCTGCGGCAGCCGGGCCTTCGTGGACGAGGCGCGGCGGATCCGCAAGATGCTCGGCGGCGGCATGCGCCAGGCGGGCATCCTGGCGGCGGCGGGGCTGGTGGCCCTGGAGGAGATCCTGCCGCTCCTGCCCGAGGACCACCGGCGGGCGCGCGTGCTCGCGGAGCACCTGGCCGCCACGCCGGGCTTCGAGGTGGACCTGGCCACCGTCCAGACCAACATCGTCATGACCCGCGTGAAAGATCCCCTGACCGCCCAGCGCGTGGGGGAGGGCCTGAAGGCCCGCGGGGTCCTCTGCCACGTGCTGCCGCCGGACCACATCCGCTTCGTCACCCACCACGACGTGGACGACGCGGGATTGGCCCGCGCTTTGGAGGCCCTGGCGGCGGGGTTTTGAAGGTGTGCCGCGCGGGGGTGAGACGCTAGACGCTAGACGCGAGACGCGAGACGCGAGACGCGAGACGCGAGGAAAAAGATTCACCACAGAGGCGCAGAGGACACAGAGGAAAAAAAGGCTCTCGAAAGCCCTGTAGGAGCGCTCTCCAGAGCGCGATTGGGTCCATGAAAATGGAATTCACCACGGAGAGCACGGAGGCCACGGAGGAAGGTCGAGGTGAGGAGATGAGGAGATGCCGAGATGAGGACGAGGGCGGGCCTTCGAAGGAGAGCATTCGCCCTACCCAATAGAATCGGGGCCAGGTCTTCAGGGTTAGTGATCCGAGACGCTCACAGTGAAGACTTGATCCAGGACCAGTACGACCCCCTTGGCTCTTCCTATTCCCTCACCCCTCGTCGGGCTCTTCGCCTCCCGCCTTCGGGGCCGGCCGGGTCCGCCGGCGCTGGAAGGAGTAGGTGATCATCCCGGAGACCAGCCCCACGGCGAAGACCTCCCAGAAGAGGCGCCCGTTCAGGCTGACGGCCAGGACGACCAGGGCGACGCCGAAGGACCACACCATGAACTCCGCGACGAACGCCTGGCGCCACAGGGGCGCGGCCCCAGACGCTGGAAGCCGGGGACGGAGCGACGGCAGGAAGCGCCGCACGCGGCTTCGGTAGGCCTCGTACGCCTCTCCCTGGGCCTCGGCCAGCCCGGTCTCCTCCCGCAGGGCGAGACGCAGGACGAAGAGAACCATGAGAACAACGAGCACGACCCCGCCCGGGACGTCGGTCGTCGCGCTCAGGCCCGCGGCCATCAGGACCAGCCCGACGTAGAGGGGGTTGCGGACGAAGCGGAAGGGCCCGTCCGCCGTGAGCCTCTCCGAGTGCGGCCGGCGGTCCGTCATGACCCCCACGCTCAGGTAGGCCGTGCCCCACGTGCGCAGCCCGGCGCCCACCAGGACCACCAGGGCCGCGACCCCGAAGAGCGCGTGCAGCCAGATCGGGAAGAGAGGTGAGCCCTTCGGCACGAACCGGCCCACGAGGACCACCCCGGCGTTGCCCGGGAAGAAGTGGCCGAGTTCGTAGGCGATAAAGAAGATGGCGAAGATGAACCAGAAACGGTGCCGGAACTCGAATTCAGTCGCCGCGAAGCCGCTCATCGCTTGAACCTCCCGTTAACCTCCCGCAGAGTCCTTTGCGTCTTGCCCTCAGGTGCGCCTCCCCAGTATCGAGGCGAGCAGGTGAGTAAGCAAGTGGAAGAGCAGGGGGCGGGAGGTCCTTCGAAGGCCCGCCCCGATCATTGGATCTCTTGATCTCCTGATCACGCGATCACGCCGCGAGGCCTCCATCCGCTCAATCGTGGTTGACGGGCACGTCGTCTGGGGCGGGGCGGCCCTTGCCCGTCTCCAAGAGGTCCTTGAGGCTCAGCATGAAGACCGCCCACTTGGTCGAGCAGTGGGCGAAGAAGTCCGTGTCCTCGCGCCATCCCGAATGGGCGAACTCCACCCAGCACTGGGCTTAGTCGGCGCTCAGGGCGAAGCTCACCTCTGTCCCGGACCATTCCTCGACCCCTTCCTCGCGGTCGCCCTTCCAGCGGACCAGCTCTCCGGGCCGAAGCTCCACCACCTCGAACTTCTGGCAGAAGTCGCCGAACCAGAACTCGAGCACGCCCCCGACCTTCGACCCGTCGCCCCGGCTGTCCGAGGTCCACCAGGCCGCCAGCTTCTTCACCTCCGTCAGCGCCCCGTAGACCGCCTCCGGCGACGCCTTGATCCCCACTTCGTGACGGATGCTGTACGTTCCCATGGTGTTCTCACCTTTTCAGGTCGAGAAACACGCAGAGGGGCAGAAAAATTCACCACGGAATACGAAGAGCACGGAGAAAGAAGCGAGACATGGCAAGAAGGTCTCACCGCGCAGGGCCGAGACGCGAGAGGCTAGACCCTAGACGCAAAGAAGGGCTCACCACGCGGCGAAACCAATGTGGCAATACAAGATCTGACCCCAAATATTCTTTACTAACGGTGAAGATTTGACCGCGGACCCCTTACCGATTACCTTTGGCCCGATTGTGGGAAATGCAGAGCATCTGGCAGTTCTTGGCCGAACTGTCGCCGCCCTTACTCCATGCTTCAATGTGGTCGGCGTCCATTTCGTCGAACTTATAGATCCTGCTCTTGTTCGCGCCGCGCCCAACCGCGCAAAGCGGGCAGTTGGACTCGCCCTTGCGCTCAGCTGCTTGCGTCTGCTTAGCGTATGTGGCCCGCTTCACCGGTGTGTCGAAGACCCGGACGTCCAACAGCTTCGTATCGGCCGAGCCGCCTAATAGAAACTCAAAAATTCCCTTGCGGCTTTTCACGTAGTCATCGGCGGCGAGCTTTTTCACATCGTCCGACATCTTCTTTCGACCATAGGACTTGCCGTGGTGCTTCTCGTATAGTCTGCCCCACTCCAATCCCTTCATTTCCGGGAGAACGTCGACAAACACGGTTGAAACCCAGTCGATCACGCTGTTGAAGTAGGTCTTCAGCTCATTGATGTTATTGTCGTTGCGATGAGCGCTCATGTAGCCGCCGATATCGCCTTTGCTCACCCAGTCCAGCGCCCGCTCCAGGAACTCCTGACGGTTCGCGCTGCCCTTGACGTATGCGCTCCACTTCTGGATGTTCGCGTTCTGGCTGTTGCTGAACTCGGCCTTTGCCAACGTCACGAACGGCCCGGAGTAGATGGCGTTCAAGAGCTCTTGGGCGTTGAGCGGCACACCTGCGATGTTGATCGTCTCGAACCATTGCTTGATCTCAGTCTCGGTCCCCTCGCACTCGTAGATCAGCAATCCCGAGCCGAGAATCTTGGTCCGCTGGTCGGCGGGCAGGCTGTCGAAGTTTTTCGGATTGCCGTTATCCACGATCGCGAACTTATTCGTCACGAACCGTCCGATGCTCGTGATCCGTTGCTGGCCGTCCAGCACCTCGAACTTGTCCCCGGCGACCTTGTTGAAGTAGATCAGCCCAAGGGGATAAGCCTTGAGCAGGGAGTGGATCACATCCTGCTCCTTCTTACCTCCGCCATCAGCATAGATGTAGTTGCGCTGGTACTCCGGCTGGATGGTGAGCTTTCCGCCCAGCCCGAATAGCCCTCTGCCCTCTAATTTGTTGTACACAAACCCGTCGCAGATGTCGGCGACGGTGATGTCGGTTCTCAGCGTGGTCTTCACTTTGTCGTCCTCCTTGCGGGTCGGGCACGGTGGCGGATGAAGATTCGTTGATAAGCAGACTGAATGATCCTGCCTTCGCTGTTAATGAAGTAATTCTTTCTGCCGTCGTTTCCGAGCAGGTTGGCGTTCTCATTTGTCTTACCGCCAGATGATCCTGTTTCCGACCCGTCCTGCCGAACCTCCCAGTAATCGTCGTACTTCCTGGTGTCAGGAACGAGATCGTGGCAACCGCGTTGGGTTGCCCCTAAAATCTCGAACTGCTCAGGGTTGTACTTGTCGAGGAAGGTGATCGGCACGCCCATGACGCCGTCGTAATCGCTGGGGATCGCGTCGGTGAAGGGCACCTCGATGGCACCGTAGTTATCGTACTGGTGGTAGGCATCTCCGTTCAGCTTCTTGTTGTACCGAAGATTGTCCGCCATGCTCATGAGCTTCAACTCCTCGTGGCGGCTCCCATGGTCCAAATTGGTGTACCAGCGGACGCCCTTAACGCGGATGTACTTGACACCATTTTCGTCGACGCGCGAACCTGCTGCGTTCAACGGGTAGTGGTCGGGAACGCGGAACTCCCGATCGCCGCTATGGATTGTGACGCCCATCCACATCTTGTCAGCCTTGATGAGCGGGAAGATCTCCTTATAGGTGATCGCCTGGACATTGCCGATGATCAGGAACTTCTTCCCGTGCTCCACGAGCTGGGCGACGTACTCACGGAAGAGGGAGAAGGGCGGGTTGGTAACCACAATGTCCGCTTGTGTGAGCAACTCGACGCACTCGGCGCTGCGGAAGTCGCCGCCTCCCGCGAGAGGTTTGCGGGTGTGGGGGTTCTGCTTCAGGAAGAGCGTGACGTCTTCGATGCCGATCGCGCCGTCTCCAGTGACATCCTTCACTTCCTCGATCTCGACGGCAATCGCCTTGGGCTTTGGGCGCTTGCCATTGCCCTCGTCGTACTCACCGAACGGAAGTTGTGCGCCGGCTATGGGGGAGCCGTCGTAGCTGGTCGTCACGAGCTTTTTGAGGCCGAGCTTGTTGAAGTTGGCGGCGAAGTACTTGAAGAAGTTGCTCTCGAAAGGGTCGTCGCAGTTGCAGTAGACGGCCTTGCCGCGGAAGGTGTCGGGGGTGTACTCCAGGTAGGCCTCGACCTCTTTCTGGATGTCGACGTACTGAGTGTAGAACTCGTCCTGCTTGGCCGACTTCGCGGCGCTTAGATTTCGATGCATCGGCTTGCTTTCCAGGGCGCAATTGGCTCCATTGGGTTTCCTTGCCGTCCTTTCGGGCTAACGCTGCGCATCAGCAGCGGCGCGAGGCGCCGTCCGCTGCATGCGGTTGTTGGGCGGCCTCGACTTTCATATCCGCTGCTTCTCTACGAGCCGACGATAGTGCTCACCAAGAACCGTTAGCTTGCACGCCTTGCTCTGCATCGCAGCGTGCCACATGTGGGGCGCGTCGACTGGAATGACGAGATTCAGTCTGTTGTATCGCTGAAGGATGGCGAACTTCCTCGTGTTCTCGGGGATCGGTGCCGGCATGCCCGGATCGCGTCCCTTTAGCTCGGGTTCGAAGGTAGGGTTCAATTGGAATTCAAATCCAGGCCGCGGAAATAACTCCGTAATCCGCCGCAGGTCGCCAAGCTCGATCTGCGGGGAGACCCTTCGCAGAGAGACGAACTGTCGCACGTTGGTCTTGAAGACCGGACGCTGCTCCCACGCTCCAAGGGATTGATCCACGTGTGCGTAGACGCTTCCGGGAGTGATGTCGCCCGTGAGATTGGCAGCACCACCATGTAGCGCGTCCACCAGAAGCGTGGTGAAGGTGCCCCTGCCGTTTTCCTCCGTTGCGTACTGGTCAGCCGTAGACGCAGTGAGCACGGTAAGTCCTTCTGATAGCGCGGCGACGTTGCCCGGTGTAGGAGGAGTGCCGGCAATCCCAGAGTGGCAGCTATCCAACACAACAACCTTGTTTCTGGCGGGCGACCTATTCGCGAGCGTTAGCACATCAGAAAGCGAGAGCCCTTCGTCTCCTCGACGGGAGTCCGTCGCCAGAAGGTAGCCGCCCGTCGCTTCAATGTGACCGTGCCCAGCGAAGTAGAACAGTGCAATCTCGGCCTGCTTCTGGAACAGCTCTTCGACATGGTCCTTCAGGACGCTGCGATCGACGCGGTCGGTGGAACCGGTACCAGTGAGGAGCTTGCAATCGAAGTTGACGGCCCCGTCACCATGACGTTCCAGCACGGCCTTAACCGCATGGGCATCATCGACGCAGCCAAAGAGTGAGGTGCCATGCTCATAGTGGTTTATGCCCACGATAAGTGCGATGCGCATAACGTCACCTCGCCTACAGGCTGTCGATGAAGTCTTTGATGGCGTCCCAGGTCCACACCACCGTCCTGACACCTTCCAAGTCTGTCCTGTCGTCCTTGTAGGCCCAGATGCCGAGGACGCGCTTCTTTTCCTCACGGGCGCACGCAATTTCCCACTTCTGCCCACTGGAAGAGAGCGAGTTCTTGCTCACCAGTGCGATCACTCCATCCGACCTGCGAATTCGAGTACGGACTCGCTCCTTCCATTCGGAGCTGTAGGCTTCCTTCACGGACATGTCGACGTACTCGAACGGCGACTTCGTGTTCAGGGATTGCCCCTTGAGGAAGTCCCTCTGTCTCTCGTCCTCGATCGCAAACGCTACGAACACCACCTTCTTATCTGCCATTTGGTCCTCCTTTGCTGTTTCGAAATCTCATCTCGTGATCGGTGCGAGGGGGCAGCGCCTAGCCGCCTAACGCCAATTAGGTGGAAGTGATAGACGGCGACATCCTTCGCTCGTGGCGGCATAGCACCCAATCGCCCAGCACTCGCAGATTTCTCTTCACCAAATTCCCCTTACAAATCATACCACCACCTCGGCCCGGGACGTCGTCCCCCGGATTAGGCGGAAGTGTTAGGCGGATGTGATAGCCGGCCGATGGCAAGCATCGGCCGCCACGGCCGAATGCCCTGTCTTCGAAGACCTCCCCCCGCCCTCATCACCTCATCACCTCATCACCTACCCCCCCTCCGTGCTCTCCGTGGTCTCCGTGGTGAATGCCTTTCTCCGTCCGCCTGGAAACGCCCCCCGCCCTTCGGGGTCGGACCGAGGGGGCGGGGTTGATGGGACTGTTGCCTCGCTGTTTCGCTGGTTCTCTGGTTCTATCACCTCCCTGGTTCGCTGTCTCTCTGTTTCCCTGTCTCGATCAGTTCGCCGTCTCGGGCGGGGTCTCGTCGTCGCCGTTGCCTTTCTTGGCCTTGGGGGTGGGCTTGAAGTAGCCGTCGGCCTTCTTGGGGTCCTTGAAGTAGAGGCTGGTGAGCTGGCGGTAGCTGCGCTTGTAGGCGTCGAGCCAGTTGACCTTCTCCGTGGTGAGCATGCCGTAGGCCTGCAGCTCCGCGTCGAGGGCGGCGCGGTGGGCGTCCATGGCGGTGGCGAGGTTGCCCATGGCGTTGGAGAGGGTGCCGCTGAAGGCCTTGAGGCTCTCGTCCTCCTCCTCGGACAGCTTGGAGAGGATCACGCCCGCCTTCTGCAGCTCCGCTTCCAAGGGGGCGGTGACCACGGCGGTCATGCCGTCGGGGAAGTACTTGCGGAAGAGCGGCGCCTTCCGGCTGTTGCTCACCTTGCTCAGGAGGGCCAGCGCGAAGGCCTTGACCGCGTCGTCGAAGGCCTCGTCCTCCGCGTCGCGCACGGCCATGGCCCGCATGGTGGTCTTCTGGGCGGCCTTGTGCATCTGAAGCCGCTCGTTCAGGCGCCCCTGCGCCTTGGCCCAGGCGTCCGCCAGCTCCTTCTTGCCCGGGTCCGCCTCCACCCGCGTGGCGTGATAGACGCCGAAGGTCTCCAGCAGGGTCTCCGCACTCAAGCTCTGACTCGGCAACCGCATGTTTCCCTCCTCTGTGCTCCACTGGCCCCCTCGCCGGGGACCATCCCCGGCCCCGGAAGGCCTTTGACCGCATCTCGCTGCTCATTCGGCCCGCCGAGCCCCCATGGCGGACCGGCCACACCCGATTTCCGCGCTTCGGGCCGGGTTTTCCCCTCCCGAAGAGGCGATCCGCGCCCTCGTGCGCTGCTTTTCCCACGCCGAGGCGTACACCCGGCGATTCGTGCGCAGGTTTCGCCGAGTTGAAGCGGTAACCTAGCGATTTCTGCGCAACTATCACCAAGTTGAGACGGATACTCGGCGATTCTCGCGCACCTATCGCCAAGTTGAGCCCGACACCTGGCGATCTTTGGGCGCGTTTCACGAAGTGGAGGCCGACACTTGGTGATTCTTGAGCAGGGTTCGCCAAGGCGAGGTGTCCACTCGGCGATTTGCGCGCACGTTTCACGAAGTGGACGCGGTGACTTGGCGATTTCTGCGCACGTTTCGCCACGTTGCGGCGGCAGCCCCGGCCACCCCGCGAAGAGGGGCACGGATGGGCGGCGGGAGGTCACGAGATCGGCCCCCGGGAAGCCGCCCCCAACCCGGGAAGGCCCGGACCCGGCGCCGGATGGACGGGAAGGGCGGCCGAGGACGCAGCTCAGCGCGCACCCTGCCGGGCCGCCCCTCGGCGCCTCACGCTCGTGTGGTCTTCCGGAATCCCCCCGGAGCATCCCTTCTGTCCCTTGCACTCCCCCCCTCCGGTCGGCACGGGCCTCAGCCGCCGCGGCTTCTCGCCGGTGCGGCCGCTCGTCCCACTTGGCCCTTACCGTCCGGTCCGATGCAATGCGCGCCCAGATGATGCTCTGCCGGGGAATGGGGATGGTGTAGCACAGGAGAATGCCGCCGCGCAAGGGGGGCGAGCCGTGAGCCGCGAGCAGAGGAAGAACCGCCCGCGGCCTCGGTGTCCTTCGCGGTCATGGCTGTCCAAAACATTTCAGCTTGCATTTGAGGGGGGTTGCCTTCCGGAGCGAAGCGG
>JBAWEQ010000156.1:0-50852 GCA_049591295.1 Acidobacteriota bacterium
GCCCTCGAAGTTCAAGGGTCGATTCTCCGCTCGGGACGCAACGCCCGTGGACCCAACACGAAGGCCGCCTTTCGGCGGCCTTCTAACCCTTTGTTTTTATTGGCTCCCCGGGAGGGATTTGAACCCCCGACCTAGTGATTAACAGTCACCCGCTCTGACCAGCTGAGCTACCGGGGAGCAGAGCGGAGCCAAGTGTACCCAATCCCGCCCTTCCGGTCAAGGGCGCTGGGCTTAACTCTCCTTGCGCTTGCTCGGTTTCCGCTTCTTCAGGCTCTCGATGTACTCTCCGGCGTGATCCTTGGCTCCGAGGCCGAAGGCCAGGGCCAGTCCCAGTCCGACGGTGCCCAGCAGAATGGTGAAGGCATTGACGACGATGGAGTGGGCGATCTTGAGCTGGTCGAAGGCCATGAAGAAGGCGAAGACGATGATGGCGTAGCGGATGACGAGGCCCACGATATCGCCCTCGAAGCTCCTGTCGCTGGCGAATCCACGCTGGGCCATCTCGCCGACCACCCTGGCCAGATAGAAGCCCAGTCCGAGCACGACGAAGGCCACCAGGACGTTGGGCAGGTACAGGATGAGGCGGTCCACGGCGTCGGCGATGAGCGGGAGGTGCATCAGCCGGAACCCCTCCATCAGGAAAACCAGCACGACCACGGCCATGATGATGTTGCCGCCGACGCGCGAGAGCGAGTAGGTTGGCCGGCCGGACTCATCGGCCTTCCCCTCCAGGCGCTCCAGCCCGAGGCGGCTCAGGAGCACGTCGAATCCCACGTCCTGGAGGATCTGCGCGACGAAATCCCCCAGATAGCGGCCGGCGATGAGGCCGACGATCATCAGGATGAAGGCCGCGAGGATCCCCGGCACCGACGCGGCGACCCCGTTCATCATGGTGCCGAAGGCACCCGTGATGACGGGCAGATCCAGGATGTTGAAGGTCACGCCGAGGACGGGGACCATGATCACCAGAAAGACCATGGTGCCCAGGATTCGGGCGATGTTGAGGGATTTCAGGACCGTCTCGAAGCGCATCCCCTCCACGAACCGGTTGACCCCAGCGGCCAGCGCGAAATTGGTGGTGATCCGTTCGGCCAGCCGGGCCAGGAAGTAGCCCAGCACCAGCACCACCCCGGCCGAGAGCAGGTTCGGGACGTAGGCGAAGACCTTCGTGAACATCCCCTTGAGGGGATCCACGAGGGCCTCCAGATCGAGGCTCTCGAGGAACGCGAGGAGCGAGAACATGATGATGAAGTAGAAGACGAAGTTGCCGAAGGACTCGGTGACGTCGCGTTTCTCACGCTTCTCGGCCTCCCCCTCCACGGCGAGGGCCTTATCCAGCTTCTCTCCCAGCTCCAGCTTGCGCATCCCCTTCATGACCAGGAATTTCGCCACGAGCGCGACTATCCAGCCGCCCACCAGCACGAGCGTGGCCTTGAGAATCTTGGGGACGGCGAGCGTCAGCTTGCCCAGGATGTTCTCCTGAAGGACCGAGCGGATGGCCTGGTCCCCCAGTACCTCGAGGGCGATGATCACCACGATCAGAAGGAGGATGTAGTAGACCACCGTCTCCACCACCGAGGCCAACCGCCGCTTCGGCCGGTCTCCGGCCTCGGTGAGGGCGTCCAGGCCCAGCATCCGGCCCAGCCGCTGGTCAAAATCTTCGGTGATCAGGATCTGCCGTACGATCCGGGCGACGATCTTGGAGATGAACCACCCCAGGATGAGGATCAGGATGGCCAGGAAGAACTTTACGACCCAGGCTGCCCCTGCTCCGAGGAACCCCACCATGTTCTGGGTGACGGTTTCCATAGACTTCCTCCTTCAGATCCTCTGCCGAAATCCGTGCGAGCAGCCGCTTCGAACCGAGGCCCGGACGCCACCTCTGTCCCTTCGTGACGACCTGCGGGCCTGGGGCCAGCCACCCCTTGTCCACCGAAGGTCGTTGCCCGGCCCATACCGCCGCTGCGCCCCTTCGTTGACTACGTGCCAAGCCGCGTCTATGCTACAGTCCGGAGAGGAGAATTGCAAGGGTGAATCGCTCACAAGCCAGGCGCCGCGCCCCTTTCCACGGTTGGCGTTCCCCCTTCGGTTCCCTCCTCCGGAGGGAGGAGGCCCGTGGGTAGGCGCAAGCTGGTCCAGGGGATTCTCGGAGCCCTGTTCGTCCTCTTCCTCCTGGTCCTCGTCCTCAAGTTCAAACCCCAGCAGGAGATGCCGGCGCCCGCGCCGCCGCTCGAGGGTGGCCGGGGCGTGGAAGGTAGCCTCAGCGCCACCGGATTCCGCTTCGTCGAGGAGAACGGGAGCAGCGTGGCCTACGACCTCACCGCCAAGCGGGTGACCGAGGCCAAGGACGGCGGCAAGTTGCTGGAGGACCCCGTGATCGTTTTCCCCGGCCAGGGAAAGGCCACCGGCCGGAAGGGGAGCTTCGACCCGGCGGCGAAGACCTGCCGGATCTGGGACGACGCCAGGCTGGACCATGCGGGGGGGTGGGAGGCGGCCTCCTCGGCCTTCCGGGTGACACCGGAAGGGGAGATGGTTTCCGAAGGTCCCGTGCGGATCACGCGCGGGGCCCTATCCGGCAGCGCCGAGTTGCTCCGCTACAATCGCAACAGCCAGATGGCCAACCTGGAGGGGAGTGTCCGCTTTCGTCAGGGGGAATCCACCATGGCCTGCCGGCGCGTGCAGGCCGATTTCACAACACACACGGGCCACCTGAGCGGCCCCGTGGTGCTCACGGGGAAACAGGGCGTCGTGCGGGCGCCCCAGGGCACACTCCTGATGGGGCCCGACAACCGCCTCAAGGGCGTTGTTCTGGGCACGCCCTGCGTGGGCCAGGGCCCAAAGGCCTCCTTCACCGCGCGCACCCTCCAGGCGGACCTCGGAAAGGACGGGCAGATTACGGCCATCCACCTCCAGGAGGAGGCGGAGATCTCCACGCCCGGTCCTCCCACCAGTACGCTTCACACGCGCCTGGTGGATCTCACGCCGCATTCCGAGGCGGGTTGGGACTGGAGTGCACCAGATCCCCTCGAAATTGACCGTGAGGGGGCCCTCGTGACGGCTCCCTCCGGAAGGGGCACCCTTCCCGACAAAGGCTCCTGGACCGCCCGGCTCACGGGGCCCGTGAACGGGAAAGACGCCCGAGGCACCTTCTCGGGGGAAGCGGCTGAGCTGACGGCGGAGGCCTGGACCCTGACGGGACACGCGAGAGTGGACCGGGCCGGCGATACCTTGACCGCGGATCGAATCACCCGCCGCGCTGACGGCTCGACGCTGAGCGAGGGGGACGTGCACGGCCTGCGGAAGACGCCGGGGGCACCGGACCTCACCTTCACCGCCCTGCGAGCCGACGCGGGCCCCACCGGCTACCCCGCCAAGCTGGTGGGGAAGGCCGTTCTCGTGCGGGGCGGAATGACCATCGAAGCCCCGTCGGTGACCGTGCAGGACGCGCAGGACGCCGTGGCCGAGGGCGGAGCCACGGGGCGATGGAAGGAGGAGGCGGGAGGGATGGACACGGTCACCTCTCAAACCCTGAGGTATGATGGGACCCGGCACCGCGCCCAGGCGGAAGGGGAGGCCAAGGTGACCGGCCGGGGCTACACGCTCACGGGAAATCAGGTCACGGCTCTCCTGGACGCCCAGAACCGGCCGATCCGGTACGAGGGAAGCGGGAACTGCCGCTTCGATGGAACAGACTATTCGGGTGAGGGTGAACGCTTGACCTACGATCCCGCCACGCGCATCGGAGAGGCCTTCGGGCCGAACCAAAACGCCGTCGTCGTGCAGAAGAAGCCCTTTCGGCGGGTGGAGGGGCCAGCGGTCCTCTTCGGACCCAAGCGCCTGGAGGTGTCCAGGGGCGCCTCTGCCATGGTTCGGGGAACCCTGGAGGGCGTGCAGCCTCCCAAGGGCCCGCCGCAGCAACCCGCAAAGGGGAAGCGCCCATGAGCGCCCGGCGGCAGCGGCGACCCGCCAAGGACGCCGAAGGCGCCGTCGCCGACGCCCGGCCCGCCCCCGCGATCGAAGATTCCCACGAACTCTCCACGCGCGGACTGCGCAAGTCCTACGGCCGCAAGGAGGTGGTGTGCGGCGTGGACCTCTGCTTCCGGTCCGGCCGGGTGGTCGGGCTGCTGGGGCCCAACGGGGCGGGCAAGACCACGACCTTCTACATGGTGGTGGGATTGGTGCCGCCCACGTCGGGATCCATTATCTTGGATGGGCAGGACATCACCTCCACCCCCATGTTCCTTCGAGCCCGGACGGGCATCGCCTACCTTCCCCAGGAACCCTCCATCTTCCGCAAGATGACGGTGGAGGAGAACCTCATGGCTATCCTGGAGTTCGCGGGGATTTCCGCCAGCGAACGGGTATCGCGCGCCGAGGCGGCGCTGGAGGAGCTCAACATCCGCAGGCTCGCCACCGCCAGGGCGTACACCCTTTCGGGGGGCGAACGCCGGAGGGTGGAGATCGCAAGGGCCCTCGTGTTGTCCCCGCGCTTCTTCCTCCTGGACGAGCCCTTCGCCGGCATCGACCCCATCGCCGTGGCCGACATCCAGGGCATCATCCTTCACCTGCGGGAGCGGGGCATCGGCGTCGTGGTGTCCGATCACAACGTCCGGGAAACGTTGAAAATCACGGATGAGGCCTATATCATTAGTCATGGTTCCATTTTCCGTCACGGTTCTCCCGGAGAACTGGCCGAGGACCCGGAGGTCCGGAGGGTCTACTTAGGTGAAGCATTCAGCTTGGACTGACCTCTCCGGAGGAGGGATGCGGGCCCTGCCAGCGCTGGATGGGCCTTCGGTCGCCGTCTGGAGGGGTGGTGTTTCGCCGATGAGAGCCGACGGGGAGGACGGGTCCCGCGCGGGGGCCGGACGAGATCATCAACCAGCATTGGCACGCATTCGAATGGAAGTCCACCGATGAGTCTGCAGCAGAAGCTCTCCCTGAAACTTCAGCAGAGAATGGTCCTCACGCCGACGCTCCAGCAAGCCATCCGCCTGCTGCAGCTGACGCGGCTCGAACTCGTCCAGGAGGTGAGCCAGGAGCTCCAGATCAACCCGGTCCTGGAGGATGCCACCACCATCGAAGAGCCCGTCTCCGCCCCATCTGAGGAGGAGGCGGCCCTCCGCGAGACGGCGGAGGAGAACCCCATGGACAGGTACGAGGAGAAGATCGACGTCGAGTCCTACTTCCAGGACTTCATCGAGACCAGCCTGAAGTACCGCGGCACCCAGCGGGAAAGCCCGGAGGAGGCCCCGGACACGGAGCGCTATCTGAGCGCCCCCGAGAGCCTTGCCGAACACCTGGAATGGCAGGTGAGCCTGAGCCGCCTCTCCCCCACGGAGCGGGAGGTGGCCCAGGTCATCATTGGGAACCTCCGGGAGGACGGCTACCTCATGGTGAGTCTGGAGGACGTCTGCGCCGCCACGGGCGGGACTCCTGAAGACGCGGAGTCGGTGCTGCGGGTGGTCCAGCACATGGACCCCGTCGGCGTGGCCGCCCGGGACCTGAAAGAGTGCCTGAGGATCCAGCTCATGGCGCTGGAGGAGCCCGACGAGCTGGCCCTGCGGATCGTCGAGGAATTCCTGCCCCTTCTGGAGCGGGAGAAGCCCGCCCAGCTCGCCTCCCGGCTGGGCGTCACGGAGGATCGGCTGGAGGAGGCGCTGGACCTCATCCGCCACCTCGACCCCAAGCCAGGCCTGCGCTACAACAACCCCGTGAACCCCACGATCGTGCCCGAAGTGGTCGTCGAAAAGGAGGGCGACGGCTACCGCGTCCTGCTGAACGAGGACGGCATGCCCCACCTCCGCATCAGCAACCGTTACCGCTCCATGGCGGAGGAGGGATCGGCCGAGGAGAGCCAGGAGACCCTCACCTACCTGAAGGAAAAGATGCGTTCGGCCCTGTGGTTCCTCAAGAGCCTGGAGGAGCGCCAGCGGACCATCTACAAGGTGGCCACCCAGATCGTGGAGTTCCAGCGGGATTTCCTCGACAAGGGCCGCGCCCACATGCGCCCCTTGATCCTCAGGGATGTGGCCGAGAGGGTGGGGGTTCACGAATCCACCGTGAGCCGGGTGGTGTCCAACAAGTACATGCAGACGCCGCGGGGCATCCTCCCCATGAAGTACTTCTTCAACACCGGCATCGGCACCATGGACGGCGGCGACGTCTCCGCCATGCGCGTGAAGGAGCGGCTGAAAGGCCTTGTGGACGCGGAGGACCCGAGGCATCCCTTGAGCGACCAGGTGCTGGCTGACCTGCTCAAGCGGGAGGGCATCCTGCTGGCCCGGCGGACCGTGGCCAAGTACCGCGAGGAGCTGAACATTCCATCTTCGGGACGGAGAAAATCACGGTAGTCTTCATAAGGAGCGAGCGATGCGACTGGAATTTTCGGGAAAGAACCTGTCCATCACCGACGCCCTGCGAAACAAGGCCGAGAAGAAGATCGCCAAGCTGGAGCGGTTCACCGGATCAATCGTTTCAGCCCACGCTTCCTTCGAGGTGGAGCGCCACCTGCACCGCGTGACCCTCATGGTCCACTGCGGCCACGACCGGATCTACAAGGCCAAGGGCCTGGCCGAGGATATGTACATGGCCATCAACGACGCGGCCGACGCCATCGAACAACAGTCCAAGAAGGACAAGGACAAGCGCATGGCCGGCCGGAGCAAGACCGTGGCCCCTGCGGCTCCGAAGGAGGCCGAGGAGGAGGATGAGGAGGGTCCCGCAAAGACCAGGAAGGTTCCGCGGGTTCGCCGGCGCGACGATCTCTTCAATCCCAAGCCCATGAGCCTGCCCGACGCGGCCCTGCGGCTCGCCGAGCAGGACGACCCGGTGGTCGTCTTCCAGGACCCCGTCACGGGAAGATTGTGCGTGCTCTTCCGCGACAAGGCCGGCCGGATTTCCCTCGTGGAGCCGCCGCGCAAGGGGTGAAACAGAGGGAGGGAACCCACATAGACATCGAGATTCCGAGATGAGGAGATGAGGTGATGCCGAAAGGAACCGGCGGGCGGTGCTGTTGGTCTTTTCTGTTCCCTGTTCCCTGTTCCTTGTCCCCTTTCCCCTGTCCCTTGTCCCGCGGAGTTCCCAAGATGGCGCTCTCTATTCGTCGGGCTTGTTCTCCTCCAAGAGGTGATTTCGCATGAAGACCCTCGCCGGGCAGGAGATCCATCCCCGCATGTCGGTCCACCAGTTCGTGGACCTCTTCTCCTCTCTGAGCATACACGTGACGGCCGGCCGGGGCGGCCTAGACAGGGAGATCGAGAGTCCCCGGATCCAGAAACCGGGCCTAGCACTGGCGGGGGTCCACGAGTACATCCACCCCGAGCGCATCCAGATCCTGGGCGAGACCGAGATCTCCTACCTGAACCGGTGGAGCGGGGAGGATCGGCTCAAGATCCTGCAGCCCATCTTCGAGCGCGGGATCTGCTGCTTCCTGCTCACCAAGGGCCTCCCCCCGCCCGAAGAGCTGGTCTCCCTGGCGGAGGCCACCGATACTCCCCTCCTGGCCTCCACCGAGAAATCCTCGCTCGTCATCAACCAGGTCACCGACGTGCTCATGTCGGCCCTGGCCCCCGTCCTGTCGGTCCACGGCGTCCTGGTGGACGTATACGGCGTGGGGCTGCTCATCATAGGCCGCGGCTCCATCGGAAAGTCGGAAAGCGCCCTCGACCTGATCGTCCGCGGGCACCGGCTGGTGAGCGACGACGTCGTGGAGATCCGGCGGCAGGCCGACCACCTCACCGGCACGGCCCCCGAGCTGCTCCGTTACCACATGGAGCTGCGCGGCCTGGGGATCATCAACATCAAGGAGCTGTTCGGCGTGGTCGCCACCCGCTCGCAGGTGGAAGTCGAGCTGGTGGTGGAGCTGGAGCACTGGCAGGAGAAGGGCAACTACGACCGCCTCGGGCTGGACGAACTGACCATCTCCATCCTGGGCCTGCCCGTCCCGTACCTCCTGATGCCCGTGGCCCCCGGCCGCAACATCACCATCTTGCTGGAGGTGGCGGTCCGCAACCTCCTGCTGAAGCGAAAGGGTATCCACTCCGCCAAGGATTTCACCCGGCGGCTGCAGCAGATGCTCGAGGCGAACGTCGATGAACCCGAGCCATAGAACCCTCATCATCGTCACCGGCATGTCGGGCGCCGGCAAGAGCCAGGTCATCCGGACCCTGGAGGACGCTGGATTCTACTGCGTGGAGCGCCTGCCTCTGGAGCTCTTCTCCAAGTTTCTGGAACTCATCGAGGGGGCTGGCGGGGAGCTCGGCCCCCTGGTGGCGCTGGGCCTCGACCTGCGGGAAGAGAAGCTGGACGAGCGGTTCCCCACGCTCTACGACGCCCTGAAGAAATCTCCGCTCGACGTGCGGATCCTCTTCGTCGAGGCGAGCGACGACGTCCTCCTCAGGCGCTTCTCCGAGACCCGGCGGCCCCATCCCCTCACACCGAAGGGCTCGGTGGAGGAGGGGATCCAGCTGGAGCGGGCCCGCCTGGAGCTCATCCGGGAAAGATCCGACTGGATCGTGGACACCAGCTCCCTCACGATCCACCAGCTCAAGACGGTCATCGAGGATGGCTTGGCCTCCCTCGCCGGAGGCCGCAAGCTGACCGTGAACCTGACCTCCTTCGGCTTCGCCTACGGCCTTCCGCCCGAAGCCACGCTGGTCTTCGACGTCCGCTTCCTTCCCAATCCCCACTTCATCCCGGAGCTTCGCCCCCTGAACGGAGAGGACCCTGCTGTTTTCGATTTCGTCTGCGGATCCCCCGAGGGAAAGGAGTTCCTGGAGCGGATCGAGAGCTTCCTGCGGTACCTGGTGCCGCGGTACCAGAAGGAGGGAAAGGCCTACCTGACGGTGGCCATCGGCTGCACCGGCGGACGCCACCGATCCGTTGCGGTGGCCCGGCGCTTGTATGATATCTTCCGGGAGGAAGGCGGTCTCCTCGTCAACCTCCACCACCGAGACCGCGCGAGGTGATCATGCTAGGCATACTGGTCGTGAGCCACGGGAATCTGGCCCAGGAGTTCGTGGACGTGGCCTCCAGAATCTTGGGAGAGCCGGACGGCGGTGTGACCCCCGTCTGCATCCCCTGGGAGCTGGAGTCATCGGCCGCCAAAGAGAAGATCCGGAAGACGCTCAAGAAGGTCCAGGAGGAGAGCGAGGGTGTTCTGATCCTGACCGACCTCTTCGGCGGCACGCCCACCAATCTGGCCATGACCCTCTACCAGCCTGGCAAAGTGGAGATCCTCACGGGCATGAACCTTCCCATGCTGATCAAGGCCATCCTCACCCGCAAGGCGGGCACGCCACTGGCCGAGGCCGTGGCGCTCCTGCGCGAGAAGGGCCAGGGCGCCATCGTCTCGGTGAGCGAAGTGATGAGCCCCGAAGGGGGGGAGGAGGGATGATTCGAAAAGAGGTGACGGTCTGCAACAGGCTGGGCCTCCACGCGAGGGCCGCCGCCAAGCTCGTCCAGATCGCCAACCAGTTTCAGGCCCAGGTCTCCCTGACCACCAACCAGATGTGCGCCGACGCCAAGTCCATCCTCGGCGTACTGACCCTCGCGGCAGCCAAGGACACGCCCCTGATCATCGAGGTCGACGGCCCCGACGAGGCGGAGGCGCTGTCCCAAATCGAGCATCTCATCCAGGACCGGTTCGGGGAGGGGGAATGACCCGTCTCACGGGGACTCCCGTCTCTCCGGGAATCGCCATCGGAACCTCGCAGATCATCCTGGTTCAGGAGATCCCCGTGGTGAAGACCTCCATCGCACCGGAGGCCGCCTCCGGCGAGGTGGAGCGCCTGAGAAAGGCCCTGGAGGCCACGATCGGGGACGTGGAGAACCTCAAGGAGCGGGCCCGAAGCCGGCTGAGCGAAGACTTCCTCGCCATCTTCGACGCCCACGTCATCATCCTGAAGGATCCAGCCCTGTTGAGGGGGGCCAAGGCGCGCATCGAACGGAGCGGGGTCAACGCCGAGTACGCCCTGCAGGGTTCCATCCAGGACATGGTCCGAGGGCTGATGGCCACGGACGATCCCTATTTCCAGGAGAGGGCCATGGACGTGGAGGGGCTGCACCGCAGGGTGCAGCAGCACCTGGCTGGCCCCCTCCCGGAGAAGACCACCTGGACATCCGGGGAGCGCGTCGTGATCCTGGCGGACACCCTCACCCCTTCGGAGACGAGCACCCTCCACAACGCCCCCATCGTGGCCTTCGCGACGGAGCACGGGGCCCGCACCTCCCACACGGCCATCATCGCCCGCTCGCTAGAGATCCCAGCCGTGGTGGGCGTCAAGGGCCTCACGAAGACCGCCGAGTCCCACGGGACGGTCATCGTGGACGGCCTGGAGGGTCTGGTCATCCTTAATCCCAGCGAGGCCGAGCTGGCCGAGTACGAGCGACGGGCCGAGGCGTACCAGCGCCATCGCAAGGCCATTCTGGGACAGGCCCGCAAGGAGGCCCGGACGGTCGACGGCACGCTGATCCGCGTGACGGCCAACCTCGACCTCACGGACGAGATCGGCAGCGCCCTGGCCGCGGGCGCCAGCGGCGTGGGCCTCTACCGCAGCGAGTTCCTCTTCCTCGATCACTCGCCCGCCCTGCCGTCGGAGGAGGACCACCTCGGGTACTACGACCGCATTGCCCAGGCCTTCTATCCCCACCGCGTGGTCATCCGGACCCTGGACCTCGGGGGCGAGAAGTACTTCCACGCCGTCCTGGACCGCACCGAGCGCAACCCCGTGCTCGGGGTCAGGGCCATCCGCTTCTGCCTGAGGCAGCCCGAGATCTTCCGGACCCAGCTCAAGGGCATACTGCGCGCGTCCAAACGCAAGAACCTGGCGATCCTCTTCCCCATGATCACCACGCTGCAGGAGTACCAGCAGGCGTCGGACCACCTGGAGGCCTGCAAGCGGGAGCTCAGGGCCGACGGGGTCCCCTTCGACGAGCACATCCCCGTGGGCATCATGGTGGAGGTGCCCTCCTGCGCCCTCACCGCCGAGGCCTACGCCCCCCTGGTGGACTTCTTCAGCATCGGCACCAACGACCTCATCCAGTACCTGCTGGCCATCGACCGGAACAACGACTCCGTGGCCCACCTCTACGATCCCATGCACCCGGCCGTGCTCAAGTGCATCGCCCACGTGTGCGACGCGGCGTTCGCAGAGGGAAAGCCCGTCACCGTCTGCGGCGAGGCCGCGGCCGATCCCATGATGACGCCGCTGCTGGTGGGGCTCGGCGTCACCGAGCTCTCCATGACCCCCTCCTCCGTCCTGGAGGTCAAGAACCACATCCGCAACCTCTCCCTGCGCGCCTGTCAGAAGCTGGCGAAGAAAGCGCTCAAGGCCAGAACGGGAGTGGAGGTCGCCGAGCTGGTCAAGACGGCCGTGGGCGGCGCAAAGGGGTAGGGGGAAAGCGGGATTCGGCAAGAAGATTCACCACCAAGGCACCAAGACACAAAGGACTGGGGACTTTTGCGTTTCGCCTAATGGCGTCTCGCCTCTCCCTCACTCCTCGCTTCCCACTCCGCCAAGTCGGAAGGAGAAGATTCACCGCAGAACCGCGGAGGACGCCGAGGGATTGGGAATGTCGGATTTCGGACTGATGCGACAGAGGACACTGCCCCCCATCCCTAACCCTCCACCCTCCACCCTTCACCCTCCACTTCCCTCAACATCCATGCCTGACCCTGGGCACGCTTTCGCCCAGCAGGAGCGCCAGCAACCGGTCCGCGCCGAGGGCGATCCCCGCGCACTCCGGCAGGTGGGCCACCGCCCGGAAAAACTGTGAATCGGCGGGGTGGGCGGGCTTGCCCTGCCGGAGGCGCTCCTCCTGGTATCGCTTGTACCGCTCCCGCTGTTCCACGGGATCGGTCAATTCCGAATAGGCGTTGGCCAGCTCCACGCCGCCCAGATAGAGCTCGAAGCGCTCCGCGATACGGGGGTCCCCCGTCCTGAGCTTGGCCAGCGCCGCCTGGAAAGCGGGGAAGCCCTCCACGACCGCCGGGCGAGGTACGCGCGCCAAGCCCGGTTCCACCTTCACGAGCATGAGGAAGGAGAAGCAGTCATTCTCATCCCACGCCTCGGTCCCCTCGGCCCCGTGGCGTCGGGCCAGCTTGCGCCATGCCTCGACGGAGTCCAGTTCGAGCCAGTCGCACCCCGCGAAGCGCTGGAACGCTTCCGACAGGGTGAGCACCTCCAATCCCTTGTCCAGATCGTACCTCCGGCCCTCGCGCTCCAGCACCCCCCCCCGGAGAAAGCCCCTTCCCAGCTTCGACAGCAAGCCCGCGCAGTCCTGCATCAGCTGACGCCGCGAGGAACCCCGCCGGTACCATTCGAGCATCAGGAACTCGGGGCTGTGCCCGTGGGAGGCCGGCTCATCCCGGAAGGCCGGCGCCAGGGCGAAACAGCGCTCCACGCCGGAGGCCAGCAGCTTCTTCAGGTAAAACTCGGGCGAGGTGGGCAGGTAGGCCTCCCGGCCCGAGGCCACCCCTCGGACGAGGAAGGAGTCGAGGTGCGGCTCCATGCCCGCGGCCGGAACGAGGCAGGGAGGGTCCACCTCCAAGAAGCCGCCGCGGTGGAAGAAGCTGCGCAGCGCCCCGAGATAGCGCGCTCGCACCTCGAATAGCGCGCGTCGGGATTGGAGATCGGCGAGAAACCCGGGCTTTCGGGCCATGAAGCCTCCCCTCAGAGTGTGCGCCTGGGTTGGCCCGCTCTCAACCCCCGCCGCGAACCGGTCCGGTCTTGGCCCGAGGGCGGGCTTTTTCTATACTGTGAGGCAGGAGGCGAGATGCCGAGTCAGCCGGACCAGCCCCGAACCCCCACCCCAGCCGTCCGTCTCCATTCCCCTTTCAACCCTTCTTTCGGTGGCCCCTTCGCAGGCCGATACCAAATCTTGTATACCCGACCGCTCTGTGCGCCCGTCGGCACCAGGGTGAGGATGACAGCATGAGACGCTCCCTGGCATGGCTCTTGGTTTCCCTGGCGCTGATGATGACCCTCTCCTGGCCTCGGGCGGCGACATCGAGGCCTCAACCCGTACCGACCCGGGAGGGGCGGAGGGCCTGCCTGGAGGGCGCCATCTTCCTGCGGGTGCCCCTGCCCCGTCGCGAGGGCTTCGCCTGGGTCGCACGCCGCTACACCGGCGACGACGAGAACGCGGGGGCCATCGAACGGTTCAACCCCAAGTCCCGCCGCCAAAGACTCACGGAGGTGAGGGTCCCCATGGACCTCCTCCTCCCGGCCTACCGCACGGAAGCCCTCAAAGCCCTCTTTCCCAAGGACAGGCGCACCTCCGGTGGGTGGGAGCACGTCTGGGGACAGTCCTCCACGGGAGGCAGGGAGACCTGGACGCAGGCGGCGGCCTGGTTCACGGGCTCGGTCCGCAATGCGGGCTCACTCAGACACGCGAATCCGAAGCTGCCAGCCCATCCGAAGCCTGGTACGGAGGTGCTGATTCCCGAAGGCCTCCTCCTGGACAACCTCCGATCTATCGAGGCTCCCCCGCCTCCACCCGGCCCCGGCCTGCCGCCGCGGCCGGGTGGGCACCCCGCCGCGGCAGGAAACTCGCCTCCGCCCCCGAAGCCCGCCATCCAGGCGGCGGGTAAGGAAGACGAGGTGGGTGCCCCACCTCCAGAGACCCTCAAGATCATCAGCGCTCCAGCTCCCGGGGAGCAAGCCTCACCGGGGCCAAGCCCCGCCCCGCAGCCCCCCCCGGGAGCGCGAGGAGAAGAACCGGCCACGCCGCCCGAGCCGGCGGTCAGCCAGCCCGCAGGCCCCAGCCCTATGGCGGTCTCCCCCCTGACCTACGGGCGCGACTCGCAGGGACCTTACGCGGTGTACCGCCTCAGGGCCGGCGAGGCGCTGTACAGCTCGGTGGTCGTGCGATTCACCGGGAACGTGAACGCGGAGGACGTGAACGCCATGGCCTTGGCCATCGCCAGGCGCTCGGGCATCGAGCGCGTGACGGGCATCCCCGTGGGCTATCCCGTCAAGATCCCCCTCGATGATCTCCTGCCCCAGTACCTGCCGCCGGGCAGCTCCCAGTACCAGGCGTGGGCCAAGCAGCAGGCTGAGGCCGCCCGGTTCACCAACACCTACAAGAACGCCGCCTTGGACGGCGTGGTGGTGATTCTGGACCCGGGCCACGGAGGACTGGACCGCGGGGCCATGGCCAACAACGTGTGGGAGGACTCCTACGTCTACGACATCGCCTGCCGCATCCACGAGGGGCTGGAGCGCCGGACCAAGGCCCGCGTGCTCATGACCCTGCTGGATCCCCAGCTCGGCTACCGCCCCCAGGACAAGGAGCGGCTGACACCGAACACGGGGGCCGTGATCCTCACCCACCCGTGGTTCCACCAGACCACCGACCGGGAAACGCACGTGGAGGTCAACCTGCGCTGGTACCTGGCGAACCAGTACTTCCTGAGGCTCCAGAAGGAGGGCGTGGATCCCCACCGGGTGGTGTTCACCTCCATCCACGCCGATTCGCTCTATCCCACCCTGCGGGGCTCCATGTTCTACATTCCGGGCGCGACCTACCGGAGCAACCGATGGTCCTCGAGCGGGAGCCTCTACCGGGACTTCGAAGAGTACAGGAAGCAGCCCGTCTATCGCCTCTCCGACCGGGAAATGGTGCGAAGCGAGGGGCTTTCCCAGGAGTTCGCGGAGGACCTCGAGAAATCTTTCTCCGCCGACGGCCTGCTCCTCCACCCCTACGACCCGACGAGGGACCACGTGGTCAGGGGGCACCGCTCGTGGGTCCCCGCCGTCCTGCGGAACACGATCGTGCCCTGCGCGGTCCTCATCGAGGTCTGCAACCTGAACAATCCCCTGGACGCCAAGCTCATCGCCGACCCCGCGTACCGCCAGAAGGTCGCCGACGCCTACATCCAGGCGCTGATCAAGTACTACTCTTGAGGCGGAAGGAGAGAGGCCGGCGGCTGAAGGAGGGAAGATGGAGCCCGAGCGGTGCCGGTTATCTTGCTCGGGACACGGCTTTTTTGCGGACTGCCCCCCCTTCCCGTATCAATGGCCGCTTCGGGTCACCCTCCCGTCATTTTCGGGAGGTACATTTGGAGGAGTAGCCGTGGACGGAGACCGTTACCGGCGCGTGTTGCTGAATACAAACGGGGAGGGGCGGAGGGATAATCCATGGGGTTCGACCGCACGGAGTGTTCTCCCCGGGGAGAGGCGGACCTCAGCCTCCCCATCCTGTCCGAGGAAAGCACGGTCGAGGAACGGCGGGGCCGCTTATCTGCAATCCTCATCGCCAAGAACGAGGCGGAGCAGATCGCGGAGGCAATCGAGGCGCTGCGCTGGGCGGACGAGATCCTCGTAGTGGTGGACTCGGCCAGCGCCGATGGTACGCTGGAACTGGCCCGTGCCTGCGGAGGGAGAGTCCGGGCTCTGGTGCATCCCTTCGAGGGCTACGCCGCCCAGCGGAACTGGTCCATCGAGGCCGCCTCGTGCCCATGGATCTTCATGATGGACGCCGACGAGCGGCCCTCCGAGTCGCTCGTGGCGTCGGTGCAGGCGCTCCTCCGTAAAGGCCCCCCCATGGATGCCTATCAAATTTACCGCCGGAACGTCATGTTCGGCCGCGAGCTGGAGTACGGGGGGCAGGCCAACGACCGGGTGATCCGATTCTTCAGGAGGGAGATGCGCTACAATGACCGGCTCGTGCACGAGGAGATTATCGGAGGCGGGCCCATGGGCTCCCTCGACGGCCACCTCATGCACTACACCTTCCGCGATTGGGACCAGTACATGGAAAAGATGCACCGGTACGTCGTCCTCGGCGGACAACAGGCCTTCCGGGACGGGGCCCGCGCGGGCCTTCTCCCCATTCTCTTGCGGCCGATGCACCGTTTCCTCAAGCAATTTCTCTGGAGGGGCGGGTTCCTGGATGGCATGCCCGGCATCCTCTACGCCTGCCTGGCCAGTTACAGCGTCTTCTTGAAGTACGCCGTGCTCTGGGATCTCCAGAGGCGGCAACGCGCGCTTCCGTGACCTCGCGGGCTTTCGGGAAATACTGCGAGGGACAGGGATTGGGGCGCTGCCGCCTCTCGCGTCTCGCCTCTCGCGTCTAGCATCTGGCTCCAGCCCATCACGCCTCGCGCTCCTCCGCACCCCACCCTCCACCCCCTTGCCGCCACCTTGTCCGGCCCCGGACAATCCCGCATAATGGCTCATGGACCGGGGATTCCGGGCCGCGGCGTGCTTGGAGTTCCCCCGGCGGCGTAGCGGCCGGACCTCCGGTGGTCCAAACGGCGACGATTTTCTCGTGGGAGCGGAGATGGCCAGAGGGGCGGGCGGGGCACCCAAGCGGACCATGGGGTTTGCCTCCCTGGCCAGGATCTGGAAGGAGTTCGCTGGGCGCCACAAGGCCCGATTCACCCTCGGGCTCCTGGCGTTGGTGGTGGCCAGCGCCCTGTACGCCTTCGAGATCTACATGGTCCGGTTCATCTTCGACGGCCTGCTCAATCCTTCGAAGAACTCCAGCCTGAGCACGTTCCAGCATTACATGCAGCGGCTGCGCCTGGATCTCCTCTTCCCCATCAATCAGGAGAGGTTGTTCCTGTACATCCCCATCACCCTGGTCCTCATCTTCTTCTTCAAGGGGATCTTCAGCTACCTCGGCAAGTACTCCGTGGACAGCGTGGGACTGAGCACCATCACCGACCTCCGGGATGCCCTGTACAAGAGGATCATGACCCAGAGCCACGACTTCTTCGCCGATCATCCCACGGGGATGCTCATCTCGCGCCTCATTTCGGACATCGAGTGGATCAAGACCTCCGTGAGCGAGAAGCTCACCGAGCTCACGAACGCCATCCTCTCCCTCGTGGCCCTGGTCATCAGCGCGTTCGTGCAGGACTGGCGTCTCACTCTCCTCTCCATGGTGACCATCCCCATGGTGGCCTTCCCTCTCACCCGGTTTTCCCGGAAGCTTAGGGGCACCTCCCGCCGGAGCCAGGAACAGATGGCACTGCTCTCGACTCGGATGAAGGAGACCATCTCGGGCATCCGCATCGTCCAGATGTTCCAGATGGAGCAGCAGGAGATGGAGCGCTTTTCCAAATCCAACCGCGAGCTTCTGCGCGCCAACCTGAAGGCTACCCGGGTCATGGCCCTGACCACGCCGCTCATGGAGCTCATCGGGGGCTGCGCGGTGGCGGGGATCCTGTACTACGGGCACTTCCGCATCCTGAGCGGGCACACGACCATGGGCGCCTTCAGCGCTTTCCTGGCCACCCTGTACGCCATGTACGTCCCCGTGAAAAAATTGAGCCAGTCCAACAACATCGTGCAGCAGGCCGTCTCCGCGGCGGAGCGCTCCGTGGAGCTCCTGGACCGCCCGGTGGCCGTGGTCGAGCGGCCCGGCGCGGGGGAGCTGCCGCCCTTTTCGGATCGCGTCCGCTTCCACGACGTGGTCTTCGCCTACAATGACGACGAGCACCGGATACTGGACGAGTTGAACCTGGACATCCCCAAGGGGCAGATCCTCGCCATCGTGGGCTCTTCCGGGGCGGGCAAGACGACCCTCGTGAATCTCCTTCCGCGGCTGTTCGACGTCAAGGCGGGGCAGGTGAGCATCGACGGCGCCGACATCCGGGACGTCACGCTGCGGAGCCTGCGCTCCCAGATCGGCATGGTCTCGCAGGAGACCGTCCTCTTCGACGACAGCGTGGCGGCCAATATCGGCTACGGGAACCCGGCGGCCTCGCAGGAGGCCATCGAGCGGGCCGCCCGGCAGGCTCTGGCGCACGATTTCATCGCGGAAATGCCCCAGGGCTACCAGACGCGGATCGGCGAGGGGGGGTTCGCCCTGTCCGGCGGGCAGCGCCAGCGCCTCGCCATCGCCCGCGCTCTCTTGAAGGACCCTCCCATTCTCATCCTGGACGAGGCCACCTCGAACCTCGATTCGGAGAGCGAATACTTCGTCCAGCAGGCCCTCTTCAACCTCCTGAAGGGGCGGACCACGCTCGTCATCGCGCACCGCCTCGCCACCATCCTGAACGCCCACAGGATCGTGGTCCTGGATGGGGGGCGGGTGGTGGAGGAGGGGACCCACCAGGAGCTGTTGGACCGGGGCGGCCTGTACGCCCAGCTCTGCGAACGGGAGTTCCGGGCATCGCGCCCCCTTGAAGACCCCATGGCCCGGTGATAAGCTGGCTCAAAAGGAGGCCCTTCTTGGAGGAGCAGGACAAGAACCCTGTCAGGATTTTGGACAGGCGGCACTTCACCCGTGAAGGCGACCGCCGGAAGGAAGAGGAGATCCCCCCGGAAGAGAAGCCGGTCGCGATCGGACAGCCGGCCTCTGCTGCGGCTTCCTCCCCCGCTCCTGCTCCCGAGCCCAAGACCGAGCCGGAGAAGCCGGGAAGGGATCGGGAGCCCGGGCAGCCGTCCGTCTTCACGGAGCTCGTCCTCTCCCTGAGCACCTCGTGCTACATGAGCCTGGGCCAGATCCCCGAGCCCTCCGGGGGCCTCTCCGAGGTCAACCTGGAGGCCGCCGCCTCCTACATCGACATTCTCGAGATGCTGGCCCTGAAAACCAGGGGCAATCTCGATCCTTACGAGAAGGACGTTCTGGACAAGATCCTATACGAACTCAGACTTGTGTACGTGCAGGTGAGGCAGAAGATCGGTCCATGAGATCCCGTCGGGTGTCTCTGACAGCTCCGGTGCTGGTGGCGGCCTTGTGCCTGCTCTCACTGGCCTGCCCTGCCCTGGGACAGGGCCGCGCGAAGGTGCGCCCGACGGCCGCCCCCCCCGCCTCGGCGGAGGGCCCGACCATCCAGCTGGATCCGAACGCTATTCGCCGGCAGATGGCCAGTTCGTACGAATCCCTGGTGGACGTCAACAATCAGACCACTATCACCCGCTACATCGAGGCATTCAAGAACGCCAAGACCACGGAGGACCAGGATCAGCTGGTCTCGGAGCTGACGGACTACTGCGTGGAGCGCGGACTGCGGCCCTCGCCGGACGTGGCGGAGATCTTCCTGGCCCTGGCCTACCAGGCCAGCGCCCACGGGAACATGGAGGAGTTTCAGCGCTTCAGCCGTTACGCCCTCTCCTTCGATCCGGGCCATCCGGCCGTGCACCTGGCGCTGGCGTCGGCGGCCAGAAGCAAGGGCGGCCTCCTCTCGGGCGAGTTTTACTACGAAGCCCTGACCGCCCTCTTTCTGAGCGTGCAGAACATCGAGACCCGGTGGGCGGCCCTGGCGAACCTGGGGCTCTGGCTCCGCCTGACCGCTTTCCTTCTATTGGGCGTGCTGGCGCTCATGCTCGTGATCAAGTATCAGGCGCTTCTCCGCCACGACATTCGGGAGTGGCTGGGGGGAGGAGAATCCCGGTGGGTCGAAGCGGCGGGGCTGATCGGCCTTTTCCTGCCCTCCCTGCTCTTCCTCTCCGGTTACTGGTGGATCATTTACTGGGCGGGCCTCTTCCTGGTCTACGCCCGGTGGCCCCAACGGGCCGTCATCCTCGTCGCCGTGGCCCTCTTCGTGCTGAGCGGCGCCGTCAACACGTTTTACCAGCAGCAGCTCTACCTGACCGCGGCGCCGCCCAACGCCTCGAACCTTCGCTGCTACGCCCACCGGATCGGCGTGGGTCTGGACGCTGGCCTGGTGGAGCACCTCGGGGCCCAGGATCCCCTCCGTGGGACCTACACCTACATCCTCGCCAGCCGCTACCTCCTGCACGGCAGCTATATGAAGGCCGAAAACCTGTACCAGGGCCTCCTGAAGGAGTCGCCGGACAACGCCGGCGTCTTCAACAACATGGGATGCATCTACTACTATGAGAACCGCTACCAGGAGGCCATCCAGGCATTCACCAAGGCGACGGCCATCCAGCCGAACCTGGCCGTGGCCTACCTGAACCGCTCCTTCGCGGAGAACAAAGTCTTCGACTTCTCGGCCTCCAAAACCGACCAGGACAAGGCGGGGACGCTCAAGGCGGGGCTTCTTGGCGTCGTCCGGAACTCCGAGGCCGAGGACCTGAGCCCCATCCCGGTCTGGCTCCCCCTCACCAAGACGGCGGACATTGCCGCCCGACTGGACCTGCCGGAGAGCAGCCTGAAGGGTCCCGTCAAGAGCGCCGATACCTGGGCCGGGTACCTGTTCCTTCCTCCCTTCTCCCTCATGGCGCTCGTCTTCGCCCTGGCCTTCCTGGGCCTGGCCCTCAGCAAGAAGGCCGGCTACTTCGCCCGGGCCTGCGCCAAGTGCGGACAGCCCTTCTGCGGCCGCTGCAAGACCTCCCTCGAATTCGAGTCCTTCTGCTCCCAGTGCGTGCACCTCTTCATCCGGCAGGACGGCGTCTCGCCCGAGGCGCGGATCAGGAAGAATTACGAGGTGGAGCGGCACCTGAAACTCCAGCGGGTTCAGCGGCTGGTGCTGGCCTTCGCGGCGCCGGGAGCCAACCTCTTTCTCGAGGGCCGTCCCTACTCGGCCATATTCCTGCTGTTCCTGTGGTGCGGGCTGCTGGTGGCCTTCGCCCTTCCGTTCATCGGATTTCCCCTTCCCATACCGGGGATGGTGAGCACGGCGCCTTTCCACACCTTGCTGTGGCTCGTGGGCGGCGGGCTGGCGGCCCTCATCTGGCTCCTGTTCGGGCTTCAGGCCCTGCTCAGCGGAAAGTAGCCCTATCGGGGGTGGACCATGGCTCTCGCGGGAACATTGAAAGATTTCAGCCTGGCCGACATTTTCCAGTTGATCTCGCTTCAAAAGAAGACGGGGTACCTGACCCTCAGAAGCGACCAGGACGTGGTCACCGTCACCTTCCTCGAAGGGACCGTCGTGGGCGCCGAGTCCCTGAACAAACGCATCGAGGACCGGCTGGGCCACGTGCTGGTGAAGACCGCCAG
The DNA here is from genome assembly GCA_049591295.1 of Acidobacteriota bacterium. Taxonomy (GTDB): domain Bacteria; phylum Acidobacteriota; class UBA4820; order UBA4820; family DSQY01; genus DTPS01. The sequence goes on from JBAWEQ010000156.1 coordinate 20,863, forward strand.
GATCTCGAAGGAGGAGCTGGCCAAGGCCCTCGAGGTGCAAAAGCAGACGCTCCAGCGCCTGGGCTACATCCTCGTGGCGGAGAACTTCATCGATCCCGAGAGCCTCCGCACGGCCCTGGCCATCCAGATGCAGCAGACGATCTTCCGCCTCTTCAGGTGGAAGGACGGGGACTACAACTTCGAAGCACGGGATTCGGTGGAGTACGACCGGGAGAACGTGACCCCGATGTCCGCCGAGAGCATCCTGATGGAAGGCATCCGGATGCTCGATGAGTGGCCCCTCATCGAGAAGAAGATCCCCACCTTCGATAAGGTCTTCGAGAAGATCCCCCTCCCGGCCCCGCCCATCCTCGACACCCGTGTGGACCTGTCGCCCGGTGGACTCGCGGGACTCTTGGGGGAGCAGCCGCCGGGCAGCGACACCCAGGAGAAACCGGGAGCGGTCGAGGGCACGGCGGTCCAGTTGAGGCTCAGCCAGGAGGAGATGGCCGTCTACCAGCACGTCAACGGGGTCTTCACCGTGCAGGAGATCATCGACCGCAGCGGCCTGAACGAGTTCGAGACCTGTAAGTCGCTCTTCGAGCTCCTGAACCGGCAGATCATCCGCCCCATCCTGCCCGTTCGGGAGGAGGCCTCCCCCGAGCCGCGGCGGTTCTTTCTCGCTCCGGCTGCCCTGGAGAACCTGGCCATGCCGCTCTTCTGGGCCTGGATCGGACTCTCCGTCCTCCTCCTCCCCTTTCACCCCCTCGACCACCTGCCCTGGGCCGACCGCTCCGCGCAGCGCGATCGCATGGTCCTGGATACGCGGCTCAAGCTCCAGCGCGTCTGCCAATCCGTCAGGGAATACGAGCTCCGCACGGGGCATCTGCCGGCCAATCTCTCCGTGCTCGTCCAGGAGGAAAACCTGCCACCGAGGAACCTGGTGGATGCCTACCGTTTCCCCCTGATCTACCAGGCCACGGGCAACGGCTACACGCTGGCCGCCCGAGGCCCCTCCGGAGAGCTCCTTCAGGACCTCATGTTCTCTTCCGCAGAAACCACGGAGTGATGCGGACGCCCGGCGGCGGGCAACCCTGACGTTCCGGCCTTCCACCTCTCGCTACGGGAGACCCCGCAGGCGCGGGTGGCTCAGCGGCGTTTCTTACGCGCCTTGGAGGGTGCTTCGTCGCCGAGGGCCTTGGTCTTGCCCCTTCGCCTGAGATCGGCGAGGCCCGGCAGCGCCGCCCGGAACACCTCCCCCATGTCCTTGGCCCAGAACAGCTCCAGTGAGCGGGCCACGGATGGAGGGAACTCCCTCCTCTCGTGGCGGTTGCCGTAGGGAAGGATGACGCGCTGGAGGCCCGCCCTCTGAGCCGCCAGGAGCTTCTCGCGCAGGCCGCCCACGGGGAGCACCTTGCCCCGCAGGGTGATCTCACCCGTGAAGGCGGTGTTCCGAGAGACGGTGAGGCCCGAGAGGGTGGAGAGCACGGCCGTGGCGATGGTGATCCCCGCCGAGGGGCCGTCCTTGGGGATGGCCCCCTCCGGCACGTGGACGTGGATATCTTTCTTGGAGAGCAGCTTGGGATCCATCCCCCACTCCTCGAGGTGCTCCTTGATGTAGGTGAGGGCCGCCTGGGCCGACTCCCGCATTACCTCTCCCAGCTGTCCCGTGAGGGCCAAGCTGCCGCTGCCGGGGGTGGCCGTGGCCTCCACGAAGAGGAGTTCGCCCCCCGTCTCGGTCCAGGCCAGGCCCGTCGCCACCCCTGAGGCATCGCTTCGGAGCCGCTCCTCCTCCAGGTAGCGCGGCAGTCCCAGGAGCCGCCGCAGCTCCGCCGGTTCGATCCGGAAGGGGCCCTTCCCGCCGCCCGCCACCTTTCTCGCCAGCTTCCTCAGTACGCTCTCCAGACCCCGTTCCAAACCCCGCACACCGGCCTCCCGGGTGTAGCGGCGGATGAGCGAGAGAATGGCAGGGTCCGTGAGCTCCAGCTCCACGTCCTTGAGGCCGTGGACGGCCTTCTGCTTGGGGAGCAGGTGCCTGCGCGCGATGGCCAGCTTCTCCTCTTCGGTGTAGCCGGGGAGCTCCAGGATCTCGAGCCGGTCCAGCAAGGCCGGGTGGATGCCGTCGAGCGTGTTGGCCGTGGCGATGAACATGACCCTGGACAGGTCGAAGGGGAAACCGAGGTAGTGGTCTACGTACTCCCGGTTCTGTTCGGGATCGAGGGCCTCCAGCAGGGCGGAGGAGGGATCTCCCCGCCAGTCCGAGCCCATCTTGTCCACCTCGTCCAGCACGAAGACGGGGTTGATGCTTCCCGCGTTCTTGATGCCCTGGACGATGCGGCCGGGCATGGCGCCCAGGTAGGTCCGCCGGTGGCCCCGGATCTCCGCTTCGTCGCGCACGCCGCCCAGGGACATGCGCACGAACTTGCGGCCGAGGGTCCTGGCGATGGCCCTTCCGAGCGAGGTCTTCCCCACCCCGGGGGGACCCACGAAGCAGAAGAGCGTACCCGGATGCGCGCCCCTGAGCTTGCAGACCGCCAGGTATTCCAGGATGCGCTCCTTGACCTTCTTGAGTCCGTAGTGCTCCCGGTCCAGGTCTTTCTGGGCCTTGGCCAGATCGAGATTGTCGGGGGTCACCGCCCCCCAGGGAAGATCGAAGACCAGGTCGAGATAGGCCCGAAGCTGGCTGAGCTCCTCCGAGAAGGGCGAGAACCGCCCCAGCTTCGCGACCTCCTTCTCCAGGATGGCTCGAGCCTCCGGCGAGATGCTCTCGGACTCCAGCCGCTTGCGGTAGAGGGTCTCGCCGTTGCCCTCGCCTCCCTCCTCGCCCGAGAGTTCGGACTGAATGGCTTCGAGCTGCTGCCGGAGGTAGTACTCCCGCTGACGCTTATCCATCTCGTCGCGGGTCTGACGGTTCAGCCGCTCCTGGATGGCCACGATCTCCATCTCGGCGGAGAGGTATTTCAGCAGGAGGTTCAAGCGCGCCAGGACGTCGGGCTGTTCCAGGAGGCCCATGGCCTGGTCGAACGGCAGCTCCACCTGCGCGGCCACCAGATCGGCCAGTCGCCCCGGGTCCTGAATGGTTCCCAGAAACTCCCGGACGTCGCTCCCGATGCCCCGGGGCGTTCCCGAGAGCTGGTCCAGCTTCTCCAGCACGCTGCGCCGGAGGGCCGAGGAGGTGAGGGTGGAGGTGGGCCCGCTGACGTCCGGCAGGGGCTGAATCTCGGCCCACCGGACCGCGCCCCGCCGCCTGCCGAGGGTGACCCGCACGCGGGCCGCTCCCTGGGCCAGCAGAAGGCCCTCTCCTGTCCCGCCGGGCCCCATGCGCAGGAGCAGGGCCACGACCCCGATGCCCGAAGCCGGCTTCCTCGGTCCCTTGGGGACCGGAAACAGCACGAGCAGATCTCCGTTGGCGTGGGCCTCTTCGAGGAGGGCCTTGCTGTCCGGCAGCGGCAGCGTGAGGGTCGAGACCGCGTAGGGAAAGACGACCCGCTCCTCCAGCTCCCAGACGGGAAGACGCCCCGGAATGGCCAGGGGCAGGGCGCTATCTTTGGCCATGATGGATCATCCCTTGACCTGGACGGGAACGCGCGTGACCCGGCCCCTGCGTTCGGGCAGGCGCGGCAGGTGGATGGTGAGGACCCCCGCCGCATACGTGGCACTGGCCTTGTGGCTGTCCACCGCGCCCTCCACCTGCAGCCGCCGGGTGAAGGGGCCGCGGCTCCGCTCCATCAGGTGATAGGCCACGATGCCCGAGGCCGGGGTCCGCTCGTGCTCTCCCCGGACCACGAGGTCATGGCCCTTCATCTCCACCTGGAGCGAGGTCGGATCGACCCCGGGAAGGTCCACCTCCACGAGAATGGCGTCCGGCGCCTCCAAGATGTCGTAGGGGGTGGCGAAGCCCACCTGGCCCAAGTCCTGATCGCTCTGAAGGTGCTGGAGCGCCTCGAAGAGCTTGTTCATCTCCGCTTGGAGGCGGACCAACTCGAGAAAGGAGGAGACCATGCTTCGCATCAGGCCGGCCCACCTTTGTTGGGTTCCAGCAGGTGCCGGACCTCCTCGAGGAACTCCGTGATGTCCCCGAACTGCCGGTAGACGGACGCGAACCGGACGTAGGCCACCTCGTCGAGCACCCGCAGCCTCTCCATGACGAGGTTTCCGATGTCGGTGGTGGAGACCTCCCGGTCCGCGGCGATCTGGAGGAGCCCCTCGACCTCCTCCACGATGGTCTCGAGGGCGGAAGTAGGCACGGGACGCTTCTCGCAGGCCTTCAGCAGGCCGTTCAGGAGCTTGTCCCGATCGAACTTCTCGCGCCTTCCGTCCTTCTTGATCACGCGGTACGGAACGGTCTCGATGCGCTCGTACGAAGTGAAGCGCCGGTGGCACTCCAGGCACTCCCTCCGCCTTCGGATGCTGGTTCCACCGGAGACCTCGCGAGAGTCCACCACCTTGTCCTCCAGGAAACCGCAGAACGGACAGCGCATGTCACACCCCCACGGCGAGTGTACCCAATGGACACCCCCCCTTCAAGGGCCTTGGCAAGGGTCAGGAGTGGAGGGTGGAGGGTGAACGGGCCGAGGAGGGAGGCTTCACCTGGTTCCAACCCCCAATTTCTTGGTGCCGTGGTGTCTTGGTGGTGGATCCTTCCTTCCGCCTTCCGCCTTGTCCCCTCACGCTTGCTCGGCCTCCTCGGCCAGGCGGGACTCCCGGCTGACCTGCCGGAGCTCCTTGAGGTGAACCCTCCCGAGAGCGAGGTAGCCCAGGCCCCAGAGGATGCCGGGAAAGAACATGACCGCGTGGCCCACGATGCCCGCCGTCACGCCCATGTCCTCCGTCACGCCGTATATGCTGACGAGGGCGAGCTGGATCGCCTTGTGGACCCCGCCGATGCCTCCGGGCGTCGGAATGGCGGCCCCGAAGGAGATGAACATCAGGAGCAGGATGGAGGCGCCCCAGGGGAGGTCCAGGTGCAGGGCCTGGATGAGGGCCCAGGCGGAACCGGCGATGAGGGACCAGATGGCCACCGAAAGGACCGTGACGTAGACGATCGTTCGCTTCTTCTGAAAGGTTCCCAGCCCCTCGGCGAACCGGAGCAGGCTTCGGAGGATCCGGAGGAGGAGGGGATGGCGCCTGAGGCGCTCGCTGCGCCTCGCGCCCCTGTCCAGCACCCGGCGCCGTGGGACGAGCCAGAGCAGGAAGGCCCCGAGGGGCAGGGCGAAGGCCAGCAGCACGTAGGAGAGGTCGGTGAAGACCTTCATGAGCGTCCCGCTCTCAGGCGACACACCGGACATCCCCAGGAAGAGGAAGGTGAACCAGAGCAGGACGAGCGCCACGAGGTCCATCCCGCGCTCCAGCACCACCGACACCATGAGGGGCCCGAAGGGGAGCTTCTCCCAGCGCGACAGCAGGTAGGGTTTGGCAACCTCGCCCAGGCGGCCTGGAACGAGGCCGGACATGGTGAAGGAGACCACCGTCGCCTTCAGGAGGGGGGCGTAGGGCACGCGTTCCTTCACGGATCGCAGCATGACGCCCCAGCGGAAGGCCCTAAGCAGGATGGAGAGGACTTCCAGGAGGACGGCGGCCGCCACCCAGGCGGGGTCCGCCTCTCGGGTCTCGTGAAGGACGGTCTTGAAATCCGCCTTGGCGAAAAAGAGGTAGAGGAGGCCGGCTGCCAGCAACAGACTGAGGATCCAGGCGTAGATTGGCCTCCACCTCACGGCGCGCCCTCCTGCAGCTCCTCGGGAGCGCTGGAGGTGATCCGGTCGGCGCCGCCCGTGAAGTAACGTTCCGCCAGCGCAGGATCTCGCACGTCCTCTCCCACCAGGAGGCCGATCTTGCGGTTGAGCCGCCTCCGGACGGATTCTACCCCAGCCGGGCCAAGGGCGGGCGGAAAAGAGCCGCTGGAGGGCACCAGGAAGGCGGGGCGGCAGTCCCTCAGGACCCGAATCAGCACCAGGGCGGCCTCGTCGGAAAGGCGGCCGAATTCCACCACGAAGCGGATCTCGATCTCGGGGGCCGTTTCCACGAGGGCCCGCATCTCGCGCTCCAGGAGGGCCGCATCCCCCTGGACGACGAGATGGGGGCTGAGCACCACCGACGCGGCTTTCGCTCCGAGCCGGACGCACTCCAGGAGCCCCATCCGCTTGTTGGCCAGGGTGTCGCCCCCGTTGGGGAAGGAGACCGCCCCGGCCACGTCGAACCCCACGAAGGCCCCGATCCCGAGGGCCTCCAGGAGGCCAGGGTAGGCCACTACCCGCTGGACCCCCAGTTCATGCCAGGCTTCCAGGCGGCGGCGGGCATCGGATAGGGACAGGGCGGAGTCCAGGAGGCTAGCCTCCACCCTGGAGAGGATCGGTTCGTCCATCGTCATCGGTGATTTATCGCCCGGGCGCCCAGGGCTGTCTGACCAGGGCCTTCAGTTCCTGCGGAGTGAGGAGATCCCTTGCCTTCAGGAGCATGTAGAGGTTCTCCCCCACCTTCACGATGCCCTCTAGGAATTCCAGATTTTCCGATGCCGGCATCTCCGGGGAGGGCTTGATGTCGTCCGCCTTGACCCGGAACACCTCCAAAACAGCGTCCACCAGCAACCCCAGGGGCTTGGCCCCGGGAAGCATGACCACGATCCGGCCCTTCTTGGCGTCCACGCCGCCGAGCCCGAGCCGCTCCTTGAGGTCCATGAGCGGAAGGATCTCGCCCCTCAGGTCCACGAGCCCCTTGACGAAGACGGGGACCTTGGGGAGAGAGTAGATCCGCGGGATCCTCAGGATCTCCCGGACCGCCGCCACATCCAGGGCGTAGCTCTGATCTCCCACGGCGAAGCCGAGGAAGGTCCGCTCCGGAGCCTCCTCGGCGTGCTCCTTCTTGAAGTGAAAGAGGCTCGTCGCAAACTGAGCCATGTCGTCATTCCTCGATCTGGAACTGGCTGATCACCCGGGCCACCTCCTCCGCGCGCTGCGAGAGGGAGTCCACCTGGCCCGTCGCCTCCCGGATGCTGGCGAGGTTGGAACGGCCGGCGGAAGCGAAATCCGCCATGACCCGCTCCACCTCCTTGCCGGCCTGCCCCTGGGCCTGGTTCTGGGCCAGCACCTCGGCCACCGCCGCGGTGAGCCGGTCCATGGCCTGGCGGATCAGCGCGGAGCCCGCGCTCTGCTCCGAGGTGGCCCGTTTCATCTCCTCGGACAGGGAGCGGATGCGATCCATGGCCTCGATGATCTGCTGGCTACCCAGCGACTGCTCCTTGGTCCCCCGCCTCAGGTGCTGGGCCAGGTCACGGAGCTTCTCCGTGGAACGGACGATGCCCATGGCACCCTTGGCCTGCTCGGTGGTGGCGCGGGCGATCTCCTGGACCATCTGGAGGGACGTCTTCACGGCCCCTTGGATCCGGTCGAAGGTCTTTCGGGTCTCGCCGGTCACCGCCACGCTGTTGTCCACGAGGGACCGCTGGGAGTTCACCGTCTCCACCGCCTGGCGGACGTCGTGCTGGACGGCGTCGATGAGGCCCGCGATCTCCCGCGTCGAGACGGAGGTCTTGCCGGCCAGCTCCTTGATCTCCTGGGCCACCACGGCGAAGGCCTTGCCGTGCTCGCCCGCCTGGGCCGCGATGATGGCCGCGTTGAGCGCCAGCAGGTGGGTCTGTTCCATCACCTCGTCGATGACCTGGAGAATGTTCCCGACCTCCTCGCTGCGCTGCCCCAGGAGCTTCATGACGCCCGTGGTCGCCTCGAAGGAGACCTGGAGCTTCTGGATGGTCTCGTTGGAGTGCTGGGCCGACTGGTTCCCGGCCAGGGCCTCGGAGGCCACGAGTTCCGTCGCCTTCCGGGTCGCGATGGCGTTCTCCTCGATCTGCCGGATGCTGCTCTCCATCTCGTTCATGGCGGCCGAGGTCTCCTCCACGAAGGTGTTCAGGGTCTCGGCCGAGGAGTCAATCTGCCGGATGCCCGCCACGTTCTGGGAGAGCGTGCTCGCAACCGTGTTCACCGCGTCGTTCAGCCCCTCCGTGTTGGCCGCGATCTCGTCGATGCTGGCGATCATTTCCAGCACCGAAGAGCTCACCTCCTCGGCGAGCTGGGAGAGGTCCTCCATCAATCGGGAGACTTGCTGGACGGCCTTCTGGATGGAGTCCACCTGGCCCTGCACTTGGTGCGTGGAGGTTTCCTGGTTTTGCGTGTTGGTCAGGGTGGCGTTCAAGTACCGGCTCACGCTCTGCGTCCCCTCCTCCACCCGACGGAAGGCATCTCGGATCTTCCGGATCATCTGGCTCAGGTTGCCGGCCATCCCCTCGAAGGAGGCCACGAGCCTGCCCAATTCGTCCTGCCGGGTCATCCTCCCCCTGAAGCCGGTCAGCTTGCCTCCCGCCACCTCCGAGGCGTAGCCCGTCAGCACCCCCAGCGGGGCCATGAGGTAGCGCACCATGACCACGGAGACCGCGGCCCCCACCAGGAGCGTCAGCAGCACCACGAGGAGGCCAAATCCGAGATAGCCGCGGCGGAGTTGGGCCAGGGGGGTCAGCCCCACCACCAGCCGAAGCTCTCCGAGGGACGCGGCCTGGGCGGGAGCGGCCGGGGCGGAGGGTTCGAAGCCCAGCTCGCCCGTCGAGCTGGCGGGCGCGGCCTGCGCCTGGACGATCGGGGCCCTCACCAGCAGGGCCTGTCCCGCCGAGGAACCCACCAGCGATTCAGTGACCCGCTGAACCAGGCCGGTGAGATCCTGCGTGGGGGGTGATTTGAGGCCCCCCCCTGATTCCAGCACCTTTCCCTTCGCGTCGGCGTACTCCACCCAGAGGAGATTGGGGTCCGCCTTCAGCATGGCGGCCGCCGTGTTCTTGAGGTTGCTCCTGTTGAACTGGATGTCGTACGCGGAGAGGGAGGCCACCATGTCCCCCAGGCTCCGGTAGGAGCTCTCCATCTGGCCGAGCGCCACCGATCGCGCCTGGAGGTAGAACACCACGGCCAACACGCTGGACCCCACGAGAAGGAGAATTCCCAGCATGGCCATGAGCTGATTCTTGATGCTCCCCCGGAGCGGGGCCGCCACGAGCCCCGCCAAGCCCTTATTCATAGGTGATCTCCGCGTTGATCTTGGAAACGTTGATCTTCAGCGCGCCCGCGGTCCCCTTGTTGATCACGGTGGTGAAGTTGGAGGGTTCCACCAGGCGGTCCTGGGGAGGCTTCCCCGCCAAGATCTGCTGGACCACCTTGGCGGCATAACTTCCCACCGATTCCGGCTGGAAGGCGACGGCGCAGAGGGCGCCCGAGGCCACCATGGACTCGGTCAGGGCCACGGGGAGGATCTTCGCGTCCACACACTGGGAGATCAGGTAGCGCATGGCATCCGGATTGGCCGTGAGGGGGTCGGGCAGGAGCAGGAGGATCTTGAACTGGTCCTTGACGGCCTGGAAGGCGCCCTGGAGATCACCGGGGGAGGCCACCGCCTTGGACTGGGCATCGAAGCCGGCGGAATTGAGGGCCGTGACCAGCGTAGAGACGGAAGCCATGATGGATTGCGAGTGGAGCACCACCAGGCTCTTGTTGCGGCTCATCGGCTTCACGAGGGAGGCCAGGCCCTTGGGCGGGCCGAGGGAGTCGATGCCCACCATCTTGGGGTCGCCGGTCAGCCCCTCCACCTCGGGGTAGTACACCATGCCGTACACGATCCAGGTGGAGGGCAGGACCTGGCGGACCTTCTTCGTGGCATAGGAGCCCACCGCGAACACCACGTCGGGGTTCTCCGCCTTGAGAGCCGCCAGGGCCGCGTCATCGGCCGCGGTCCCGTCCAGTTCCACCACCTTGGGGTTGAAGCCGGGCAGCTGGACGGTGTAGGCCGCCTGCATGAAGCCGGCCTCGGCCCCCTTGAAGGCCTGAACACCCGTCCGGGACACGATGACCACCCCTCCCGCCATGGTGGAATGGGCGCCGGCCAACAGAGCAATCACGGCCACCGCCACGATCATCCAGTGTCTTGCCATTGCCACCTCCAGGCGCTGAATTTATTTAGAGTATCACTCGCCCCAAGGCAGGTCAACGAAGACGCGCCTCGCCGAGCCCACCATGACGAGGCCCGGCGAACCCGGGACCCTCCGGAGGTGCTTGCACTGCGAGACCAGCACGGCCACCTTGCTTCCGGGCTTGGCTCCGCTATGTTCGGCGGCGTATCGCGCCGCGGCCTGCTCCACATCGTGGGCCAGCTTCTCCAGCCGGCGGGGGTTTTTCACCACCACGTGGCACCCGTGGTAGTCCTCGGCGTGAAACCAGAAGTCCGAGCCCCTGCCCATCCGGAAGCTGACGTGGTCGTTCGCCTGGGCGTTCTTTCCCGCATACCCCGTGCACTCCTGCGGCAGCGGAACCGCTGCCACGCCCGGAGGGAGCTCTCTTCGGCGCTGCGGCGCGGGCCTTACCGAGACGCGTTCGGAGCCCGGAAACAGCCTGGCCAGATCCTCACAGCCCTCCAGATCGGCCCGCTCCGCGCTCAGCGACTTCAGGCTTCCGTCGACGAGTTCCAGGATCCGCCCCGTCTCCCGGAGCCGGGCCTGGCCCTTCTGGGCCCGCTTGAAGAGGAGTTGGGCATTCTCGAGAACGGTCCTGGCCGGATCCAGTTCGACCGTCACCTCCCGCGGCGGGTCGCAGCCGTAGTCCGTCACCCGCCTGGAGCTCTGGCCCCGCCGGCTCAGCTCTCCCGATGCCAGCAGCGCCTGGGCCGGCCCCGAAAGGGCCGCCCAAGCCTCACCCTCGTTCCGGTCCCCGAGCACCGCCTCCCGTCTTCGACGCAAGGCCTTTTCCCGCCTGGAGAGGGCCGCCAGCGCGGCGCGGCGCCCTCGATCCAGGAGCCCCGCCCGGAGTTCCACGGGACCCCGCCCCGTGAGGTACTCGCCGGGATCCCCGACGGGGGGTGCCTCCTCGGCCCGCTCCCTCCGGCCGGGAGGCGGAATCCAGAGGCTCCCGGGCTGCCCGGTCCGGAACTCCCCCCCCAAGACCCTCGCCGCCCACAGGATGCGCCCCTCCTCCCCGAGAAGCAGGCAGTTTCCAGAGCGGCCCAGGGGCTCCCACACCAGCGAAGCGGCCCCCGTGCCCGACAGATCCACCTTCAGCAGGGACTCGCCCGCGAGGCTCGTGACGCCGAGGATCCGGGCGGAGGCGAGGTGGGTTTTGAGCACGTCGGGCGGCGTGCCCTTGGGCCAGGCCCAGGAGCAGAGGCCCACGGCGGGACGCGACGGCTCCCAGCACAGCCCCAGCCTGGCCCCATCCTGGAGCTGAAGCCCCAGGGTCCAGGCGTCGGGCCGGCGGACGTGCTGGATCCGCAGTCCCCGCAGGCGCTCGTCGAGGAGCCGGGCCACCGCCTCGGCTAGATCGGGGTTCATTTGATTCGCTTGAACCGGCGCCGGCGCCAGCGATGCTTGAGATCGCTGGCGAAGCTCCGGAAGCGCCAGATGCGCTGGACGTAGAGGAGGGCGAACACGGCTCCGCCCAGGTGGGCTAGGTGGGCGATCCCGCCGCCGGAACCGAAGACCGAATAGAAGAGGGCGATGCCCCCCCAGACCAGGGCTAGAACCCAGACCTTGATCGGGAGGACGAACCAGATCAGGACCTCGGTGTTCGGGAAATAAAGCGCGTAGGCGGTGATGAGCCCGAAGATGCCGGCGCTCGCGCCGATCACGATCACCGGCCCGCGCAGGAAAAGGGCCGAGGCCACGCCTCCGGCCAGCGCCGAGCCCAGATAGAGGATCAGGAAGCGCCTTCGCCCGAGGAAGAGATCCAGGTCACCCCCGAAGAAGTACAGGGTGAGCATGTTAAAGAAGATGTGCCCCACCCCGCCGTGCAGGAAGGCGTAGGTGATCAGGGTGTACAGGTAGACGGGGAAGACCCTGCCCGGCACGAGGCCCAGCCAGAGGGTGAGCGGGGGAAAGAAGTTCTGGAGCAGGAACATCCCCACGTTTAGACCGATGAGCCAGCCGATGGTCTTCGTCCAGGTGCCGCCGAACCGGACTTGCTGGGGCATGCCCCCTCCAGGCGGTCATTGTATCATCCGGAGGGAGCGAAGGGCCGGCGCGGCGGGATCAGGGTGCAGGCCCGACCACGGCTTCAACGGGGACCGGGAGCCGGGATTTTCCAAATCCCAGATCCGAAATGTTTCCGCCTTCAGCGCCCGATCACACTCCCGCAACCGTGGGGCCCATGGGCAGGGGCGGCGCAACGGCCTCCTCCCGGCTCGGCACGCCTCCGATCCGCGAGCAGAGCGCGAGGAGGTCCCGGAGCGCCGCACCCGCCGCACCGAAGTAGGGGTGAGGGGATGCGGCCTCCAGTTTGGGCACGAAGCCGTGGGCGAAGGGCAGCAGGTGAGAACCGAGGAGGCGCCGGAGGAGATCCGCCCAGGGCCCCGCCCCCGCCCCGGACGGCGACTGGTCATTCAATCCGGCCAGCACATAGGCCAGGACCTCCAGTTCCAGCCCCAGGTGATCCGGTGGGATCGAGAGGTCGGGCCGAAGCCTGATGTCCGCTTCCCGCAGGATGGAGCGCAGGTCCTCGAGGCACTCGGGAGCCATGAGGCGGCCGCAGGTGTGCACCGATTCGTAGGGGTGGACCGTGGGGCCCCGGTCGCCGTGGAGGAAGAGGCGGACGTACTCGACGGCCTGGAGGTTCGGTTCCACGCACGCCGTGAACATCTCCTGCAGATGGCCCTTCAGCGGGCGCGCCTCATCGCCGGACAGCGTCGCTAGGATGGCCTTGAGGCGCAGTTTCACGTCGGTCTCGGGATCCAGAAAGACGTCCGAGAGCAAGACGCTGACCTCTGCCAGGGTTCCCGGTCTCACGTCCATGGCGCTCTCCTACCGGAAGGAACTGATCTGGCCCGCGTACACGAAGATGTACCGGAGCAGGTAGCCGCCCGTGAGCACCAGGAACGCCGCGCCGGTCGCGAGAACCTTGTTGTGGTGCACGGTCGCCTTGGCCAGCAGGACGGGTTTCATCTCCCAGAGCTCGACGAAGAGCGGCAGGAGCAGCCCCATCCCCATGAAGAACAGCCAGAAGGCCACGGTGTAGGGCCCTCCGAGGATCAGCTTCAGGGCCTCCTGCACGGCGCGCACCGAGAGCTCGCCGTGGATGAGGTAGGGCAGCACGATGAAGAACTCCAGGGTGATGAAGCATATGTCCAGCGTGTAGAGGAAACGGATCTGCTTGAAGTCGAGGCTCTTGTGGTTGATCGAGAGGGCCAGGATGAGGGCCGCCGTCCCCGTGGAAAGGGCCGAGAAGAGGAACATCTGGGCCACCAGGTTGGTGTTCCAGAAGGGGCGGGACTGGACGGCGCCCAGGAGCACACCGGTGTAGATTCCCACGCCGATGGAGAAGGGGAAGCCCAGCATGGCCAAGGGGCGCCGCCAGGCCGAAAGGTCCAGGTCGAACCGCCTGAGGAAGGCCAGGCGCTTGGGCAGCCACGCGAAGAGCCGGTGCCGGGCCTCCTCGGGCAGCCACGCGTAGAAGGCCGCGAAGGTGATGCCGGTGAAGACCAGCAGCAGCCAGGAGCCGATGGACATGGGGCTCTCCCAGCGGAAGTGGAGGAAGAGCTTGTAGAAGCGGTACCAGTTGCCCAGGTCGAAGATGAGCAGGAAGGAGCCGAGGGCCACGGGCCAGGGGGCCATCATGGCCCCGTACCTGGCGATCCGGGGATAGGCCGGCTGGCCGTCCTCCTGCAGGTAGGTGGCCAGCGCCGAGACGAAGAAGATGCCCGCCGAGAGGCCGCCCAGGAACAGGTAGTTCACGATGAGGATCCCCCATTCGATGGTCTTCATGGCGTCCTCCTAAAGCAGGTAGTAGAGCTGCGGGCCGTTGCCCGTCTCGGGTTTCTTGACGAGATACCGGCGGGTGGAGAGCAGGTCCTGGAGTTCGCCGTTGGGGTCGTCCAGGTCGCCGAAGACCCTCACCTTGGAGGGGCAGGTCTCCACGCAAGCCGGGAGCTGGCCCCGGTCCACCCGCTGGACGCAGAAGGTGCACTTGTCCACCACCCCCAGGTCCTCCCTGAAGTAGCGGGCGTCGTAAGGGCAGGCGATCATGCAGTAGCGGCAGCCGATGCACTCGCTGTAATTGACGAGCACGATGCCGTCGGGGCGCTGCCAGGACGCCCCCGTAGGGCAGACCCGCACGCACGATGGGTTCTCGCAGTGCATGCACTGGCCCGGGTCGAAGGTCATGAGCAGCTTGGGGTAGGCGCCCCGCTTCTCCTCGTCGATCCAGTTCCGGAACTTGCCGACGGGGACCCCGTTCTCGGCCTTGCAGGCCACCACGCAGGCCTTGCAGTTCATGCACTTCTTGGAGTCGAGGACCAACGCGTAGCGCTTCTTCTTGCCTTTGTCAGCCATTCTCGCCTCCTCAGACCTTGCGGATGGTCACGAAGGTCTCGTGGAAGGCCGCGTTGCCCGAGACCTGGTCCCACGCCGTCTCGAGGACCTGGGCGTCGCAGGCGCCGTTGTCGTAGGCCAGCTTCTGCCACCGGGAGTGCTTGCCGAAACCGTGGAGCATGAAGACGCAGTCGGGCCGGATCTCGTCGGTGACGTGCGCCTTGATCCGCACGGTCCCCGCCCTGCTGGAGACTTCGAGGAGGTCCCCCGTCCTGATCCCTAACCGCTGGGCCGGCTCCGGGTTCACCCAGAGATGGTTCTGGGGGGCGAACTCGTGGAGCCAGGGGTTGTTGGTGTTGTTGGCGTGGGTGTAGTAGGCCCGCCTGCCGAGGATCATCCGGAACTGCCCGGCCTGCGGCTCCGTCGGGGGCTTGTAGACGGGGAGCGGATCATAGCCGCTCTCCTGGAGCCTGTCCGAGGAGAGCTCGATCTTGCCGGACTTGGTGATGAAGCGGTAGTCCCCCTTGAGCGTCTTCCCGTACTTGGGGAAGCCCGGCGTGACCACCACGCCGTGCTTCTGGAGGTAGTCGAAGGCGTTCTGCACGGGGATGTCCTTGGCCTGCGCCTTGACCCAGTCATCGATGGTGTAGTCGAAGTAGTCCGAAATCTGCAGCCGCTTGGCCAGGCCCTGGATGATCTCAAGGTTGGGCTTGGTGTTGTAGACGGGCTTCACCACCTGCTGGCGGTACACGATGGCCGGCCAGATGCCGGGCATCATCTCCATGGGGTCGGTGCGCTCCAGGTAGTGGGACTCGGGGAGGACCACGTCCGCGTACCACGCCGTGTCGCTCATCTGGAAGTCGATCACGCCCACGAAATCCATCTGTTCGATCATCTTGAGGGTCTTGGCCTGCTCGGGCAGGGCGTTCATGGGGTCCTGCTTGTAGACCATCCAGCCCTTGACCGGGTAGGGCTGGCCGGAGAGCACGTTCTCGCGGAGCTTCAGGTAGGCCCCGTCGCCCTTGGCCGCCAGGGGGAAGGTCTTGTCGATCTCGTCCACCCGGGAGGCGGTCGGGTCGTCCCAGGGCATGAAGAGGTATTCGCCCATGGGGATGCTGGCGTTGGGAACCATGCCGCCCTCGCGGTCCCAGTTGCCCACCACGGCGTTCAGGATGGCCTGCGCCCGGCGCATCTGGAAGTCGTTCTGGTACCAGGAGGAGCGGCGGCCGGAGTAATAGCAGGCCCGGGGCGCCGCGGCGGCGAACTCGTGCGCGACTCGGATGATCTCCTTGGCCGGGATGCCGGTCTCCTTCTCGGCCCAGTCGGGCGTGTACTTCTGCACGTGCTCCTGGAGCTTGTCGAAGCCCGTGGTGTAGCCGGCCACGAAGTCCTTGTCGTAGATCCCCTGGCCCACGATCACGTTGAGCATGCCCAGGATGAAGGCCATGTCGGTGCCCGGCCGGATGGGGAACCAGGTGTCGGCCTTGGAGGCGGTCACCGTGAAGCGCGGGTCGAGGTACACCAGCTTGGCCTTCTTGAGCATCACCGACCCGATGAGGTCCATGGTGTCGGGGATGATGATGGCCTCGAAGCGGTTCGCCCCGGACATGATGACGTAGTCGGCGTTCACCAGGTCGAAGGCCGGAACCGTCCCAAAGGTGGCCGAGTAGGCCAAGTTCACGGAGGCCAGGCAGAGCGTTGGATGGCGGACGATGTTGGGGGAGCCGAAGGCGAGGCCGCAGTTCTTGAAGAAGACCTCCTGGAAGCCTTCCGTGGAGGACCAGACGGTTCCCTGGGGGCCGTACTTCGACTTGATCTCGGAGAGCTTCTTGGCCGTGTAGTCCCAGGCCTCCTCCCAGGAAACGGGCCGCCACTTCCCCTCACCCCTTGCGCCCGCTCGGATCAATGGCTGCTTCAAACGATCGGGATCATAAACCTGTTTCACGGCCGCGTTCCCGCGGGCGCAGAGCATGCCGCGGGAGCGAGGGCTTTCAGGATTGGGATTTAATTTATGGATGACGCCGTCGTCCACGACGGCCAGCACGGAACACTTGTTGGGGCACACTTCGCAGGTGGTCGGGACCACGAGCTCCTGCGCCTCCGCGCCGCCCTTCCCCTTCTCGAAGTGCTTGAGGCAGCCCAGCTGGCTGGCGAGAGCCCCGGCGGCCGCCCCCGAGGCCGTCACCTGCACGAAGGTTCGCCGGTCCATCAGCGTTCGTTCCATGGCTCAGTCCCCTTCCCAAACGAGTCGGGCGGGAGGCGCCGACGCGCCCCCCGCCCCGGAGGTGAACGGGTTAGAAGCGGGCCTCCAGCATGACGTAGGCGTTCTTGACGGTCTTGGGGAAGGGATAGAAGAGCTGGGGGTTGTTGTTCAGGTTGAAGTAGTCCAGGTTGGCGGGGGCGATCTGCCACCCGCTGTAGGCCGTCGAATAGTCGTAGTGGATGTAGCCCATCTTGAGCATCACGTTCTTGTTGAAGTTCCAGTGGACGTAGCCCTCCCACACGTCGCCGCGGGCGGCCAGCTTGTCGCTGGGCTCCCCGGCCGACGGGGTGAAGGTGTACCAGCGCTTGGAGCCGTGGTTGAACTCGGCGCCCAGGGTCCACTTGGGAGTGGCCTTCCACCGCACGCCGGTGTAGTACGCGCTGCCGGTCTGGCTGTGGTTGGGATCGCCCAGCAGGCCGCCGAAGCCGTACTGGCTGACCTGGCCGTTGGGATGACTCTTGATGTAACCGCCGCTGACGAAGTAGACGAAGTTGTCGCCGATGTGGTGTTCCCAGGTCAGGCCGTACTGGTCCATGTCGCCCAGGTTCCGGGTGGCGGTCACGTACTGGGGAGAGGACTGGGCGTAGGGGCCGGGGATGGGGAAGTTGAGGAGCGCGCCGTAGGGAATGTCCATCATGTCGTTGAAGCGGTTGTAGCCGAGGATGAATTCGGCGCTGTTGACCGTGTTGCCGGCCATCCACATGAGCGGCATGTCGTAGATGAGGCCCACCACCTTGGTGTCCCGCATGCCGTTGATGCGAGCCACGCCGAAGGGGGTCATGGTGTAGCTCTCGGCCGTCTGCCCGCCGCCGCCGAAGCCGGACTCGTAGCCTATGCCGGCGCACATGCCGATCGTGGTGCCGTCGGGGAGGCCCAGGCCATGGAGCCCGTACTCGGCGTGGATGCCGTCCACCTCGGCGTTCACCATGATGGCCATGGGCGTTCCGTCCCGCTCGCTCTCATCGCGGATCTCGAGGGGCGGGCCGTCGCTGGTGTTCATGCGGCCGATGGCGAAGGAGAAGGGGATGTTGGTGAAGCGGTACACCATGAGGGCCCGCTCCACGTGCAGCACGTCGCTGTTGGGGATCTTGGCCGAGTTGAAGGAATCCAGGACGGTGTTGGGGGAGCCGTTGAAGATCGGCACGTCCGCCCCGCCGTAGAGCTGGTACATGGAGAGCCGGCCCATGAATTTCAGGTTGTCGTTGACCTGCGCGTTCATGGTCAGGCGCATGCGAAGGCTCCAGTCCATGGAATTGTTCCAATCCTGGCCAGGAACCTGCTGGAACATGGGCATGTGGGTCTGCGGGTTGAAACCGGTGAACTGCTGGTAGGGTGCGATGTGCCAGTTCTGATAGCCGTAGCCGACGCGGAGGTCGCCGCCCCAGTTGATGCGGTCTGATCCCGTCTTGACCTCCACCTTCGACAGGCGGGCGTCCAGGTTCGAGACCTCCTTCTCCAGACCAGGGGCGGGCGCCGGCGCGGCCTGCTCTTGAGCCACGACCTTCTCCTGGGCCGCCACTTTGGCCTCGAGGCTCTGAAGCTGCTGCTTCAGCGCCTCGATCTGCTTCATGAGATCCTCGTTGCTCTGGGCCATGAGCCCCACGGGCAAGAGGAGGGCCGCCATCAGTCCCGCCAAAATGAACTTTCTCATTCATCCCTCCTATAGGTTCGGTGCACCCTTAGGCACGGGTGCCTGCCGCCCTCATCTCGGTGCCTCAGCCGCCGCACGTCATGGGCTGGGGCGAGTCGGAAGCGTGGGCAACCAGGAAGGCTTCCAGGTCGAGCAGCTGTTCCTTGGTGAGGTACTTGGTGAGCTCCTCCTTGCCGTGCTTGCCCGCCTCGAAGTAGGACTTCCACTGGGCCTGCGTGTGAATGAGGGGGGTCACCTCACCGTCCTTCGAGCCCGCCTTGTGGCAGGGTTTACAGGTCTTGAGCATGTAGTACTTGCCCTTGGTCTCACTGGGCTTGGCGCCGGCGGCCGCGGCCGCCACCATGGCACCGAGGCCGGCGGCCATCACCGCGGTTTTGATCCACTTGGAAGACGTCATGAAACACCTCCTTTCGAACAGACCCTTCCAGTGGAAGAAGCGTGCCAAGCAAGATATCCTTATTTATCAGCATTTGCCTCAATGAGTGCACCCAAGCGCCGCCAAGAACGTTCGTTTCACTCATGGGCGATATGGAGGTACAAGAAGGAAATAGTTCTTTGTTATCAATAAATTGAAAGCCAAGCGAAACGATTGGGAACATTTGTTTCAGGTAGCGGCGTCCCGCCTTGCCCCCTCTCTCCACCACGCCTTTCCCGCCTCCCCTCTCTCCCTTGCCTCTCCACGTCTCGTCTCCTCGCGCCTCCCATTTCGCGTCTCCGCGCCCCCTTCGGGCGTCTTCCTTTGCACCGTCATTCCGGCTTGTCCGGAATCGGATTCTGGACTCGCTTCGCTCGCCAGAAGGACGGGAAAGGGAGGGGACATCCACCCGTCGGCCGCTTTGCGTTTCGCTTCATCGCTTCATCGCTTCATCGCGTCTTTGTTTCTCGCTTCATCGCTTCTCGCTTCTCGCTTCTCGCTTCATCGCCTAATCGCTTAATCGCTTCATCGCGTCTCGCCTCCTCATCGCATCTCGCGTCCCCCCTCCGGGGTGGAGCGAACGATCGAAGTGGGTTATGCTGAGACCGCCGTCCCTTCCGGGCGGCCCCCGCTTCGGCGGCGCGGCGCGTTGGGCGGGGTGGAGCGGTGGAGGGAGTTCTCATGCGTCCAGGCACCCGGCTGAAATCCCTGCCCCAGCGGGCCGAGCTCCTGCACCTCAGCCAGCGCGTGCAGAGCCTCGTCGGCGACCGGCTCTCGCAGATGGAGAAGCTCATCGCCGAGTACCTCCGCTCGCCCTATACGCCGGTGGCCGAGATGGGCGCCTACCTGGCCGCCAGCCGTGGCAAGCGCATCCGGCCCACCGTCCTGCTCCTGGTGAGCAAGATGCTCGGCTACAAAGGGGACAAGGACATCGCCTTCGGGGCCATCTTCGAGTTCATCCACACGGCCACCCTCATCCACGACGACATCGTGGACCAGGCCCTCCTCCGAAGGGGCCAGCCGTCCCTGGCCTCGCGATGGGGGCCCGAACTGGCCGTCCTCATGGGGGACCGCGTTTTCATCATGGCCATGGACCTAGCCGTCCAGGAAGGTTGGAGCCCCATCCTTCCCCTGCTCTCCAAGACCACCCTCCGCCTGATCGAGGGCGAGCTGATCCAGAGCCACCGCAAGTGGGATCTCACCCTGCGGCGCGAGGACAACCTGGAGATCATCAAGAACAAGACGGCCCACCTCTTCGCGGCCTGCGCCCAGACCCCCGCGCACCTGACGGGATCACCGGAGCCGGTGAGGCAGGCCCTCGAGGATTTCGGCGTGAACATGGGCATCGCCTTCCAGCTCGTGGACGACTGCCTGGACTTCGTCTCCGACGAGGCGACCCTCGGCAAACCCGCGGGCAACGACCTGAAGGAGGGCAAGGTGACCCTGCCCGTCCTCCTCCTGCTGGAGCAGGGAACGCCCGAGGACCGCGCCTTCGTGGAGGCCGTGGTGGCCAGCCGCCGCTTCGACCCCCAGACCCTCCGAGAGGTGGCCGACCGGGTGGTGGAGTCGGGCATGCTCCACGAGGCCGAGGGGGTCGCCGCCGAATATGCTCGCAAGGCCAAGGAGGCACTCGGCATCTTCTCCGACGGCCCCGTCCGCGAGCTGTTGGCCCTCCTTCCCGACTACATCCTGCGCCGGCGCTTCTGAACCCCCAATCCCGCGATGGAGGAGGGGAATAGCCGTGGAAGGCTCTAGAGATCACGCACAGGGAGAAAGGGTGTCATACCCCTGAGGGATTGGGGCCCTCGATCCCGGACTGGATCCGGGGGAAGAGGGCGCCAAGGGAGAGGTGGGGCCCCATCGGGCTTTGCCCGTGGGGCGGGGCCCTCAGGGCAGCCCTCGGTTCCGCCGGGCTTGGCCCGCGGAGCAGAGAAAGGACGCCGGGGCCTCCCCGTCCAGGAGACAACGCCTTTCTGCCGTGAATCCGAACGGCGGCCGGAGGCACCCGCGTTTCCATCGCGGAAATGGGGTGAACATGGGATTTGGCTGGATCTTCTTCGACCTCTTCGACACCCTGTGCAGGGTGGACGAAGGCCTCTACTACGAGGGAAAGTTGAAGGCCGCCGAGGCCGCGGGGCTGGACTTCCAGCGCTTCGTGGCCGCCTGGAGGGCCACCTCCTCCGAAGCTAGCACCGGCAGGCTCAAGACCCCCTACGAGCGAGCCGCCAAGGCCCTGGGGGCCATGGGAGTCGAAGACCGCGCGGCGGCGTCCGAGGTGGCCAGGCGCGACGTGGAGACGATCCAGGCCTGCGCCTCCTTCTACGACGGGGCCGAAGAGGCCCTGGCCACCTTGCGCCAGCGGGGCTTTCGTCTGGGGCTCATCAGCAATGCCACGGCTACCACCGCCTTCATCGTCTCACCGCTCGGGCTGCGTCAGAGGCTGGACCTGCTCGTCTTCTCCTACGAGGTGGGGGCCATGAAACCCGAGCCGACCATCTTTCAGGCCGCCCTCCAGAGGGCCGGAGCGGACGCTTCGACCTGCCTCTTCGTCGGCGACGGCGCCAACCGGGAGCTCGACGCGGCCGAGGAACTCGGATTCGGCGTCCTCTGCATAGACCACCCGGAGAAGGCCCACTCCTTCCGCGACAAAAACAGGCTCTCCCGTCCCGACCACCCCCGCGTCGGCGGCTTCACCGAAATGCTCGCCCTGCCCGAGCTGAAGGAAGCGAGGGGGTAGACGCCGGGCTGGAGGCGAAAAGCAAGACGCGAGATGGCATGAGGAGGCCACTCGTAGGAGGCCTCACCAGAGGCCGATCCGCCCGACCCGCATCACCCGTCGCGCTCTGGAGAGCGCTCCTAAGTGGGGCGAGACGCGAGACGCGAAACGTTAGACGGGAGACGTTAGACGCGAGACGTTAGACGCGAGATGGGAGACGCGAGATAGGATGAGAGTGGAGGGGCCGAGGAGGGCGCTTTGCCCGAATCCCCAAATCCTTCGTGCCTTGGTGCCTTGGTGGTGTTTCTTGATTAGAAATTCTGAATTTCCCCGATCCCTCTGCGCCTTTGCACCTCTGGAGGGGCCGAGGAGGGCGCTTTGCCCAAATCCCAGCCCCTTGGTGTCTTGGTGCCTTGGTGGTGTTTCTTGATTAGAAATTCTGAATTTCCCCGATCCCTCTGTGCCTCTGCGTCTCTGGGGTGATCTCTTCTTTCCGCCTTCCGAACCTCTCCCCTACCGATACACCTCGTCGTGGGAGCCGATGTCGAGGAGGATCACCTCCTTCCGCGTGATCCGCACGAGCACGACGACGCGGAAGCTGTAGGTGAGCGAAACGGAGTGCGTCCCCTTGTGCCTCCCCTTCAGGGGGTGCATCCGCAGCCGCGGTGCGAAGGGGTCCTGCCGCAGTTGTTCGAGGAGGTCGGCGAACTCCCCCGTGAGTTCCGGGTGCCGCCGGAAGAACTTGCGCGCCGTGGCCAAGAAGGTTTTCGTGCGCGCAAGGCCCCAGCTCATTTCGCGATCTCGGCCAGGATCTCTTTCGGAGTCGTCTTGCGGACGCGGCCCGCCGCCACGTCCGCCTCCGAAGCCCGAAGTCTCGCCTCCGCCAGATCGTTCAGGAGCGCCTGGTAGTCCTCCGTGCGCAAGATGACGTAGCGGGCCTCGTCGTCCCGCACCACGGTCACGGGGCCTTCGCCCAGAGCCTCCTCCACGGCCGCCATCCCACGCCGCTTGATCTCCCGCGCTGCTATGCTGCTCATATCTGCACCTCCAACGATACCTTATCAGGTACCGAATCTAGCATCCGCATGCGGTCGTTGTCCAGCGCCGGAAGTGACATGAGGCCCAGTGGCGGTGGAGAGTGGAGGGGCACAGGAGAGCGCTTTGCCCGAATCCCCCAATCCTTCGTGCCTTGGTGCCTTGGTGCCTTGGTGGTGTTCTTTTTGGGGGGAATTCCGATTTCCCCCCAATCTCTCTGTGCCTCTGCGTCTCTGTGGTGATCTCTTCTTTCCGCCTCCCGAATTCCTGCTTCAATCCCCTCGTTTGAGCTCGACGCGGGCGGTGAGGCCCTCGCCGGGGGCATTGCAGAGGACCAGCCGGCCGGCCATGCTGGCCGCGAGCTCCCGGCAGATGAGCAGACCCAAGCCCGTCCCGCCGGGCTTGGTGGTGAGGTAGGGGGTGAAGGGGGCGACGGCGGCCTCGGGCGGAAGCCCTCCGCCGTGGTCCTCCACCGTGAGGACGCAGAGGGGGCCCTCGGCGCGGGCGGCGAAGCGCACCGTGCCCCCCTTGCCCTCCGAGGCCTCCACGGCGTTGCGGACCAGGTTGAATAGCAGGTGATAGAGGCTGGATTCGTCGGCCATGGCGCGCAGCGCTCCCTCGGTCTTCACCGCGAGGCCGACGCCGGCCTTGGCCGCGAAGGGCGCCAGGGCCT
Organism: Acidobacteriota bacterium; assembly: GCA_049591295.1. Taxonomy (GTDB): domain Bacteria; phylum Acidobacteriota; class UBA4820; order UBA4820; family DSQY01; genus DTPS01. Next base: position 43,915 of record JBAWEQ010000156.1, read on the forward strand.
GCTCCACCTCCCTGAGGATCGTCGTGACCTCGACTGGCTGAAGCGACGGAGGCTCCATCTCGCCGAGCGCCCTGAAGCGCCCGGCCAGCTCCATGAGGCGGTCCACCTGCCCCAGGAGGACCTCCACGGCCCGGCTGGCCGTCTCGCGGAACTGCTCCTCGCCGGGGGGGGTGCTCTGCAGCTCCTGGAGCCAGAGGCGCATGGGCGTCAGGGGGTTGCGAAGCTCGTGAGCGAGGAAGCGCGCCATCTGCTTGTAGGCGGCGAAGCGCTCCTGCTCCAGCGCGCGCGTGAGGTCGATCCAGTGCCAGAGGACCCTGTCGCCCGTCGCCCGCCGTTCCAGGGTGTACACGCGGCCCTCGTACTGGGCCTGCTGGCCCGGCTCCCGGTGGCCGCTCTCCCAGAGGGCCCGCCCGATCTGATTGGAGTAGAGCGCCGTGCCGGCGGCGTCGGCCATCCTGATCCCGTCGGGCATCATCTCCAGAACCCCCGACATGAGGGCCGCCCCCGCCCTGAGATCCCGCTTGAGGCGGGCCTCCCTCGAGAGCTGGCGGAGGACCACCAGGAGGTAGGGCAGGTCCAGCGGCTTCTCCACGAAGTCCACGGCCCCGCGCTCCCTCGCCTCCCGGGCCGTCTCGGCCTCGCCGTAGCCCGTCATGATGATGGCCAGGAGGGCGGGCACCTTCAGGAGCAGCTCGTCCAGGAGGGTCAGGCCGTCCTTGCCGGGAAGGCGCAGGTCGATGAGGGCCAGGTCGGGCGGGGGCTGCACGTCCGCCGCCGCCAGGGCCTCCTCGGGCGTGGCCGCCACGCGAATCGCCAGCCCGGCATGCTTCGCGAGTATCCTGTCCAGCTCCGCCCGCGTCCTGGCGTCGTCCTCCACCAGGAGGAGCGTCAGGTCCGGCTGCTGCGCCTCAGGGGCCATGGCCGTCCTCCTCGTCTGCGGGCCGACGCGGGAAGAGGGCCACGGCCCGCGTGCCCCCGCCCTCCCTGGGCTCCAGCCGGATCGAGGCGCCCATCCTCCGGAGCAGCGCGTCCACCACGAAGAGCCCCAGCCCCGTGCCCGTCTCCTTGCTCGTCACGAAGGGTTCGAAAAGGTGGCCCGCCACCGCCTCGGGGATACCGGGGCCGTTGTCCTCCACCTTGAGGACCACCCCGCCGGGCTCCTCGGCGAGGCTTACCCGGACCGTGCCCTCCTCGCCCCGCTGGGCGGCCGCGTCCCTGGCGTTCAGCATGAGGTTCATGGCCACCTGGATGAGGGCCTGCTGGTCCCCGGTCAGGACCGGCGACTCCTCCGAGACCTCCCACTCCAACCTGGGACCCCCCTCGAAATGAGGCTCCAGGAGCCTTCTGGCCACAGAGAGCCAGTCCCCCGGCCTCAACCGCCCCGATGGGCCCAGGCTCCGTCGTCCCGCCATGGAGAGGTCTCGCAGGATGGCCTGGGCCGCTTTCAGATACTCCCGGAGCTTGTTCAGGTCCTCCCGGGTCGGCGTGCGCCCCTCCAGGGCCATCTCCTCGAGGCGGAGCCTGGCCGGGTTGAGCGCGTTGTTGAGCTCGTGCGAGAGGCCCGCGCCGATCCGCTCCATGAGCCCCAGCCGCTGGGCCGTGAGGAGCTGCTCCTTCTGCTCCTCCATCCGCACCAGGAGCCCGTCGAAGGCCTGGCCCAGCCACTCCGGCTCGCCGACGTCGGGCTGCTCCACCGGCTTTTCGTCCCGGGCCCATCCCTCCATCCTCCGCGCGAGGGCCACCACCGGGGCCACCACATCCCTTCTGAGGGCCTTCATCAGCGAGCCCCACCAGAGCACCCAGGAGCCGAGCAGGAGGAGGAGCAGGAGGCCCAGGATCAGAAGCCCGCCGTTCAGCGTCCAGGTGATCTCCGTGGTGACCCGCCCGAGCACCCCGCGGTCCATGAGCAGGAAGGCCGTGCCCCAGCGGCGCGTCTGCACGTAGAGGGGCAGGACCACCAGGAGCCGCTCCCGGGAGAGGTCCAGGGTGGCCCGACCGGCGGGAGGGTGGATGTCCGGCGGGACCTCCTCCCCTGCCTGCAAGACGACTAGGCCGCCGCTGCTCACGAGGCGGACACCGCGCAGGTGATCGGAGAAGGTCACCCTCGCCCAGAGGTCCTCCTCGATGCCGCGCGCCGTCTCCCGCAAGCTCTTCTCGTAGACCGCCTCGCGCGCGTCCTCCACCTGGCTCAAGCTCACGGCCATCCCCAGTTGGAGGGCGCGGTACCAGATGAGGGTATCGGGCAGCTCCACGTTGGCTCTGACCAACTCCAGGAGTTCGGGCGGCGGCGGGACGGCGTCCTTGTCCGTCTCCGGCGCCTCGTTGAGGAGGCTGCGCTCGATGAGGTGGACCTTGAGCACCCGGGGGTCTGAGGCCAGGTCGTAGAGGAGGGTGCGTCCCACGGCCAGCCCCTCCCCGCGCACGTAGTCGTCCATCTCCCGGCGGATCTCTCGGATCTGGCCCCGCCACACCACCACCAGGAGAGTCAGGGAAACCAGCGTGCTCAGCGCAACGGCCAGCGCCGCCCGCACCGCCAGCCCCCTCAGCCTCGGCTCGAGCCTCCCCGTGGCCCTCATTTCGCCCCCTTGGCCCTCAGCCGCGCCTCTGCCCGGCGCAGGGTCTCCTCGGGCGCCATGGGACCGGCCAGGGCGTCCTGGATGGCGCCCATGACGATCTCATCACCCTGCGGCCCCAGGGCCGGCGGGGCGTGGAACTGGGTGTGCCGGAAGGCCGTGAAGACGGGACCGCCCCTCTGCCCATCCGCCGACTCCAACACGGGCTGCCACCCCTTCTTCCGGAGGTAGGTCTGGAAGGGCTCGGAGAGCAGCGTGCGCCAGGTGGAGGGATCGGTCAGGCTGCCCGCGGGTCGCGTCAGGCACCATCCGTCGAAGATGCAGTGCGCCTGCCCGGAGGCGGCGGGAAGGGGGGCGACCGCGTAGCGGGACGGGGCGGGGGCGGCCTTGAGGAGCCCCTCGGCCTCGTGGCCCGTGCAGAAGAGCACGGCGGCCCTGCCCTCGCGCATGAGCGCGCTCCCCGGCTCGGCCCCGCCCGAGCGGTCCGCGAGCGAGAACTCCTGCATGAACCGCAGGGCGTACACCTTGGGATAGCTGTAGAGGTTGGGGCTGTCGCTCCCCTCGTAGCTCCAGGCCAGCGCCCAGAAGAGCTGGTCCTCGGGCAGGTCGGAGGCCACGGGGGCATCCAGCTCGGGGTGGAGCGAGGCGATCTGGAGGAGCGCGTCCCTGAGCCCCGCCAGCGTGTCGGGCCGCGGCAGCCCCATGGAGGACCAGAGGTCCTGCCGGTAGAGCAGGACGGGGCCGTCCAGGGTCAGCGGCAGGGCCAGGACGCCGTCCTTGGTGGCCAGGCTCGCGGCGAGGTCCGGCCGGACCCCCTTCAGCCACTGGGCCGGCAGGGGCCGCGTCCACGGCGCCAGCAGTCCCACCCACCGCCCCGGCACCACCATCCCCGCGAAGGCCGGAGACCGGCTCGCGAAGAGCAGCACCTCCAGGTCCCTGGCCCGGTCGTAGGGGCGCAGCGTCACGAAGGTCGCCGGCCCCAGGCCCGCGTGCGGCCCGAAGGCCAGCACCTTCTCCAGCTCCGGCGGCACCCCGATCCGCTGCGGCCCCTGCGCCTCCGGGGGGGGCGAGCAGGCCGAAGCGGCGAGGAGGAGCAGGAGCAGCGGAGCCGTCAGGATCGCCGGGAACCGGACTCGCATGGCGTGAGTATAGCAAAGGTGACGAGGGGATTAGGTGATGAGGCGAGGGGGCGAGTAAGCGAGCAGGCGAGTAGGCGATGAAGCGATGAAGCGATGAAGCGATGAGGCGATAAGGCGAGGAGGTGATGAGGATGGGAGGCCTTGCTTCGAAGGTTCCGCTCCCCGCTTGTGGACGCCGCTGAACGCCGCTGAACGCCGCCAACCGTGTCGATCATCCTGAGTCTTCTGCTGCGAAGGGCTTCTGGCTCAGGATCCGGAGGGACCGGGAAGTGCAGTACATCGAAACGGCGGGCTTCCTCCCGCCAAGGACCCAGTGAGGCGTGCCCCCCTCCTCCGCCTCCTCCGCGCCTCCGCGGTGAATCCTCGTGCTTCCCTCGTCCCCCAAAAGGGGCGGGCCGAAGCCCGCCCCTGGAGTGTCCGGAACGGCGCTGCTCTACCTCGTGTAGCTGGTGGTGCCCGTGCCTCCGTCCGTGTTGACGAGTTCGATGGCCACGCTCTGGCCCTTGGGGAAGAGGGCCTTGAGGGAGGCGCCCTTCTTGATGAGCAGGAGGCTCGAGCTCTTCGGAAGCGTGTTGCTCCAAGCCGTGGCGGAGCCGCCAATGAAGACCTGGATGCCGCTCTTGAAGTTGCTGCCCGTCACCTTGAGCCGGAAGGGGTTGCCCAGCTTGGTCACCCCCGTGACGACGGGCGGCTGGACGAGGATCGTGAGGGAGTAGGCCTGGCTGCCCGTGCAGCCGTTCGCGTCCGTGGCCGTGACGGTGAAGCTGGAGCTGCCCGAGGCCGTGGGGGTACCGCTCAGGGTGCCAGAGCTGCTCAGCGCCAGGCCGCCGGGCAGGGAGCCCGAGGTGACGGCGTAGGTGTAGGGCGCGGCCCCGCCTGTTGCCGAGATCGTGGCGCTGTAGGCCGTCGCGTCGACGCCATTGGCGAGAGCGGAGGGCGAGAGGGTGATGGCCGGGCAGGCCGCCCAGTTGTTCACGAGGGCCGTGGCGTCGGCCGTCCCCAGCCCCGTGCACTGGTCGTAGCCCACGCCGCAAGAAAAACCGGCCGCGGAGGGTACGGTGTTGTTGCCCGTGGTGACGTCGTGGAAGACCGCCGGTCCGCCGCTCCCGTACTGGGCGCTGCCGAGCTGATAGAGGCGGACGTTGGCATTGCCCTGCGGCTGGTTGCTGCTCTTCTGGACGATGAGGGCCATCAGCCCCGCGAAGGAGGGGGATGAGGCCGACGTGCCGCCCACCGAGCCGATCTGCCCGCTCGAGGCGATCAGATAGCCGTCGTGGCCCGCCGCCGACAACGCCACGTCGGGCACGTCCCGCATGCCGTCCGATGGCACCCCCGGCGCCACCTGCCAGGAGGGCTTGGGGTAGACGATGGAGGCGCCGCCGCCCGTGGCCCAGTCACCCGAGCCGCCGGAGACCAGGGCGCTCTCGTTCCAGGCCTCCTCGGGGATGTAGGAGAGGGCGGAGCCGTAGACGGAGCTGTTGTTGCTCGACCAGTACTGGCTCGGGTTGGAGGTATCCATGAACTCCGAGCCCCCTACGCAGACGGTGTAGGGCGTGGAGCCCAGGCCGTTGACCCCCAGGCTGTCGGAGCTCCCGCTCATGCAGCCGGCGGCCCCGCTGTCCCCCGCCGAGACGAAGGCCGTGATCCCCTCCGCCGCCGCCTGCTGGTAGAGGCTGTTGTAGAAGGCGTTTCCCGCCGTCCCGATGTAGTCTTCGCACTGGCCGTAGCTCGTGCTCATGATGGGGGCCAGGTTGTTGTCCACGATGTACTGCGCCGAGAGGTCGATTCCATCGGTCGAATTGGTGGAAGCGGATTCGACGTAGGCGATGGTGGCGTACGGTGCAACTGCACCGGACCACTCCACGTCCAGGTCGGCCTCGACCTCGTCTCCGGTCGTGCCGGGATCGGGGCCATTCACGATGATCGTGGGCGGGTTGGCCGGCAGGCCGAAGGTGCTGCGGAAGCCGTTGATGTCCGAGAGGGCGATGTCGGTCCGCCCGACGATGGCGATGGTGACGCCCGCGCCGGTGATACCCGAGGAGTAGAGCGGGTTCACGTCGTAGATCGTCGCGAAGTCGGCGGGGGCCAGGTAGTGGTCACTTCCATTCGTGTAAGCCGGACGAGGCCCCGTGGGGCAGAGCGGCGCGACGGGCCGAAAGCCGGAGTTCATGGGTTGGATGGGGAAGTCGTTCAGCGACACCACGCCCGCCACTACGCCCTCCAGGGCTCTCGGGATGGCCGGGTCCTGCGTGTTGGCGTGGCGCATCTTGCCGTCCACATAGAACTCGTGGATGCTCGTGTGGAAGGCCTGCTCCACCTCCCTCACCGTGCCCGAGACGTTGATCCACATGCGCCCCTTGGCCACCTCGTCGATGCGGAAGCCCTCCGACTTCAGCCAGCCGGTCACCAGGGCCAGATCAGTCTGGCTCGGCCCGAAGCGTTTTCCGAACTGCTCCGGCGTGAGCCAGCGGTGGTAGTCGGGTGAGGAGGGGTCCTGCTGCGCGGCGAGGAACTGCTTCAGCTCGGCCTCCTTCGCCGGGCTGCGCCTGAGCTGCACGATGATGCGGTTCATGGGGAGGGCCGGATCGGCCGGACCGAAATCGTTCTGCGGCCGCGCCTGCGCCGGCACGTTGCCGGGAAGCCTGACCACATCCTGGTTGTCGATGGCTGAAGCCGCCGGGCCCGCGAACAGGGCCGCCGCCCCAATCGCCAAGGCGGCCGCCACGGATACCCAAAGGACACCTCTTCTCATCTCCTGCTCCTTTCAAGCCCTCTCGGGGCGAGGCAACGACCACGCCCTGCACTGAAAGAGAATACTAGTCCCTTTTTTAAAACGCCAACGCCCGCGCTTTTCATCCAGCCTGATGGGAAACGCCTCTCACGGCACGACCGCCCCATCGCGGCGGATAAGGGAAAGAGCGGCCGCGATCGAAGGATCGCTGCGACAACCCCTTCGCCCCGGTGGCGCGGGCGCCCCGCCCTCGACCCGCCGGGTTGTGATGAGGAGATGAGGAGATGAGGAGATGCCGAAGAGGCCGGCAGGCCGTGCAGTTACCCGTTCCTGTCTCCTGTCCCCATCGACATAGGTAGGCCCTCGCGGGCTTTCCCTGTCACACCACCGTGCGTACGGGTCCGTACACGGCGGTTCGGTGGGTTATGCGGTTGGACCCCAAGAGCGTCCCCGCCGGACTTTGGGTTGCGCCTCCAGTACAAGACGATTCGGCCC
>JBAWEQ010000157.1:0-3384 GCA_049591295.1 Acidobacteriota bacterium
GGCAAAGCCCGTTGGGGCCCCACCCCGCCCTTGGGGCTTCCTCGCCCGGCCTGGGCCGGGCGAGGTAGCGACCCAACCCCCTTGGCGGGTGAAGACCGACTTTCGCGGAAACCACTGTCCATCTGCCTTTCGGCGCCATTTCCATGTCCAATCGCGGGATTTGGGTCAGCGGACCTCGGAGGCGCCGTCGCACGGGAAGACCAGCTTGAGGGCTTTCGGGCGGAGGGTCACCTCCACGGGGGTCCTCGCCAGATCGTCGCCGTCGGCCTCGATCGGCACGGCGGAATCGGAGCCGATGCGCAGGGCCGCCGCATCGGCGGCCCACACGCCCGGGCCCCGGTCCAGGCCGCCGTGCAGCAGCCTGGGAAGCAGGGCCGGCAGATGGCGCAGGAGGGGCGGTTCGAGACCCACGACCCTGAAGGTCGGTGCCGTCAGACCGGTGTGCCGCGACACGCTCAGGAAGCCGGCGCCGTATCGTTTGGCGTGGAGAATGAAGAGCTGGCAGGCCTCCAGCCGCCGTCCGTCATCCAGCTCCACCTGGAGGGCAGGGACATCCCCCGAGACGACGTGCAGAAGCGCGGCGTAGACGTAGGCCCACGCACCGGTCTGGCGCTTCATGGCGAGGTCCACGGAAGCCACGGCGAGAGAGTCCAATCCGGCGGAGGCGCAGAAGGTGAAGACGCGATCCCCTCCCACGACCCCGAGACCCACCTCGCGTGCGGTGCCTGAGGCGGCGATGCTTGCGCAGTCGATGAGCTTGTGCAGGGGAAGACGCATCTCCCGGGCCAGGACGTTGGCCGTACCGAGCGGGATGATGGCCAGCTCTACGCCGCTCCCCGCCAGCCCCTGGGCAGCCTCGCGGACGCTGCCGTCGCCCCCGCAGATCACCACCCGCTGAAAGCCTTCCCGCACGGCCGCGGCCGCGCGGACGGCCAGATCGCCCGCGGCGCGGGAGGCCGTCTCTTCCACCAAGAACCCGCGGAGGGCTAACTCGGCGGCGATGTGAGAGAGCAGGGAGGGCTCGGGCGCCGCGCGAGCGGCGGGGTTATAGAGCAGCATGGCCCTGGCCACTGGGATTGTCCCTCCCTCCGGGGTTTGCGGAGACGGCTTGCCCCTTACCGGTTGCTCCGCCGGATGGCCAGAATGCCCTGGATCTGGCTGATGCGGCTGATGATCTGGTTGAGGTGGCTCTTGTCCTTGATGAGCAGGGAGAGGCGCACCAGTCCCTCGCCCTTGTCCGTGACGGTCCCATCGATGTGGCGGATGGGCGCCTTTGAATCGGCAACCACCTGGGTGATGGCGGCCACGATGCCCGCCTTGTCCTCCGTCTGGATGGTGACGTGGACCTCATGGCCGGGGGAGCCCGCCTCCTTCCCGTCCCAGTGGACCTCCATGATGCGGTCGGGATTGTAGGCGTGGCGGGTGATGTTGGGGCAGTCGGCCCGGTGCACCACCAGGCCTCGTCCCCTCGAGATGAATCCCACCACCTCGTCCCCGCGGATGGGGTTGCAGCATCGGGCCAGCGTCGTGAGGAGGTCGGAGGCGCCTCGCACGACCAGCGCCGGCTGGCGCGGGTCCGGTGCGGCCACCTTGGCCGGAACGGCGGCCGGTTCCTCGCCCCGCTCCACCAGTTTCCGGGCGAAGACCTTGGCCGACAGCTTGCCGTAGCCGATCTCGGCGTGAAGCGAGTCCAGGTCGGGGAGGGAGGCCTTCTTGAGCGCCTCGGCGAGGAGCCCGGAGTCCTGGGCCTCCTTCAGGGTGGTCTTCAGCCGCTTGACCTCCCGGTCCAGGAGGGCCTTGCCCAGCTCCACGGCCCTCGCCTTCTCCTGCACGTTCAGCCAGGCCTTGATCTTGCTGAGCGCCCGCCCCGTCACGGCCGCCTTGAGCCAGTCCCGCGAGGGCCGCCCAGAGGGATTGGTGACGATCTCCACCACGTCCCCGCTTTTCATCGGCGTCTTCAGCGGCACCAGCTTGTTGTTGAGCTTGGCTCCCACGCAGCGGTGGCCCACCTCGGTGTGGATGGAGTAGGCGAAATCGATGGGAGTGGCCCCGCGTGGAAAGGAGAGCACCTGTCCCTTGGGAGTGAAGACGTAGACCTCCTTCGGGTAGAGGTCCACCTTGAGGTTCTGGATGAACTCCGTATCCCCCTGGCCCTCCTGCTTCCACTCCAGGAGCTGGCGCAGCCACTGGGTGGTGTCGCTCTGGTCCTTCTGGGAGAGCCGCCCCTCCTTGTACTGCCAGTGGGCGGCCAGGCCGTTCTCCGCCTCCTCGTGCATGCGCTCGGTCCGGATCTGGATCTCGAAGGGATGGCCGCTGGGACCGATGACGGAGGTGTGCAGGGAGCGGTAGTGGTTCTCCTTCGGGATGGCGATGAAGTCCTTGAACCGGCCCGGAATGGGCTTCCAGAGGCTGTGGACCACGCCGAGCACGGCGTAGCAGTCCTTCACCGAACCCACCAGAATGCGGAAGGCCATGTAGTCGTAAACGTGCTCCACGCCGATGCCCTGATGCTTCAACTTCTGCCAGATGCTGTAGAGGTGCTTCACGCGGCCGTGCACCCTGCCCTCGACCGAGATGCCGCTCAGGGCCTTCCGGATTTCGGCCTGGGTCTCCTCGATGAAATTGTCGCTGTAGGCGCGCTTCTCCTGGAGGGCCTGGGCCAGGCGGGCGTACTCTTCGGGATAGGCGTACCGGAACCCCAGGTCCTCCAGCTCGGTCTTGATCTTGCCCATGCCGAGCCGGTAGGCGATGGGGGCGTAGATCTGGAGAGTCTCCAGCGCCTTGGTGGGCCTCCGGTGTTCGGGAAGCGCCTGCATGGTCCGGAGGTTGTGGAGGCGGTCCGCCAGCTTCACGAGGACCACTCGGATGTCGTCCACCATGGCCAGGACCACCTTCCGGAGCGTAGCCCATTCGCGCTCTTCGCGGCTCTGAAGGGGGACCTTCTCCTCGATCTTGGTCACCCCGTCCACGATGTGGCTCACCTCCGGCCCGAACCGGCGCTGGATCTCCTGAAGGCTCACGGAGAGGTTGTCCTCCACCACGTCGTGCAGAAGTCCCGAGACGATGGCGATGTCGTCCGCCTTCAGGTCGGCCAGGATGTCGCAGACGGCCACGGGGTGGACCAGGTAGGGCTCTCCCGAAACCCTCGTCTGGCCCTCGTGCGCGTAGGCGGAAAAGAGGTAGGCCCGCTGCAGCAGCCGCGAGTCCGAGCTGGGATTGTACAGCTTGACTTTTTCGATGACGTGGTCTATGCGCGGCAGCATGGTCTTCCACTTCCTTCCGTCTCGCAAAGAGGGCCGGATGGCCGCTCCCCAGCCCAATCTAATAAAGTTAGGGTACCAGAGGGTCTGGTGCAACAGTGCGGCAGCGAGCGACGTGCGCGAA